>JACRAS010000177.1 GCA_016234705.1 Betaproteobacteria bacterium | reverse complement strand
GTCCACATCCCAACCACAGACGGACGCGAACTGAGCCTCACGCGCTACACGCAGCCCGAGCCGGAGATCAAGCTGCTGCTGGAAAAACTCAAACTCACTTTGCCGGCTCAGGCCCCACCGAAAATCACTGCCGAGGAGGTCGCCCGCGCCTCAGCCGTGTAGTGCAGACATTTGGGTGTCACCACGTGAAGAATCAATCACTTAATCAACTCGTACCCCGCGAATCCGCTAAGTTCGGCTAGTGCTGTCCTCGATGGGCTTGAAAAAGTGGTTGGCAAGGCTATAATGTTCAATATATATAACATTATTGAGGTTTCCGATGCGACTTCAGGAGCTTGGCTACGAGATTCGGCGGGCGCGGCTCGAATGTGGACTCACGCAGGCCCAACTGGCAAAATCGGCGGGGCTGTCCCGCACTACGCTGAACCAGTTGGAGAATGGTTTGTTCCCGGATCTGGGCGTGAGGAAGGTTCTTGTGATCCTCGACAAGCTGGGACTCGATCTCGAAGTGCAAGCAGCCCCGGAAACCCGCCGATCGGACTTCATCCGCATGGCGTGCACCACGGCTAATGTAAGCTATAAGATCGCTCTCACCGAGGACGAACTCATCCACGCGCTGCTCACGGGAAAGCCGACCGACGGCAAACGGCCGCATCTGCGCGCGCTCCTGGATGAGGCCGCGCCTGAATTGTTGAGGGGGTTGATCGGCGAAGCAAGTAAATGGACCAAACCCGGAAGGGTGGAGAAGAATTTGGAGAAGATCGCCCATGACATCGGCGCCGCTCGAAGGATAGGGAATTGGATGAAGACCGGCTGAAGCTCTGGGAGACGCTGTTTCAGCGGGCTCTGTTGCTGATCGATTCCGCCCGCGCTGGCGGGGCTAGGCTCGACAACTGGAGCTTCGGCGGCGGAACCGTGCTGATGCGCCGACATCACCATCGGTTCAGCAAGGACTTCGACATTTTTGTGCTCGATCCGCAGTGTCTACCTTACCTGAGTCCCCGGCTTAACGACAAAGCAGAATCGCTAACCTCGGATTACGTCGAACAGGCCGACTTTCTGAAGCTTAACTTCGCCGAAGGCGAGATCGATTTCGTGGCGTCCGCGCCATTGACGGAAAATGCCACTGTTATCGAGATCTTGTTCGAGCGCAAGGTTCAGGTGGAGACCTCCTCCGAAATCCTCGCAAAGAAGGTCTGGCATAGAGGGAATCGATTCGCAGCGCGAGACATCTTCGATTTTGCACTGATAGTGGAAAAAGAGCCGGAGGCACTGTGGAAAATCCAGCCCATCCTCGGCGACCGTCGGGAAGCCATACTTGAAAAAATTGCCTCGCAAGAGGCGGCACTAAGAGAGACGTTCGCGGCGCTTGAAGTTCTCGATTATCGGCGAAGCTTTGACGAATGCGTCGAGTTGATCAAGAAAGCTCTGGGATAGAGCAACGACTTCTGCCGCATTTTCCCGCTTATTGAAAACCGTGAAAGTGGATGACAAACTTTCCCCTCACTCTCGCCCTCTCGCCATAGGCGGGGCGAGGGAACGCGCCCGCGGCTAAGACTTGAGCGGCCCAGAAGGGTAGAATCGCGCGCATGAACGCAGTTGCCGAAATCGGGGACGTCAAGCTCTACATGCGCCAGCTGGGCGAGCAGGCGCGCGCGGCGGCGCGCCTACTCGCGCGCGCGGACACGGTTACCAAGGATAGCGCGCTCGCCGCCGCGGCCGCCGCGATACGGCGCGACGCGGCGCGCCTCTTGGCTGCCAACGCCGAGGACGTGGCCGAGGCGCGCGCCCGGGGTCTGGTGCCGGCGCTGCTCGACCGGCTCGCGCTCACCCCGGCCGGCGTCGAAGCCATGGCCGAAGGCCTGGAGCAGATCGCGCGCCTGCCCGATCCGGTCGGCGCCATCACCGAGTTGCGCGAGCGCCCGAGCGGCATTCGCGTCGGCCGCATGCGCGTGCCGCTCGGCGTGATTGGCATCATTTACGAATCGCGCCCCAACGTCACCGCCGACGCGGCGGGGCTGTGCCTGAAGTCGGGCAACGCCGCCATCCTGCGCGGCGGCAGCGAAGCGCTGCGCTGCAACCACGCGATCGCAGCGCGCATGCACGAGGGCCTGGATGCGGCCGGACTGCCGCGCACGGCGATCCAGGTGATCGCGACCACCGACCGCGCCGCGGTGGGCGAGCTGCTCACGATGAACCGCTACGTCGACATCATCGTGCCGCGCGGCGGCAAGGGCCTGATCGAACGCGTCATGGCCGAATCGCGCATCCCGATGATCAAGCACCTCGCCGGCGTCTGCCACGTGTATATCGACGATTCGGCGGACCTGGACCAGGCGATACGCATCGCCGACAACGCCAAGACGCAGCGTTACGGCACCTGCAACACCATGGAAACGCTGCTGGTCGCGGAAGGCGTGGCGGCGAAGGTGCTGCCGCCGCTCGCGAAAATCTATTTCGACAAGGGCGTGGAACTGCGCGGCGACGAGCGCTCGAGGAAAATCGTGCCCGCGATCAAGCCCGCGAGCGAGGAGGACTGGTACACCGAATATCTCGCGCCGATTCTGGCGGTGCGCGTGGTGAAGGACATCGACCAGGCGATGGAGCACATTGCCAAGTACGGCTCGGCGCACACCGACGCCATCGTCACCCAGGATCAGGGACGAGCGCAACGATTCCTGCGCGAGGTCGATTCGAGCTCGGTGATGGTCAACGCCTCGACGCGCTTCGCCGACGGCTTCGAGTACGGCCTGGGAGCGGAAGTGGGCATTTCCACCGACAAGCTGCACGCGCGCGGGCCGGTGGGGCTGGAAGGCCTCACCTCGCAGAAATACGTCGTGCTCGGCGACGGGCAGATCCGGACGTGATGCGGCTCGACTGGTACTTCGACTTCGTTTCGCCCTACGCGTACCTGCAGTTCGAGGCCTACCCCGAACTGATGCAGACGGCCGAGTTGCGCCCGGTGCTGTTCGCGGGCTTGCTCAACCACTGGGGCGGCAAGGGGCCGGCGGAAGTGCCGGCGAAGCGATTGCAGACTTATCGGTTTACCTACTGGCAAGCCGGCCGGCACGGCATCGCGATGAGCTACCCGCCGGCGCATCCGTTCAATCCGATCCACGCGCTGCGTCTCGCGCTCGCGCTCGATTGCCGCTATGAGGCGATCAAGACCCTATTCGAATTCATCTGGAAGGAAGGCCGCTCGGTGGCGGACGAGTGGCCGGCGCTCAGCGCCAAGTTCGGCCTCGGCGTTGCTGCCGCCGATGCCATGATCGCCGAGCAGCGCGTGAAAGATGCGCTCGCCGCGAACGGCCGCCAGGCGATAGCTCGCGGCGTGTACGGCGTGCCGACGTTCGATACCGGCAAGGAGCTGTTCTGGGGCTTAGATGCCACCGACATGCTGCTCGATTATCTCGAACACCCGGGCGTGTTCGATGAGCCGGAGATGCGGCGCATCGCCAACCTGCCCATCGGCGCCGCGCGCAAATTTTGAGCGCCTTCGACCTGAACGCCGCGAACCAGAACGTCATCGGCATCCTCGGCGGCACCTTCGATCCGGTCCACCTGGGCCATGTCGCGCTCGCCGAAGCGGCGCTTGCCGGGCTCCCCTTAAGCGAAGTGCTGTGGCTGCCCTCGGGCAGCCCAGGGCATCGCGCCTCGACCGTGGCGGGCGCGCGTGACCGGCTGGCGATGCTCAGGCTCGCGACCGAAGGCCGCGCGCGCTTTCGCATCGACGAGAGCGAGCTCGATCGCAGCGAGCCCACCTACACCGTGCATACCCTCGCCCGGCTGCGAGCGCAACTGGGGAACGCGCAGCCGCTGGTGCTGCTGCTGGGCAGCGATTCTTTCCTCAGCCTGCCGACCTGGCTGCGCTGGCGCGAGCTGTTCGATCTGGCGCATATTGCTCACGTCAGCCGCCCCGGCCTTCGCGCGAGCGACGGCGGACCGCGGCCCGAACTCTCGGCCGAGATCGCCCGCCGCTCGGCGCGGGGCGAACAGCTCGGCGCGAGCGCGGCGGGCAGGATCGCGCGCTTCGACATGCCGCCGATGGACGTCTCGGCCTCGGCCATCCGCGCAAGGCTTGCCGCCGGGCAGGACACGCGCCATTTGCTCCCCGCCGCAGTTCTCGCTTATATTCAGTCGCAGCATCTTTACCTAAAGGAGACACTCTAGACCTAATGGATATCCGCAAAATGGAAAAAGCGGTGGTTGCCGCACTCGAAGACATCAAGGGCCGCGACATCGTCGTGCTCAAAGTCGCCCATCTCTCGCCCTTGTTCGAGCGCATGATCATCGCCAGCGCCGACTCGATGCGCCAGGTCAAGGCGCTCGCCGACAATGTGGCGCAGAAGCTGAAGGCGGCGGGCGCCCACGTGCTTTCGGTGGAAGGGGCGCAGACCGGCGAGTGGGTCCTGGTCGATCTCGGCGCCATCATCGTGCACGTGATGCAGCCCGGCATCCGCCAGTACTACAACCTGGAAGAGCTGTGGGACCAGCCCGAACCGAAACGGCCGCGCGCGCGCAAGAAGGCGGCGCAATCGCAGCCGGCCGCCGGGTAACCGCGTCCGCAAACCCGGATGAAACTCGTCGTGGTCGCCGTCGGCACGTGCATGCCGTCCTGGGTGGTCGATGGCTACCGCGAATACGCGAAGCGCATGCCGCCGGGCACGGCGCTCGAGCTCGTCGAGATCAAACCGGAAGCGCGCACCAGCGGGAAAACCGTGGCGCAAATGCTCGCCGCCGAAGCCGGGCGCATCCGCGCCGCGCTGCCCAAGGGCGGCCGCGTGATTGCGCTGGATGAGCGCGGCAAGGATCTGAGCACGACCGGCCTCGCGCTGCAGCTCGAAGCCTGGATGCGGGAACGCGGCCCGGTGGTATTTCTGATCGGCGGCGCCGACGGCCTGGACGCCGCCTTGAAAAAGACCGCCGCCATGCAGCTGCGCCTGTCGGGCATGACCCTGCCGCACGGGCTGGCGCGGGTGCTGCTGGCGGAGCAACTGTATCGCGCGCTGAGCATCATCGGCGGCCACCCGTACCATCGCGAATGAACCTGCTGATCACCAAGTCGTATATTTACCTAGCCTCGCGCAGCCCGCGCCGGCGCGAACTGCTGCACCAGATCGGCGTCGATCACGAAGTGCTGATGCAGCGCGTCAAGGCGAAGCGCGGTGCCGACGTAAACGAAGATCCGCTGCCCGGGGAAAAACCGCGCGACTACGTCCTGCGCGTGTGCCGCGACAAGGCCGAGGGCGGCTGGCTGCGCCTCGAGCAGCGCAAGCTGCCGCTGCGCGGCGTGCTGGCGGCGGACACCACGATATGCCTGGGCGACGCAATCCTCGGCACGCCGGCGGATGCGGCCGAGGCTGCCGATTTTCTGGCACGCCTGTCGGGCCGCGAGCACGAGGTGCTCACGGCAATCGCGTTCAAGTTCGGCGAGCGCATGGAGACCGAGCTGTCGGCGACCGCGGTGCGCTTGCGCACGCTCGAGCCGGCCGAGATCGAGCGTTACGTGGCCGGCGGCGAGCCCATGGACAAAGCCGGCGCCTACGGCATCCAGGGCTATGCCGGCGCATTCATCAGCGAGATCCGCGGCAGCTATTCCGGCGTGATGGGCCTGCCCCTGTACGAGACCGCACAACTGCTCAAACGCTTCGGCATCGGGCCTGCCGCCTGAGCCAAGGCCCGCCCCGGACGCGCTTCCGGCGCCATCCGGTAGAATGCCCGCATGAGCGAAGATATCCTGATCAACGTCACGCCGCAGGAAACCCGGGTCGCCGTGATGCATAGCGGCGTCGCGCAGGAACTGCACATCGAGCGCTCCGCCAGCCGCGGGCTGGTGGGCAACATCTACATGGGCAAGGTGGCGCGCGTGCTCCCCGGGATGCAGTCGGCCTTCGTCGAGATCGGCCTGGAACGCGCCGCGTTCCTGCACGTCGCCGACATCTGGGAGGAACGCCAGAACGGCCACAGCGGCGCCGAGCCGGGCAAGGCGGCGCAACGGCCGATCGAATCAATCCTCGCCGAAGGCCAGCCGCTGCTGGTGCAGGTGGTGAAGGATCCGATCGGCACCAAGGGCGCGCGCCTGTCGACCCAGATCAGCATCGCCGGCAGGATGCTGGTGCACCTGCCGCAGGACGCGCACATCGGCATCTCGCAGCGCATCGAGGACGAAAGCGGGCGGGCACTGCTGCTCGAGCGGGTGAGGCAGATCCTGCCCGCCGGCGAAAAAGGCGGCTTCATCATCCGCACCATGGCGGAAACCGCCAGCGACGCCGAGTTGCTGAACGACCTGCAGTACCTGCGCAAGCTGTGGCAGGACCTGCGCGAGAAAAGCCTGTCCGCGGCCGCGCCCTCGCTGCTGTATCAGGACCTGTCGCTGGCGCAGCGCGTGCTGCGCGACTTCGTCAACGAGAACACCAGCCGCATCCTGATCGACTCGCGCGAGAATTTCCTCAGGCTGCAGGCGTTCGCGCGCGACTACATGCAGAACGTGCTCGCGCGCCTGGACCACTACAACGGCGAACGGCCGCTGTTCGACCTGTATGGCGTGGAAGACGAGATCGAGCGCGCGCTCGCGCGCCGCGTCGTCCTGAAGTCCGGCGGCTACCTGATCATCGACCAGACCGAGGCGATGACCACCATCGACGTCAACACCGGGGGCTTTGTCGGCCTGCGCAATTTCGACGACACCATTTTCAAGACCAACCTGGAGGCGGCGCAGGTGATCGCGCGCCAGTTGCGCCTGAGGAACCTCGGCGGCATCATCATCCTCGATTTCATCGATATGCAAAACGAGGAGCACCGCACCGCGGTGCTGGCGGAATTCAACAAGGCGCTCGCGCGCGACCGCACGCGCATGACGCTGAGCGGCTTCACCCAGCTCGGCCTGGTGGAGATGACGCGCAAGCGCACGCGCGAATCGCTGGCGCACGTGCTGTGCGAGCCCTGCCCCACCTGCGGCGGCCGCGGCCAGGTCAAGGCCTCGCGCACCGTGTGCTACGAGATCCTGCGCGAGATCCTGCGCGAGTCGCGCCAGTTCAACGCGCGCGAGTTCCGCATCCTCGCCGCGCAAGTGGTCATCGATCTGTTCCTGGAGGAAGAATCGCAGTCGCTCGCCATGCTCGAGGATTTCATCGGCAAGCCGGTGTCGATGCAGGCGGAATCGAGCTACACCCAGGAGCAGTTCGACATCGTGCTGCTGTGAGACCGATCGAGGCCAGGCGGCAGGAGGCCCGCCCCCCGCCTGATCGGTGTTCGCTCTCGGCGCCGGTCGCGGCGGGGGCGTCGCCCCTAAAGCCGGCGAGCCGTCGAATCGATATAGTCGGCAGGCGGCGACGGCGGCCGCGGCCGTGGTATCAGCAGCCAACTGGCGAGCGAGGAAATCATGCTGTAGAGCAGCGCGCCCCAGAACGCCGACCAGAATCCAGCCACCTGGAAACCCGCCACGAATGAGGCGACGAACCAGAACAAGAGCGCGTTGATCACCAGGGTGAACAGCCCGAGGGTGAGGATGGTGATGGGCAGGGTGATCAGCACCAGCACGGGCCGGATGAGCGTATTGAGAAAACTCAGCGCCAGGGCGATGATGAGCGCGATGTAGAAGCTCGCCACGGTCACCGACGGCAGGAGGTACGCGACCGCGAGCAGCGACAGGGCGTTGATGACCCAGACGAGCAGCAGACGCATCGCCCGGGTCACTAGCGCGGCTCGCGGCCCATGGTGTAGAACTCGTCGTTCGGACGCATGTCGATCAGGTTGGCCATGCGGTTCGACAGCGCGAAGAACCCGGCGACGGCGCCGATGTCCCAGATATCCTCGTCGGAAAAGCCGTGGCCGCGCAGGACCTCGAAATCGGCCTCGCCTGTGGTCCAGGGCTCGAGCGCGATCTTCATGGCGAAGTCGAGCATGGCGCACTGCCTCGGCGTGATGTCGGCCTTGCGGTAGTTGACCGCCACCTGGTCGGCGATGAGCGGGTTCTTCGCGCGGATGCGCAGGATCGCGCCGTGGGCGACCACGCAATACTGGCACTGGTTGGCGCCGCTCGTCGCAACCACGATCATCTCGCGCTCGGCCTTGGAAAGGCCGCTGTCTTTTTCCATCAGCGCGTCGTGGAGCGCGAAGAAGGCGCGAAACTCGTCCGGACGGTGGGCGAGGGTGAGGAACACATTGGGCACGAAGCCGGCCTTCTCTTGCACCGCGACGATGCGCTCACGGATGTCCTGCGGCAGGTCTTCGAGCCTGGGCACGGGGTAACGGCTGATGGCGCTCATGCTGTGCTCCTGGCTATGCCCGCCGCACGCCGGCGGGGCGGAAACAAAAGGGCTACGCTGTTCGAGACGCGATAGTACAGGAAGTGTTGGAAGATTGCGGTTGATCTATGCCGGTATCTCCGCCAGCGTCTAAAGTACATGAAGCGCCTCTTTCCAATTGGTGGTTCATGCATTTGACACCATATGTCTTTAAAGGCATACTTATACTACGATGTGGGCTGTATTGTTGCATGACGCTTTCGATGCCGAATTGAACGATCTGCCCGAAGCGGTGCAGGACGAAGTATTGGCTCACATGGGGCTGCTAAAGCAATTTGGGCCGGCATTGGGTCGGCCGCGCGTGGATACGCTGAAAGGATCGCGTCACGCGAACATGAAGGAACTGCGGTTCGACGCTGCGGACGGCGTGTGGCGCATCGCCTTCGCCTTTGACCCCAAGCGGCAGGCAATTCTGCTGGTGGGCGGCGACAAATCGGGCGGCAGCGAAAAGCGGTTTTATCGCCAGCTCATCAAGAAAGCGGACGCGCGCTTTGACGAGCATGTAGCGCGGGTCGAAAAGGAAAGGAGAAAGAGCGATGGCTAAGTCATTGGAACAGAAAATGGCGGCTCTGAGCCCGGCGCGGCGCAAGAGGGTGGAAGCGCGCACGGCTGAGCTTATTGAAGATGAAACGTCACTTTGTGACCTGCGGCGCGCCCTGGCGCTGACACAGGAGAAGATGGCCGAGGAACTCGGGATCGGGCAGGACGGTATCTCGCGCCTTGAGAAGCGCAGCGATTTGCTGATCTCAACGCTGCGCGGGTACGTCGAGGCGATGGGAGGGAAGCTGCGGCTGGTCGCGGAATTTCCCAATCGCGCGCCCGTGATGCTGAGTGGCTTGACGGCCGTAGAGGCCGGGGTGCTGGCGGGTACGCGCGGTAAGGGCGAGAAATTAGGGCGCAAGGGCAGGACGACGTAACGACGCCTGCGTTCTGAATTCAACACGTGGAGCGTCGTAAGGCCCTGATGGTAATGGCGCGCCCGACAGGAGTCGAACCTGTGACCTTTGGCTTCGGAAACCAACACTCTATCCAACTGAGCTACGGGCGCGTGCCGGGCAAAGTATACCGACTTTTGCCGCATCCCTCCATGCGGCAATGCTTTCAAGGCAACGGGGTTTCCGACTATAATGCGCGTGTTTGCAAAAAGTCAGGAACCCAATGAGCCAGCATGAGCACGATGCCGGGCACGCAAGCCCGATCAAGACGCGGAAGCCGTTGATTACCGTGATTGCGTTAGCGTTGCTGGCGGCGATCCTGATTGTCGTGATGCTGTCGCAATTCATTTCCAACATGCGCAGCGTCGACAAGGATAGTCCGGCCATGACGCCCGAAGCCGTAGCCAAGCGCCTGAAACCGGTGGGCGACGTGGCCTTTGCCGATACCGGTGGCGCGGCAGAGACGGGCGCCGCGCCGGGCGCGGCTGCGGGCAAAGCCGACGGCAAGAAAATCTACGAGGCCAACTGCAGCGCCTGCCATGGGAGCGGGGTGGCCGGCGCGCCCAAGGCGGGCGACAAGGCGGCCTGGGCGCCGCGCCTGAAAGCCGGCATGAATGCGCTCTACGCCAGCTCGATCAAAGGCAAGGGCGCGATGCCCGCCAAGGGCGGCAACACCGCCCTCGCCGACGCCGACGTCAAAGCCGCGGTCGATTACCTGATGGGCCTGGCCAAATAGCGGCCGGACCTGCGCGACACGAAAAAAGGCGGCTGGTCCGCCTTTTTTATTTGCCGTGTTGCCGATAGCCGCGATCAGGCCTGGTGCGGCACCACACGCCCTTTCATGTCCCTCATGCAAGGGCCTGTTAGAATCACATATCGGCTTGACCGGAGGACCCATGGTCCCCTATCCCGCCGCCGCACCCGGATTGGAACAGGCTGAACTCGCCGAATGAAAATTGCGATTATTCTCGATCCGCTCGACGGCATCAAGACCTACAAGGACACGACCTACGCGATGATGGTCGAGGCGGCCGGCCGCGGCCACGAGTTGCACATGCTGATGCAGGACGGGGTGATGTGGAAGCGCGGCCGCGTCCTCGGCGAGTCCTGCCGCCTCGAACTGACCGGCGACAAGGAGCGCTGGTACCGCATCGATCCGCCGCGCGAAGACCCGCTTTCGGACTTCGACGCCGTGCTGATGCGCAAGGACCCGCCCTTCGACCTGGAGTACGTGACCGCGACCTGGCTGCTGGAGATCGCGGGCCGCGAGGGCGCAAGGGTATTCAACGATCCGCGCGCCCTGCGCGACCACAGCGAGAAGCTCGCCATCGCGGAGTTCCCGCGCTTCACCGCCCCGACTCTGGTGACGCGGCTGGAGAAGCAGATCCACGCTTTCATCGACGAACACGCCGACGTGGTGGTGAAGCCGCTGGACGGCATGGGCGGGGCGCAGGTGTTTCGCGTCACCGACGCCGACCCCAACCGCAATGTCATCGTCGAGACGCTGACCCGGCACGGCACGCGCTCCATCATGGCGCAGCGCTATATCCCGGAAATAAGCGATGGCGACAAGCGCATCCTGTTGATCGCGGGAGAGCCTGTGCCCTACAGCCTCGCGCGCATCCCCAAACCGGGCGAGTCGCGCGGCAACCTCGCCGCGGGCGGCACCGGCGTGGCGCAGCCGCTGTCGGCGCGCGACCTGGAGATTGCCGTCGCGCTCGGCCCGGAACTCGCGCGGCGCGGCCTGTTGCTGGTGGGCCTGGACGTGATCGGCGATTACCTCACCGAAGTCAACGTCACCAGCCCGACCTGCTTTCAGGAAATCCGGGAGCAGACCGGCTGCAACGTCGCCGGGATATTCATCGACGCGCTGGAGAAAGCGTGCGCCGCCTGAAGCCATGGCGGGCGTTACTTTGCCGAAGCCGGCCGGCGTCGATCAATTAATTTCAGAGTAAATGCCATGATCGGAATCCTGATTGTTTCCCACGGGGCGTTCGGCGAAGCCCTGATCCATTGCGCAAGCCATGTGCTCTCCAAGCGCCCGACGCGGGTGCGCCAGCTCGGCGTCACCGTGCACGATGATCCGGAGGCCATCCTGCCGCAGGCCGAGGAACTGGTGAAGCAGCTCGACGAAGGCCAGGGCGTGCTGGTGTTCACCGACATCCTCGGCGCCACGCCCTCCAATATCGCCACTCGCCTGCTGGTGCCGGGCAGGGTCGAAGGCGTTTCCGGCGTCAACCTGCCGATGCTGATCCGCGCCCTGACCTATCGCGAAGAACCGCTCGCCGCCGTTACCGCCAAAGCCATAAACGGCGGGCAGACGGGGGTAGTGCACATGAATACCGATGCCTGCAATGCCGCAAACCGAGGTTGAGATCGTCAACAAGCTCGGGCTGCACGCGCGCGCGGCGGCCAAGCTGACGCAATTGGCGAGCGGATTTCAGAGCGAGATCTGGCTCACCCGCAACGGCCGCCGCGTCAACGCCAAGAGCATCATGGGCGTGATGATGCTCGCCGCCGGCAAGGGCGCGAAGATCGACGTGGAAACCGACGGCAGCGATGCGGATACGGCATTGCAAGCCCTGCTGAAATTGATCGCCGGGAAATTCGGGGAAGACGAGTGAGCTTTACCCTCCATGGCTCCGGCGCAGGCGGCGGCATCGCGATCGGCCAGGCGCACCTGATCTCCAGCGCGCGGCTGGAAGTGGCGCATTATGCGATCGCGCCGGAGCACATCGAGCTGGAGGTGATGCGCTTCTCGGTGGCGGTGGAACACGTGCGCGCCGAGCTGCAGGCGCTGCGCCGCAGCGTCCCCGCAAGCGCGCCGACCGAGCTTGGCGCGTTCCTCAACCTGCATCTGATGATCCTCGATGACTCGACCCTGTCGCACGCGCCGCGCGAGTTGATCCGCAGCCTCCACTGCAACGCCGAATGGGCTCTGGTGGCGCAGATGGACCACCTGGTGGCGCAATTCGAGAAAATCGAGGACCCCTACCTGCGCGAAAGGAAGGCGGACGTGGTGCAGGTAGTGGAGCGGGTACTCAAAGTCTTGATGGCCCAGCCGGGCCGCGCGAGCGGCGCGCCCGCCCACGAGGAAAGCCTGATCGTGGTGGCGCATGACCTGTCGCCGGCGGATATGATCCTGTTCAAGCAGCACCAGTACGCCGGCTTCGTGACCGACCTGGGCGGCGTCACCTCACACACGGCCATCGTGGCGCGCAGCCTCAACATCCCGGCCATTGTCGGCGCGCACACGGCGCGGCAGATGGTGCGCGAAGGCGAGCTGGTGATCGTCGACGGCGTGCACGGCGTGCTGATCGTCGCTCCGGACGAGCTGGTGCTCGAGGAGTACAAGCAGCGCCAGCGCGAGCTCGAGCTGGCGCGGCAGAAGCTGAAGCGCATCCGCACCACGCCCGCCACCACGAGGGACGGCACCGCCGTGGACCTGCACGCCAATATCGAACTGCCGCAAGACATCGAGCAGGTGCGCGAGTCCGGCGCCACCGGCGTGGGACTGTTCCGCAGCGAATTCCTGTTTCTCAATCGCGACGACCTGCCCGGCGAGGACGAGCAGTTCGAGGCCTACCGGCAGGTGGCGCAGGCCATGCACGGCATGCCGGTGACCATACGCACGCTCGATCTGGGCGCGGACAAGACCGTGAACAGCAGCGCGAGGAGCGGACCCAACCCGGCCATGGGTTTGCGCGCGATACGCCTCTGCCTGGCGGAGCCGCAGATGTTCCTGACGCAGCTGCGCGCCATTCTGCGCGCTTCGAACTACGGCAAGATCCGCCTGCTGATTCCAATGCTGGCGCACGCGCACGAGATCGAACAGGCGCTCGCCATGATCGCCCAGTCAAAGGAGTTGCTGGACGAGCAGAATCTGCCCTACGACCGCGGCATCCAGATCGGCGGCATGATCGAGGTGCCGGCGGCGGCGCTCGCCCTCGGCGTGTTCGTGCGCAAACTCGATTTTCTTTCCATCGGCACCAACGACCTGATCCAGTACACCCTCGCCATAGACCGCACCGACGACAGCGTATCGCACCTGTACAACCCGCTGCACCCGGCGGTGCTGCATCTGATCGCCCACACCATCAGGACCGGCGCGCGCATGCGGGTGCCGGTGGCGGTGTGCGGCGAAATGGCGGGCGACGTCACGCTGACGCGGCTGTTGCTCGGCTTCGGGCTGCGCCAGTTTTCCATGCATCCGGCGAACCTGCTCGAGATCAAGCAGCAGGTGCTGAGGACCGACCTCGCCAAGCTCGCGCAACTCGCGAACCGGATCCTGCGCGTCGAGGACCCGGAAAAGGCGCAGCAGTTGCTCGACAAACTCAACGCCTGAGCCGGACAAGGCGCAAGCAGACAAGCGCTGGCGTGAACGAGGAGGCGCAGCTTTCGCCGGCGGCCGCCGAAGCCGATTGACAGCCCCCCGCCTTCGCGGGTATCTTTCATCCCAGCGCCGATTTGATGGTCAGCTTGCGGGCGCCGCCGGTCCTGCACATGGCCGAGTGAAAAACAAATACGGCTAAAGCGCGGGAAACCCGTTTAGCGAGCAAGCTGAACGGGTTTTTTGCTTTTATACGAGGCAACATGAGCGAACCGCGCTCGGTCGGCGCAGTCCGGCCGCAGACTATGCACTTCGATACGCCGCTCGCATGCAGGAGCGGCGCGGTGCTGGACGCCTACGATCTGATGTACGAAACCTACGGCAGGCTGAACGCGGCCGGATCCAACGCGGTGCTGGTATGCCACGCGCTCAACGCTTCGCACCACGTCGCGGGCTTCTACGCGGCGGAGCCGGACAAGGTCGGCTGGTGGGACAACATGATCGGCCCGGGCAAGCCCCTGGACACCGACAGGTTCTTTGTCATCGGGGTGAACAACCTCGGCGGCTGCTTCGGCTCCACCGGCCCGGCTTCGACCGACCCCAAGACCGGCAGGCCTTACGGCTCGAGCTTTCCCGTGGTCACCGTCGAAGACTGGGTCGAGACTCAGGCGCGGCTCGCCGACCGGCTCGGCATCGAGCGCATGGCCGCGGTGATGGGCGGCAGCCTCGGCGCGATGCAGGCGCTGCAATGGGCGATCGGCTATCCCGCGCGCATCGCGAACGCCATCGTCGTCGCCGCGGCGCCCAAGTTGTCAGCGCAGAATATCGCCTTCAATCAGGTGGCGCGCCAGGCCATCACCACCGATCCCGATTTCCACGGCGGCGACTACTACGCCTACAACGTGGTGCCGCGAAGCGGGCTGCGCCTGGCGCGCATGATCGGCCATATCACCTACCTGTCGGACGACGCGATGATGGAAAAATTCGGCCGCAGCCTGCGCTCGGGCGCGATCAACTTCCACTTCGACGTGGACTTCGAGGTCGAATCCTATCTGCGCCACCAGGGCGACAAGTTCTCCGAATACTTCGACGCCAACACTTACCTGCTCATCACCCGGGCGCTCGACTATTTCGACCCGGCGGCGGCCTGCGGCGGCGACCTCGCCCGCGCGCTCTCGCCGGCGCAGGCGCGCTTCCTCGTGGCTTCGTTCACTTCGGACTGGCGCTTCGCTCCGGCGCGCTCGCGCGAGATCGTCAAGGCCCTGCTCGACAACCGCGCCGACGTCTGCTACGCCGAAATCGATGCGCCGCACGGGCACGATGCCTTCCTCCTCGACGATGCGCGCTACCATGCACTGGTGCGCGCGTACTTCGAAAATATCGCGAAGGAGTGCGGTGACCTCGCGCCGCAGGCAGCAACCGGGGCGACGGCGTGAATGCCACGCTTGCCTTGCCCGAACTCGACGGCCGCGCCGACCTCGACGCCATCGCGGCCTGGGTGCCGCCGGGCGCGAGCGTGCTAGACCTGGGGTGCGGCGAAGGCCTGCTGCTGAAATACCTGAAGCAGAGCCGCGAGGTGCGCGGCTACGGCATAGAAATCAGCGATGCCAACGTGCTCGCCTGCGTGAAAAACAGCGTCAACGTGATCCAGAGCGACCTGGAGGCGGGCCTGGCGGGCTTCGACGCCGGGTCGTTCGATTACGTGATCCTGTCGCAGACGCTGCAGGCCATGCGCCACACCGAGGAAATCATCATGGAGATGCTGCGCGTCGGGCGCCAGGGCATCGTCTCCTTCCCCAACTTCGGCTACTGGCCGCAGCGCTTGCAGATCATGCTCGGCCGCATGCCGGTGTCGGAGGTGCTGCCTTACCTCTGGTACAACACGCCCAACGTGCACCTGTGCACGCTGGCCGATTTCGAGGATTTCTGCGGCAGCCACGGCGTGCGCATTCTCGAGCGCATCGTCATGCAGGAGCAGGGCCGCCCGGTTCGCATCGCCCCCAATCTGCGCGGCAGCGTGGCGGTATACAGGTTCGAGAAGGCTTAAGCGGTATCTGCGGCGTCCTGAATACCGTTGCATGGCCAGGAGCGGACTTGCGCGCTGCGCGCGCCAACCGTGCTTCCTGGACGAATGAAAAACACATCCGTCCAGGAAACACGGTTCTGGATAAAAGCAAAAGCGGTTTTGGGGTTTTGGCCTCCGGCCGATTCAAGCCGCCTGAGGCTGCGCCTCGGCCACCGCGGCGATCTGCACGCGCATCTGCCACACCAGCCACAGTCCCGGCAGCGCGGCGACGAAGGTGAGCACGAAGAAATTCGCCCAGCCCAGGGCCTCGACTAGGCCGCCGGTGGCCGGGCCGAACAGGATGCGCCCGAGCGAGGCGAGCGCCGACAGCAGGGCGTATTGGGTGGCGCTGAAGCTGTGGTTGCATAGCGCCATGGCGAACGCGACGAAGGCCGCGGTGCCCATGCCGCTTGCCAGGTTTTCGAAGCCGACCGCGAACACCAGCAGCGGGTAGCTCTTGCCCGCCCAGGCGAGCACTGCAAACGACAGGTTGGAGATCGCCTGCAGCACGCCGAACGCGAGCAGCGCGCGGGTGAGACTCATGCGCACCAGCAACAGGCCGCCGACGAGGCCGCCCGCCAGCAGCGAAGCCAGTCCCAGGCCTTTGTTGATGGTGCCGACGTCAGTGAGAGAAAAGCCGATGCCGCGAAGGAGAAATGCCGTCGTCAGCGTGCCGGCGAGCGCGTCGCCGAATTTGTACAACGCGATCAGGGCGAGCAGTTGCAGCGCGCCCGGCCGCGACAGCAGATCCCTCAACGGCTCGACCACGGCCTCGCGCAGACTGCGCGGCGGCGTTCCGCGCACCGCGGGTTCGGGCGCGGCGAGGCTGGTCGCGAGGCCAACGCCCATCAGCGCGGCCATGACGAAAAACGTCTGGCGCCAGCCGAACTGGTCGGCCAGTATCAGGGCGAGCCCGCCTGAAGCCAGCATCGCGATGCGGTAGCCGAGCACGCCCACTGCCGCACCCATGCCGCGCTCCGCAGCGGGCAGCAGATCGGCGCGGTAGGCGTCGATGACGATGTCCTGCGACGCCGATATGAACGCCACCCATAGCGCCAGGCAGCCGAGCAGCCAGAGGTCCGCGTAAGGCGACGAGAAGGCCATGCCGGCGATACCGAGGATCAGCGCCGCCTGCGTCAACAGCATCCAGCCGCGCCGGCGGCCGAGGAACGGCGGCACATAGCGGTCCATCAATGGGGACCAGAGAAATTTCAGCAGATAGGGGATGCCGATCCAGGAAAACCAGGCGATGGTCATGATATCCACGCCCGCGACGGTGAGCCAGGCTTGCAACGTGCCTCCGGTCAACGCCAGCGGCAGGCCGGAGGAAAACCCGAGCAGCAGGACGGCGGCGATGCGCGGGCTGCGCAGGATCTCCAGATAGGGCGACGGCATGGAGCCGATTCTACCTGCGTTAGCGTCGGCGAAGGTTGATTTAACGGGAGAAAGCCGGTAGCCTTGTTAGTCTTCCGCCAGCGCTTTTGCCGGAGCGGAATTTCTTAGTCAGAGAGGCAAAAAAATCATGAGCAACGGCACCGATGTATCCCGGGAAAAACTTGCGACCGACCTCAAGATCGTGATCGCCGACGCGGAGGAATTGCTGCGCGCCACCGCCGGCCAGATGGGCGAAAAAGCGGTGGTCGCGCGCGAGCGCATCCAGGAAAGCCTGCGCGCCGCCAAAGACAAGCTGTCGCGGGCGGAGGAAGTCGTGATCGACAAGACCAAGGCCGCCGCGCGCGCCACCGACGATTACGTGCACGATCATCCCTGGGGGGCAGTGGGCATTGCCGCCGCTGTCGGCCTGGTCATCGGCATGTTGATCAGCCGCCGCTAGTCATGGCGGAAAGAGAAGGCGCCGCCGCGCGCGGCGGCCTTCTGCATTCGATCAAGCACCTGGCGCAAACCCTGCTAGCCGCGGCGCAGACACGCCTGGAAATCCTCGCCACCGAGATCGAAGAAGAGCGAGTGCGGCTGGAGCAGTTGCTGCTCATTGCGCTGGCCGCGGCGTTTTGCCTGGGCATGGCGGTGGTGCTGAGCGTCGCTTTCGTGATGATCTATTTCTGGGACACGCACCGACTGATCACGGTCGGCATGCTCGCCGTGACGTTCCTCGCCATGGCCGCGGCGCTCGGCTGGATTTTGCGCATTAAAGCGAAGACGCGGCCGAAGCCGTTCGCGATCACGCGCGGCGAATTGGCGAAAGACCGGACCATGCTGCGGGAGCGGCAGCCGTGAACCAGCGCCTAGCCGCAATCGAGACCAAGCGCGCGCGCCTGCTCGAGCGTGCCGCGCGCGAACGCGCGGACGTGGCGCAAACGCTGCAGTCGTGGGCGCAACCGCTGGGCTTCGCCGACCTCTGCGTCGGGGCCGTACGCTATGTCATCTCGCGCCCGCCTCTCGTTGCCGGCGCCATGCTGGTGTTTGCGCTGCTGCGCCCGCGCCGCGCGCTCAAATGGGCGCGGCGAGCCTGGGGAATTTGGCAGGGTTATCGCTGGCTGACCCACAAAATCGCGGTCTAGCGCATGCGCAAGCCAGTCATCGTCGGGACCGTGATGGAAATGATGGACCGGGAACGAAAATACGTTCTCGGCGAAGTCGTGCAGATTACCGGGCTGATGCCCTTGTTGATGAAGCCGCGCAACAAGCAAAAATGGTCGCCGGAGGACAAGCGCCAGATCGTCACCCACCTGCGCCGGCTGTCCATGGTCAGCCCCTATCTCGCAGTGATGGTGATGCCCGGTTCGTTTGTCGTGCTGCCGGCGCTCGCCTGGTGGCTGGACCGGCGGCGGCAGAACAACCTGCGCAAGAACCTGCCTCCCGGCAGCAGCACGGCTTAGGCACGTTAAAGGTCGCAGTCGATCGTGAGCGGCGCGAGGGTACAGAAGCGTCGCTCCTCGTAGATTGGAGCCTTCTTCGCCTTGGCTGCGATCCCCGGCGTTGCGTTCCGAGAGAAGATGTCAACATCATCGCAATGCGATGTCCGGCTCTCGTATCGTCTTCCCGCGGTCGCAGCGACCACCCACGGTGAAGTCGGCGATCTTGCCTGTTTCACGTCCTTGTCGACTTGGATTAGAATGCCACAGAGGAAAGGCTGTATACGGAACAACGATTGGTCCGCACCGTCAGATACCGAGCTCGTATTCGGTTTATGCATCGGGAGCATCAGTCATGGCCTTTGGCAGGGTCCTTGATCGAGAGCAGGAACTCGCTTCCTATTTCGCGAGCGAAACCGGGGCGTTGGCGCTCGCTGACGACTCGCGGGTCGGTGTGATCGGCGGCGGTCCCGCCGGTTCGTTCTTCGCTTATTTCCTATTCAAGATGGCCGAGTCGGCCGGCTTGGACATTTCCGTCGATATCTATGAGCCGCGCTTTTTCGACCACCGCGGGCCCGCCGGATGCAACCATTGCGGGGGCGTGGTCTCCGAGTCGCTGGTTCAGCTACTGGCAACCGAAGGCATTAATCTGCCTCCGACCGTGGTGCGGCGGGGCATCGAATCCTACGTCCTGCATACCGACGTCGGACAGGTCCGCATCGATACCCCGCTGGAGGAAAAGCGCATCGCCGCGGTCTACAGGGGCAATGGGCCGAAAGCATCCGAGCCGGTCGATATCGCCGGTTTCGATCGCTACCTTCTCGACTTGTCGGCAAAGGCTGGCGCCAAGGTGGTGCGCAAGCTGGTGACCGGGTTCGACTGGGACCACGGCAAGCCGCAGATCCGGACCGCTGATGGCAATAACGTGACCTACGACCTGGTGGCAGTCGCCGCGGGCGTCAACAGCCGCATCCTGGAGCTGCTGAACAGCCCCGCGCGGGACTACCAGGCGCCGGGTACGCTGCGGGCGTTCATTTGCGAGTTCCATCTCGGGCAGGCGACCATCGAGCAGCGGCTCGGCAACTCCATGCACGTATTCTTGCTTGACCTGCCACGGCTCGAATTCGCGGCGCTGATACCGAAAGGCGATTATGCGACGCTCTGTCTGCTGGGCGAGGACGTCGACGAACCGTTGATCGAATCGTTTTTGGCCGCCGATGAAGTAAAGGGGTGCTTTCCGGACGCCGTGGTTCCGTCCCCGGCGTGTCACTGTTTCCCGCGGATCAATGTACGCGCCGCGGTGCGGCCGTTTGCGGACCGCATCGTGTGGATCGGTGACAGCGGCGTCAACCGCCTGTTCAAGGACGGCATCGGTTCGGCCTACCGCACCGCCAAGGCCGCCGCCAGGACCGCCGTATTCCATGGAATATCCAAGGCCGATTTCGAGAAAGGTTTCTGGCCGGAATGCAGGACGCTGATCGTGGACAACAGGATCGCAAAGCTGATTTTCGGAGTGACTACCCTGATCCAGAGGCTGCGTTTCCTGCGCCGAGGCGTGTTGCGCATGACCGCGCGCGAACAGCGGGAGGCGGGAAAGAACCGGCTTATGAGCAGCGTGTTGTGGGACGTGTTCACGGGGAGCGCCCCGTACAAGGAAATACTGCTGCGCACGTTTCACCCGCTGTTTCCGCTGCGGCTGATGTGGAACCTGGTTGCAGGGAACGTACTGCGGAGCGAACGGAAAAGCATGAAGGGGAGCGGCCGATGAATTCGGGCAACCTGGGCAAGACCTACGCGAATGGGGAAATCATCGTCAGACAGGGGGACTCCGGCGACTGCATGTTCGCCATCCAGAAGGGGCGGATCGAGGTCATCAGGCGCGGAAAAGGCGGAGAGGTGCGAGTGGCCACCCTTGAAGAGGGCGAGATCTTCGGCGAGATGGCGATTTTCGAGCGTGAGGCGCGTTCGGCTACCGTGCGCGCGCTGGGAGAAACACGGGTTCTGACCGTCGACAAGAAAACGTTCCTGCGCCGTGTCCAGGAAGACCCCTCCCTCGCTTTCAACCTGGTGCGCATGATGTCCCAGCGCATACGCAGATTGAGCGGCGAGATTGCCGAGCTTCAACCGGGCAGCGTACCCAGGAGCCAGGACACTTTGGCCCTGACCGAAGCGGAGCGGCGGATCGAGCGCCGCAATAGACCTGAGCGGCGTGTTATTTACGACAGACGCACGGGTGAAAATCGGAGAAAGCGGGAGGAAAGACGAAGCGGCGATGCAGCGCCGGCCACGGCAGCCTAGCTGCTCGATCGGTGTCGGCGGGAGGGTCAGAATGAGAATTCAGAACGGCAAGGGTGAGGTTGGACGCGGCGCGCAACCGCGGCCGAAAAATCAGAACGCAGGCATGAGCGTGCCGCCATCGAGCACGGCGCTGCAACAGGCGCTGGTGCAACCCGAGCAGCGGCGCAAAGCGCCGCCATGCGGCGCGGCTTGCGCGAGCGGTGCCGATGTACGCGGCTGGATTGCGCTGGTCGCGCAGCGCAAAAAACTTGGGCTGTCCGATGCCAACGCCTACACCCAGGCGTGGAATATGGTCACCGCGGTGAACCCGTTCCCCGCGACGCTGGGGCGCATCTGCCCGCATCCCTGCGAGGCCGGGTGCAACCGGCGCGACAAGGATGGCGCGGTTTCGATCAACGCGCTGGAGCGCTTCCTCGGGGATTGGGGGCTGCGACGCAAACTGAAACTGCCTCTCGCGGAATCGGGCACCCGGAGCGAGTCGGTGGGCGTGATCGGCGCCGGACCGGCCGGACTTTCCTTTGCGTATCAGCTGGCGCGGCGCGGCTATCGCGTTACGGTCTATGAAAAACAGGATCAGCCCGGCGGAATGCTGTACTTCGGCATTCCGCAGTACCGGTTGCCGGAGGCCGTGCTCGGTGCCGAGATTCGCAGAATTCTCGATCTCGGCGTCGAACTGAGGCTCAACACGGCGATAGGGCCTGACATTTCGGTGCAACAGCTTTCTGAGTTGCACCACGTGGTCTTCATCGGAATCGGCGCGGGCGTGGGGCTGAAGCTCGGTATCCCCGGCGAGGATGACGCCGGTGTATGGACCTGCACCGATTTCTTGTCGGAAGTGAATCGCGGCAAAACGCTTGAGCTTGGCGCGCATGTCGTCGTCGTAGGCGGCGGCAACACCGCGATGGATGCCGCGCGCGCCGCGCGCCGCACCGGCGCGCAGGTGACCATGCTGTACCGGCGCACCCGCAACGAAATGCCCGCCATCGAAACCGAAATCGATGATGCACTGGCAGAGGGCGTGGAGATTGCCTACCTGGCCGCGCCGCTCGCGATCGGGCGGGAAGACGGAAGGGTCCAGTCGGTGCGAGTACAACGGATGGAATTGGGCGAGCCCGATGGCTCCGGGCGCAGAAAACCCGTGCCAGTCAGCGGGTCCGAGCATGACGTCCGCGCGAGCGCGGTGATCGCCGCGGTGTCGCAGGAGCCGGACTGGAATGGCTTGGGCGAACTGTACAACGGGAAGATCTGGATTCAGACCGAATCGAATGGCGCGATTGGCGCCGGGTTTTGGGCAGGGGGGGACGCGCTGGGGCTGGGCATTGCGGGATTGGCCATCGCGCAAGGGCGACAGGCTGCCGAAGCGCTGCATGCGCAATTGCGCGGCCTGCCGACACCGCCGGTTTCTCAAAGCACTATCGCAGCGAGCGCGTCGGCCAAACCGGACTACTACCCGCCAAAGGCGCGATCGGCCTCGCCTTATAGAGACGTCCAATCGCGCCTGGCGCAAGCCGACCTGGAAATCCAGCAGACGATCAGCGAGAGAGCCTTTCTCGAGGAAGTGTCGCGCTGCTTTTCCTGTGGATCATGCTTTGGCTGCGAGCAGTGTTACATGTTCTGCAATGCCGGCGGCTTTTCGAAATTGCAGGAGGTAGGGCCCGGGCGGTATTTCGCCTTGAGCCTGGATTGCTGCGAAGCCTGCGGGAAGTGCATTGAACTGTGCCCCTGCGGATATCTCTCGCCGTGTCCGGGGCCCCGCGCGTGTGATTCCTGAACTTCACGGTCGCCGTTCCCTGTTGTAAAATTGACAGGGACAGCCCCGCCGGCAAGCAAGAAAAACGGGGCGCGAAGGAGTTTGCTTGTTTGTATTCACCACCCCGGGCGACGGCGCCATTCGCGACCGCCTCGCCCAGTTGTCCGGTGCACCTTATTCGTACGCGGAAGTCGGGGCGTTGGAGAACCCGGTTTTCCCGCCCGGCTATCGCGCCGACCGGCACCGTGCGCCGCTTGGCCGCGGCGCCGCATGCTATGAGCGCGCGAAAGCCGCTTTGCAGCGCTGGGAAATGTTCAATGTCGCCTGGGTCAGGCTGCACCCGCAGGCGCCGCCGATCGCGGTGGACACGGCTTTCGGAATTTCCGCCCGGTATCTTGGCGTCTGGAATCTGAACTTCTGCCGGATCGCCTACACGGTGGAGGACAAGGGGGAAGTGGAAAGGTCCGGCTTCGGGCTCGGAACCTTGCCGGGGCACATCCTCTCGGGGGAAGAACGATTCTGCGTCGAATGGCATCGCGCCGATGATTCGGTCTGGTACCACGTCTGCGCGTTTTCGCGGCCCGATCGGCTTCTGTCGCGGCTTGGCTACCCCATCGTGCGGCAACTGCAGACGCGCTTCGCCCGGGAGTCGCATGCTGCGATGGCGCGCGCCACTGCTGTCTGAATCCCGAGACCTGGGACCGCGCCGACGGTCTTCCGCTGCTGCACGCTTGCATTCGAGGCGTGCGCGGAAGCGAAAGAAATGCGGCTTGCGAATCGCGCGCTCGACGTGGTCAATGTGACCGATCTGTCGCAAAGCCGCTCCGGAACGCTAAACGACGCAGCCCCGGACAACGCAGCCAGTGCTAAAAGTTCCAGTCGTAGTCGATCGTCAGCGGCGCGTGGTCGCTGAAGCGCTGCGTCTTGTAAATCGCGGCCTTCCTCGACTTGCCTGCGATCCCCGGCGTTGCGATCTGATAGTCGATGCGCCAGCCCACGTTCTTGGCCCAGGCCTGGCCGCGGTTTGACCACCAGGTATAGGCCTCGCCTGTGGTGTCCGGGTGCAGGCGACGGTATACATCCACCCAGCCCTGCTCGTCGAACACCTCGCTCAGCCAAGTCCGTTCCTCCGGCAAAAAACCGGAATTCTTCTGATTGCCGCGCCAGTTCTTCAGGTCGATTTCCGTGTGCGCGATATTCCAATCGCCGCAGATCAGGATTTCGCGGCGGCTGGCCTTCAGTTTTGCCAGGTGCGGCATGAACTCCCGCAGGAAGCGGAATTTGGCCTGCTGGCGCTCGTCCGAGCTCGAGCCCGAGGGCAGATAGACCGAAATTACGCTCAGCCTGCCGTAATCGGCGCGTAGATAGCGACCTTCGGCATCGAACTCCCTGGAACCGAAGCCGGTTATGATCTTGTCCGGCTGCTTGCGGCAATACAGGCCGACGCCGCTGTAGCCCTTTTTCTCGGCGCAACTGAAATGACCAGAATAGGGATAGGGGTCGAGCGTGGCGGGGGCGAGGTCGGGCAGTTGTGCCTTCACCTCCTGCATGCAGACCACGTCCGCTTTCTGCGCGGCCAGCCATTCGAGCATGCCTTTGCTCACCGCCGAGCGCATGCCGTTGAGATTGAGCGTGATAATGCGTAACATGACTGGATTTCAGGCGCCCAGCCGCGTGCACCAGGATCGGCAAATGTCGGAATTTCGCAAACAGTTCATCGCCTTCTGCATCGATTGCGGCGTGCTGCGCTTCGGCCGGTTCAAGACCAAGGCGGGGCGCATGTCGCCCTATTTTTTTAACGCCGGCCTGTTCAATGACGGCACAATGCTCGGGCGTCTCGGTCAATTTTACGCCAAAGCGATCCTCGCCACGGACCACCCCTTCGACATGCTGTTCGGCCCGGCGTACAAGGGGATCCCCCTTGTCGCCAGCGTGGCCATCGCGCTGGCGCAGGCCGGGCGCAACGTTCCCTACAGCTTCAACCGCAAGGAAACCAAGGATCACGGCGAAGGCGGCCGCGTTATCGGCGCGCCGCTCGCCGGCCAAGTGCTGATCGTGGACGACGTAATCTCCGCCGGCACCTCGGTGCGCGAATCTGTCGCGCTGATCCGCGCCGAGGGCGCGCATCCCTGCGGCGTGGCCATCGCGCTCGACCGCCTGGAGCGCGGCGCGGGCGAGCGCTCCGCCGTGCAGGAGGTGCGTGATACCATCGGCCTGCCGGTCGTCGCCATCGCCGACCTTGATGATCTGGTGCAATTTCTCGGCGCCAAACCCGATCTCGCGCAACAACTGATCGAGATTGAACGTTACCGGCAACTCTACGGAGCGGACGCACATGTTTAAACTGCAAATCGCAATTCTGGCAACCGTTGTCGCGCTCGCGGCAGAACCCGCGTCCGCGCAACAGGCCGTGTACAAGTGCAAGGACAGCAAGGGGAAAACCTACTACACCCAGACACCTCCTGCCGAATGCCTGGGCAAGGAAATGGATGAGTTGTCCAAGCAGGGGACTGTGGTGAAAAAGCGGGAAGCCGCCCTGACGCCGGAGCAGATCGCAACGCGCGAAGCCGAGGAAAAACGCAAGAAAGAGGAGGAGGAGCGGGCGAAGGAAGAGAAGCGGAAGAACCAAGCGCTGCTCAACACCTATTCCAGCGAAAAGGACATCGAGGACGGCCGGCAGCGCGCGCTGAGGCAGGCCGCAGAAGCGACGAAGGAGATAGAGAAACGCATCGAGGAGGCGCAAAAGCGCGCCCAGAAACTGGCGGCCGAGAAGGAATTCTACGTCAAGAAGCCGATGCCGAAAAAGCTTCAGGATGATATCAAGAACAACGAGATCGACCTGAAAGGGCAGCAGGACACGCTGGCGGCGAAGAAGAAGGAGCTGGGCGATATCAACGCCAAGTATGATGAGGACAAGCGGCGTTATCTGGAACTCACGGGCGCAAAACCGAAGGCCGCGGCGGCGCCAAAGAAATAGCGCCGCTTGGAGCGTCTTAGCCACTGGTAGCCTTGCGCGCTGCGCGCGCCAACCGTGTTTTCTGCGCGGATGAAAACCGCATCCGCACAGAAAACACGGTTTTGGATAAAACAAGGACAGCACGGGGTTTTGTACAAGATCGTCGATTGCGTGCGGATGTGCTTTTCATCCGTGCGCAATCGACGATCCGCGCGGACGGGCCGCCGTCCGCGCAAGCTCAGGCGCCAAAGTCCGAAGTATCGTCCGATGTCTGCCGATATCGGGAAGCGGCCTTGCGCGCTGCGCGCGCCAACCGTGATTTTGGCACGGATATGAAGCGCATCCGTACCAAAATCACGGTTATGGATAAAAGCAACAACGGCTTCGGGTTGCTTTTATCCAAGATCGTCGATTACGTGCGGACGTGCTTTTTCATCCGTGCGCAATCGACGACCGCGCGGACGGATTTTCGTCCGCGCAACTAACACAAATCTGCATTCAACCAGCGAGTTTTTTCTTCAGGATCTCGTTGATCAGGGCCGGATTGCCCTTGCCCTTGGTCGCTTTCATCGCTTGGCCGACGAGCGCGTTGAAGGCTTTCTCCTTGCCGGCTTTGTATTCCTCGACCGACTTCGAATTGGCCGCGAGCATGCCGTCTATGACTTGCTCCAGCTCCCCTGCGTCGGAAATTTGTGTCAGACCTCTGGCAACGATAATGGCTTCGGCATCGCCCTCGCCGTTCCACATGGCGTCGAACACCTCTTTGGCTTGTTTTCCGTTAATGGCATTTTTCTGAATCCGCTGCAGCAGATCGGCGAGTTGTCCGCTGCTGATTGGTGATTGGGAAATCTCCATTCCGGCGCGTTTCAGCGCACCAAATAGCTCGACCGAAATCCAGCTCGAGGCGAGTTTATAGCCCCCTCCCAGCGCCCGAATCAGATTCTCGTAAAATTCCGCGACTTCGCGCGATGAAGTCAGCACGCCGGCATCGTAAGCCGAAAGTCCGAACTCGCTCATATAGCGCTCGCGCTTCGCCTGCGGCAGTTCCGGCAGTTCGGACCGAATTTGTTCGATCGTTTCGGCGCTTATCACCAGAGGCAGCAGGTCGGGGTCGGGAAAATAGCGGTAGTCGTGCGCGTCCTCTTTCGAGCGCATCGAGCGCGTTTCCCTGCGGTCCGGATCGTAGAGGCGGGTTTCCTGCACCACCTGGCCGCCTTCTTCGAGCAATTCGATCTGGCGGCGCACTTCGTAATTGATGGCCTCTTCCAGAAAGCGGAATGAATTGAGATTCTTGATCTCGCAGCGCGTGCCGAGCACCGCCGAGCCTTTGGGCCGCACCGAGACATTGGCGTCGCAGCGGAACGACCCCTCCTGCATGTTACCGTCGCAAATGCCGATCCAGCGCACCCGCGCGTGTAACTCCTTGGCATAGGCCACGGCCTCCTCGGCGCTCCTCATGTCCGGCTCGGTCACGATTTCCAGCAGCGGCGTGCCGGCGCGGTTGAGGTCGATGCCGCTCATGCCGTGAAAGTCCTCGTGCAGGGACTTACCCGCATCCTCTTCCAAATGCGCGCGGGTGAGGTGCACGAGCTTTTCGCCGCCCTCGAAGGGGATTTTGATGACGCCGCCCGTGACGATCGGCAGTTCGTACTGGCTGATCTGATAGCCCTTGGGCAGGTCGGGATAGAAATAATTCTTGCGCGCGAACACCGAGCGGCGGTTGATGGTCGCGCCGACGGCAAGGCCGAAACGGACGGCTTTTTCGACCGCCGCGCGGTTCAGGACGGGCAGCACCCCCGGCAGCGCGATGTCCACCGCGCAAGCCTGCACGTTGGGCGCCGCGCCGAAGCGGGTCGCGGCGCCGGAAAAGATTTTCGACACGGTCGAGAGCTGCGCGTGGGTCTCGATCCCGATAACGGTTTCCCAGTCCATCGCCTACTCCACCCCCGCCGGCTGCCGCAGATGCCAGTCGGTGGCAAGCTGATACCGGTGAGCGGCCTGCAGCATGCGCGCCTCGGTGAAATAGTTGCCGGCCAACTGCAGCCCTACCGGCATGCCGCCCTCGCCGAAGCCGCAGGGAATCGACATTGCCGGCAGGCCGGCGAGGTTCGCCGCGACGGTGTAGATGTCATTGAGGTACATCTCGACCGGATCGGATGCCTTGGCGCCGAGCGCGAACGCAACGTTGGGGGAGGTCGGCCCCAGGATCAGGTCGCATTGCTCGTACGCGCGGATGAAATCCTGCGCGATCAAACGGCGGATTTTCTGCGCCTTTAGATAGTAGGCGTCGTAATAGCCGTGCGACAGCACGTAGGTGCCGACGAGAATGCGCCGCTTCACTTCCGCGCCGAAACCCTGCGCCCGGCTTTTGCGGTACATGTCGGCGAGGTCGGCGTAGTCGGGAGCGCGATAACCGTAGCGCACGCCGTCGAAACGCGACAGGTTGCTTGATGCTTCGGCCGGTGCGATCACGTAATAGGCGGGCACCGACAGCGCGGCGTTGGGCAGGTTGACGGCAACGCGCTGCGCGCCCAGTTTTTCGAATTGCGCGAGCGCCGCTTCCACGGCAGCCCCGACGTCGCTGCCCAGACCTGCGCCGAAATATTCCTTCGGCGCGCCGATGCGCAAGCCCCTGAGCGGCTTGGCGCGATCTCCCGTGTGGGGCGCCTCGAGCGCGCGCACATAGTCCTCCGCCGGCCGTTCCAGGCTGGTCGAGTCGCGCGCATCGAAACCCGCCATGACGTTCAGCATCAGGGCGAGGTCCTCCGCGCTTTTCGCCATCGGCCCGCCCTGGTCCAGGCTGGAGGCGAAAGCGATCATGCCGTAGCGCGAAACCACGCCGTAGGTAGGCTTGAGACCGCAAATGCCGGAGAGAGCAGCGGGCTGGCGGATGGAGCCGCCGGTGTCGGTGCCGATCGCCGCCGGCGCCATGCGCGCGGCCACCGCCGCGGCCGAACCGCCGCTGGAGCCGCCCGGAACCCGGGTCCGGTCCCAGGGATTTCTCACCGGCCCCCAGAAGCAGGTTTCGCTGGAAGAGCCCATGGCAAACTCATCCATGTTGGTCTTGCCCAGGATCACCGCTCCGGCCGCGTTCAAGCGCTCCACCACGTGCGCATCGTACGGGCTGACAAAATTGGCGAGCATTTTAGAGCCGCAGGTGGTAAGCCAGCCCTTAGCGCAGAAAATGTCCTTGTGCGCGACCGGAATGCCGGTTAGCGGCTGCGCCTTCCCCGCCGCAATCCGCGCGTCGGCGGCGCGCGCCTGCGCCAGGCTCCTGGCGGCATCGACGGTGACGAATGCGTTGAGCCCGGGATTGAGCCGCGCGATACGATCCAGATGGAACTGCGTCAGCTCGACGCTGGAGATCTTCTTTTGCGCGAGCTGAGTGGCGAGCTGTTTGAGGCTGGCGTTGATCATGGCGGGACGGGAGAGGGGAAGGAGGGAGGCGAAAAATCACGACCTCACACCCCTCCCTCCTCTCCCCTCTGTTCTCCCTATTCGATTACCTTCGGCACCAGGTACAGCCCATTCTCCACCTGCGGTGCGATGGACTGGTAGAGTGCGTGCTGGTCGGTTTCGCTGACCCGGTCCTCGCGCAGGCGCTGCACCACGTCCTGGGCGTGCGCCATCGGCGTGATGCCCTCGGTATCGACCGATTGCATCTGCTCGATGAGCTTGAATATGTTATTCAGCTGGCCTTGTACCGCCTCCGCCTCGCCATCGGTAATTTCGATACGGGCGAGCAAGGCGACCCGCTTAACTTCCGGCAAAGACAGGGACATGGAATTTGCGTGCAAACGGTGCGTTAAAGTGCGGTATTATAACGTATTTACCAGCCCTTACCCGGAACGGAACACGAGCAAATGTTCGGATTTTTACGCGGTTATTTTTCCGATGACCTGGCCATCGACCTGGGCACCGCCAACACGCTGATCTACGTGCGCGGCAAGGGCATCGTGCTGGACGAACCATCGGTCGTCGCGATCCGCCAGGAAGGCGGTCCCAGCGGCAAGAAGACGATTCAGGCGGTGGGCAAGGAAGCCAAGCAAATGCTCGGCAAGACGCCCGGCAACATCGTCGCCATACGGCCGATGAAGGACGGCGTGATCGCCGACTTCACCGTGACCGAGCAGATGCTGAAGCTGTTCATCAAGAAGGTGCATGTTTCGCGCCTGTTGTCGCCCAGCCCGCGCATCATCATCTGCGTGCCCTGCGGCTCGACCCAGGTCGAGCGGCGCGCCATCCGCGAGTCGGCGATCGGCGCCGGCGCCTCGCAGGTTTTCCTGATCGAGGAACCGATGGCCGCGGCGATCGGCGCGGATCTTCCGGTGGCCGAAGCAACCGGCTCGATGGTGGTGGACATCGGCGGCGGCACCACCGAGGTGGGCGTCATATCGCTGGGCGGCATGGTCTACTCGGGCAGCGTGCGCGTCGGCGGCGACAAGTTCGACGAGGCCATCATCAACTACATCCGCCGCAACTACGGCATGCTGATCGGCGAAACCACGGCCGAGAACATCAAGAAGGCAATCGGCTCCGCCTTTCCCGGCTCGGAAGTGCGCGAGATGGAAGTGAAAGGCCGCAACCTCGCCGAGGGCATTCCGCGCAGCTTCACCATTTCCTCGAACGAGATCCTGGAAGCGCTAACCGATCCGCTGAACAACATCGTCAGCGCGGTGAAATCCGCCCTCGAGCACACCCCGCCGGAACTGGGCGCGGACATCGCCGAGAAGGGCATGGTGCTCACCGGCGGCGGCGCGCTGCTGCGCGACATCGACCGCCTGCTGATGGAGGAAACCGGGCTGCCGGTGATCGTGGCCGACGACCCGCTCACCTGCGTGGTGCGCGGCTCGGGCAAGGCGCTCGAGAAAATGGACAAGCTCGGCTCGATCTTCACCAATGACTAGCAACTGGAAACTGGAGTCTAGAAACTAGAAACTAGATGAAACCCGGAATCGCGCCCTCTAGTCTCCAGATACTAGTTTCTAGCAACTAGCGTGGAACCCCAGCCGCCACCGTTCTTCAACCGTGGCCCGGCGCCCCTGGTCCGCCTCAGCTTCTTCGTTTCGCTCGCCGTCCTGCTGATGGTGCTCGATGCGCGCTTTCGCTATGCCGAGGGCGTGCGCCAGGTGGTGGCGTTCGCCGCCTACCCGATACAGCGCGTCGCCATGGCGCCGGTGGACCTGTTCCACGGCGTGGCCAATTACTTCGGCAGCACCGCGGCGCTGCGGGAGGACAACACCGCGCTCAGGATAAAAGCGCTGCGCGCTGCGCCGGAGCTGCTGCGACTGGAGGCGCTGAAGGAGGAGAACAATCAGTTGCGCCGCTTGCTCGAGGCGCAGGAACGGTTGCCGGGCAAATCGGTGTTTGCCGAGATCCTCTACGCCGGACGCGACCCGTTTTCGCGCAAGGTGGTGATCGACAAGGGGTCGCAGAGCGGCATTAAGGCGGGCCAGCCGGTGATCGACGACGTCGGCGTGATCGGCCAGGTGACACGCGTGTATCTGCTCATGAGCGAAGTGACGCTGCTCTCCGACAAGGACCAGGCGATCCCGTTGCAGGTGCAAAGAAACGGATTGCGCGCGGTCGCCTACGGCGGCGCCGAGGGCGGCATGCTCGACCTGCGCTTCATGGCCGCCAATGCCGACATCCGCAACGGCGACACGCTGGTCACCTCGGGCATAGACGGCACCTACCCGCCGGGACTGCCGGTGGCCACGGTGGCGCGCATCGAGCGCGACGCGGCGTATGCTTTTGCCAAGATCACCCTCACACCGACCGCGGGCACCGAGCGCTATCGCCAGTTGCTGGTACTGTCGGGCGAAGCCAAAGCGCCGCCGCCGGCGGAAGCCGAGCCGCAGAAGCCGTCCAGGAGCAAGCGCTCGAGGAAGCGCGAATAGCATGGAGCTGCAACAGCGAGCGCAGCGCATCCTGCTGCCGGCCAAAGTCAGCTTCATCGTGCTGACCGTGGCGCTGGCGCTGCTGTTCAACCTGTTGCCCTGGCGCAATAGCGCGGGCGTGCCGGACCTCACCGCCGCGGTGCTCGCCTTCTGGTGCATCCACCAGCCGCGCCGGGTCGGCATCGGTGTCGCCTGGACACTGGGCCTCCTGCTCGACGTCGGCAACGGCGCGCTGCTCGGCCAGCACGCGCTCGGCTACTCGGTGCTCGCTTTCCTCGCCCTCGCCGTGCACCGGCGCATCCTCTGGTTCCCGCTGTGGCAGCAGGCGCTGCACTTGCTGCTGCTGCTGTTGTCGACGCAGTTGCTGACGTTGGTGATACGCATCGCCGCCGGCGCCGGCTTCCCCGGCTGGACCTATTTCGCCGGCAGTTTCATTTGCGCGGCGCTGTGGCCGGTGCTGAGCTTCCTGCTGCTGCTGCCGCAGCGGCAAGCCGAGATGATGGATGAAAATAGACCGATCTAAAGACTAGAAACTGGAGAAAATCATGCGACGTGCGACGAACTGGTCTTGTATTACACGCTCCCTTGTGCTCGGCAAGCATTGCTTTTCTCTAGTTTCTAGTCTCTAGATACTAGTTTCTAGCATGCTCCTAGCCGAATTCAAGGACCACCAGCGCGAGTTGTACTTTTTCCAACTGCGCATCGGCATCGCCGGCATTTTCGTGCTCGCCGCCTTCTCGCTGCTGCTGCTGCGCCTGGTCTACCTGCAGATACTGCAGTACGACTATTACCGCACCAAGGCCGAGGACAACCGCATTTCCATCGTGCCCATCATGCCCAATCGCGGGCTCATACTCGACCGCAGCGGCACCGCGCTGGCGCGCAATTACTCGGCTTACACGCTGGAGATTTTCCCGGGCAAGGTCGCCGACCTGGAAAAGACCATCGACGAACTGGCCGCCATCGTCGACATCCGCGCTAGCGACCGCACCCGCTTCAAGCGCCTGATGATCGAAGCTAAGGGGGCGGACAGCCTGCCGATCCGCACGCGCCTGACCGACGAAGAGGTGGCCAAGTTTGCCGTCAACCGTTACCGCTTCCCCGGTGTCGACATCCAGGCGCGTCTGTTCCGGCAGTATCCCCTGAACGAGCTGGCTTCGCACCTGGTCGGCTACATCGGCCGCATCAACGACCGCGACGCGGAACACATCGAAGACGCGGGTCTCGCCGCCAACTACAAGGGCACGGACCACATCGGCAAGACCGGGCTGGAGCAAAGCTACGAGAGCGAACTGCACGGTATCACCGGCTACGAGCAGGTCGAAGTGGACTCGGGTGGCCGCGGTGTGAGAACGCTCTCGCGCACCTCCCCCACCTCGGGCAACAACCTGGTGCTGACGCTGGATATCCGCCTGCAGGACGTAGCCGAGCAGGCTTTCGGCGAAAATCGCGGTGCGCTGGTGGCGATCGAGCCGGCCACCGGCGGCATCCTTGCCTTCGTCTCCAAGCCCGGCTTCGATCCCAATCTGTTCGTCGAAGGCATCGACCTCGCGAGCTGGGACCTGCTCAACACCTCGCCAGACCGGCCGATGGTGAACCGCGCGCTGGCCGGCACCTATCCGCCCGGCTCGACGTTCAAGCCCTACATGGCACTGGCCGCGCTCGAACTGGGCAAACGCACGCCGCAACAGACGATCTACGATCCGGGATTTTTCCAGTTCGGCAATCATCGCTTTCGCGACGACAAGGTCGGTGGCCACGGCACGGTGGACATGTACAAATCGATCGTCGCTTCCTGCGATACCTATTACTACATGCTCGGCAACGACCTCGGTATCGACAACATCGCGCGTTTCATCGGCCAGTTCGGCTTCGGCGCGAAAACCGGCATCGACGTGGAAGGCGAGGCGACGGGCGTGCTGCCCTCGCAGGAGTGGAAACGCAAGCGCTTCAGGAAACCCGAGCAGCAGAAATGGTATGCCGGCGAAACCATCAGCATCGGCATCGGCCAGGGCTACAACGCCTACACGCCGCTGCAGATGGCGCAGGCGATGGCGACAATAGCCAACAACGGCGTCATCTACCGCCCGCACCTGGTCAACTACATCGAGAACATCAGGAGCGGGGAACGCACCCTGGTCGAACCCAAGGTCGAGCGCGCCATAGCGCTGAAAGCGGAGAACATCGAGTTCATCAAGCGCGCCCTGGCCGGCGTGAACACCGAAGGCACGGGTGCGCGCGCTTTCGCCAAGGCCGAGTACACCAGCGCCGGCAAGACCGGCACGGCGCAGGTGGTGGCGCTGAAGCAGAACGAGAAATACGACGAGAAGCGCGTGGCCGAGCGCCACCGCGATCACGCCCTGTTCATCGCCTTCGCTCCGCTGGAAAGCCCGAAGATCGCGCTCGCGGTAGTGGTGGAAAACGCCGGCTTCGGCGCGCGCGCGGCGGCGCCGATCGCGCGCCAGGTGCTGGACTATTACCTGCTCGGCAAACGCATCGACAAACCTGCCGCAGAGGTCCCTGCGGACGACGACGATGATTAAGACGCTCTGGCTCAGGTTGACCGACAAGATCGATGCGCCGCTGTTCGCGCTCGCGTTCGCGCTGCTGCTGCTTGGCATCATCACCCTGGCGAGCGCCGCGCAGGAAACGCCGTCCCGCGTCGCCGGTCAGGCGGCCAACATCCTGGTGGCGCTCAGCGCGATGTGGGCGGTGGCACAATTCCAGCCGCAGACGCTGATGCGCTTCGCTCGTCCCGCCTACGCGCTCGGCCTCGCGCTGCTGGTCGCGGTGGCGCTGTTCGGCGAGGTCGTCAACGGCGCGCGCCGCTGGCTGAACGTAGGCGTCACCCGCATCCAGCCCTCTGAGATCATGAAAATCGCCATGCCGCTGATGCTGGCCTGGTATTTCCACAAGCACGAGGCGACACTGAGGCTGCGCGACTACTTCGTCGCCAGCCTGCTGCTCGCCGTGCCGGTGCTGCTGATCGCGCGCCAACCCGACCTAGGCACCGCGTTGCTGGTGACGGCGGCGGGTTTCTACGTAATTTTCCTCGCCGGCCTCGCCTGGAAAATCCTGATCGGCCTCGCGCTCGCAGCCTGCGCCAGCCTGCCTTTCCTGTGGTCGCTGATGCACGACTATCAGCGCCGCCGCATCCTGACCCTGCTCGATCCGACCTCCGACCCGCTGGGCGCGGGCTATCACATCATTCAGTCGGTTATCGCTGTCGGCTCGGGTGGGCTCGCCGGCAAAGGCTGGTTGAAAGGCACGCAGGCGCACCTGGAGTTCATCCCGGAGCGCTCCACCGACTTCATCTTCGCCGTATTCTCGGAGGAATTCGGCCTGATCGGCAACTGCCTGCTGCTGCTGCTGTATCTGCTGCTCATCGGCCGCGGCCTCACCATCGCCGCTAATGCGCCCACTTTTTTCGCGCGGCTCCTGGCCGGGGCCGTGACGCTGACGTTTTTCACCTATGTTTTCGTCAACATCGGCATGGTCAGCGGCATCCTGCCGGTGGTGGGCGTGCCGCTGCCGCTGGTATCCTTCGGCGGCACCGCGCTGGTGACGCTGTTCCTCGGCATCGGCATACTGATGAGCATCCACAGGCACCGCAAGCTGGTACAGACTTGAGCAGGGAAACACAACCGCCGCAACGAAACGCAAGGGGCGCGAAGAACAGCTTCAGCTTCTTTGCGCTACGCCTCCTGCTTGCACTCGCTCCCGCGCTGATCCTGGCCGCGTGCGGCAGCGCGCCCAAGCGGGCGGCGGTCGAGCGCAACACCGCTGTCATTACGCCTAAGCCTGCCCCCGCCGCCACGGCGCCGCGCGGCAGCGGTGGCGGCTACTACCAGGACGACGGCCCGGGCGACAATCCGCCGGCGAACCTGGATCAAATCGAGGATGCCGAGCCCAAGCTCGAGCCACTGCACCGCTTTGCCAACAATCCCTACACCGTATTCGGCCTGCAGTACGTGCCATACAAGACGCTCGCGCCCTACCGGCAGCGGGGCATCGGCAGTTGGTACGGACGCAAGTTCCACGGCCAGCGTACCTCCGGCGGCGAACCCTACGACATGTACGCCATGAGCGCCGCGCACGCGACGCTGCCGATCCCGAGCTACGCCCGCGTGACCAACCTCGCCAACGGCCGCAGCGTGATCGTGCGCGTCAACGACCGCGGGCCGTTTCATTCCGGGCGCTTGGTCGATTTATCCTACGCCGCTGCATACAAACTCGGCTACGCCGGGGCCGGCAGCGCATCCGTCGAGGTCGAAGCCATCACGCGCGAGGACCTGCCCATGATCGCCGCAAGACGGCGGCAGGCGATACCGCCCGTGACCGCCGCCGCAGCGCCACGGGCAAACGAGGCGCAGCCGGTTGCCGAAACGCAAGCGCTGGCCCCGGTGATTCCGGCGGCGGCGAGCGCGTTGCAGCCTGAGTCTGCCAAGCCGGTGCAAGCGATTCCCGTCGATGCCGAGGCGAGCGGCATCTACCTGCAGCTTGGCGCCTTCTCCGGGCGCGACAACGCCGAGAATTTCCGCATCCGCGTCTATCAGCAGCTCGCATGGCTCAATGACGCGATCCAAGTTTACTCGCGCGACGGCATGTTCCGCCTGCACTTGGGCCCTTACCGCAGCCGCGACGAGGCCAACGGCATGGCCGACAAAATCCGCGAGGCGCTGCAATTCAAACCGGTCGTCGTGGTGCGATAGGAGAAGCGGCGGAATGAAACACAGTCTGTACGCGCTTGGCCTGGTGCTGCCGCTGTACGGCTGCGCTGAGCTGCAACAGCAGGGCTCGGCATCGCAGAGCCCTGCGCCGCAGGCCGCGCCGGCGAAACCGGCGAGCATGCCCGTGGCGCAGTTGCTGCGCCGTCCCGGCGGCTATTACAAGGACGACGGCCCCGACGGCGCGCCGCCGGTCGATCTGGAGGCCATCGCCGACGCCCGGCCCAAGCCCGAGCCCCTGCACGCCCACGCCAATGACGCTTACGTCGTGTTCGGCAAGGAATACGTGCCGGAGAAGGAGTTTTCCGCGCATAGGAAACAGGGCACGGCCTCGTGGTACGGGCGCAAGTTCCATGGCCAGCGCACCTGGAGCGGCGAGATCTACGACATGTACGCCATGAGCGCGGCGCACCCCACGCTGCCGGTGCCGAGCTACGCCCGCGTCACCAATCTGCAAAACGGCAAGTCGGCGGTGGTGCGCATCAACGACCGTGGACCGTTTTCATCCGGACGCATGATGGACCTGTCGTTCGCCGCCGCCTATAAGCTCGGCTTTGCGGAATCCGGCATCGCCGCGGTGGAAGTGGAGGCCATCGTGCTGGCCCGGTCGGCGCCGCCTGCCGAGGCGGCCATCCCAGTGACGACCGAAACCGCGGGCATCTATCTGCAACTGGGCGCGTTCTCCGCGCGCGCGAATGCCGAAAGCTTTCGCGACAGAATCCAGCAGCAGCTTTCCTGGCTGGACCAGCCGGTGCAGATCCAGCTTCGCGGCAAGCTGTTCCGCCTGCATCTGGGCCCTTACCGCAACCGCAAAGAGGCCAATGCGATGGCCGAGAAGATACGCGCCGAACTCGATTTCAAGCCGCTGGTGGTAAACAAGTAGCGCGGCGGACGGAGCGCGTTGCAAGGTGTGGGGTCAAGGCGGGAAAGAACGGGTTTGGTATTTGAAAAAATAGAGGGAAGAATCAGCCTGGGCAGAAGAGCCGCGGACACCTTTCGTAACGCTAGCGCGCAGGCACAACACGACGAACCTTACAACGCTGGGAATCGAATCGATGTAAGAAATTGATCTCTATAGCGATTTCACGATTGCGCTAGATCAACAAATCGGTATATTTTGAGTCCTTTCAACCGTTTGGCTGATTGACTCTTACCGCCATTGTGTGCATGGTGTGGTAGCGGATTGGACTTGATTCAAAGGGCTAGGAATAGCGGTCCATCTGCGAACCATATAGACTATTTAGACTATTGAAATCACATTTCCTGTGGCGCTGCATTGCTGGTGGAAGCTGCGCACTCCTAGAGTGGATAGCTCGGCAGACCTTTTGTTTGTGTCACAAGTTCATCGAGGGTCCTAAACATGAAGATCCGAAAATCTAGTCTGCTAGTCGTAATGATTGTAGCTGCGGTAATGCCGGGCTGCGCATCATACCGAACGGATTCCAATATCAGCTCGGAATCATTGCCGGCGGCTAGTTCAAGCACTAAGGTACTGATCTCCGAAGACTCGCTTCCGGATCGAAAGTACCAGGTAATTGGGCCTATTGAGGTCAGCGTGAAGAAGTTAACCCTGTTCCATAGCGATCCAACGAAAGAGCAGGCAAATGAAGCGCTAACTGAAAAGGCGCGTGCCATCGGCGCAGATGCTGTGGTCAACGTCACGTACCAAAGCGGAATTGGCTTTACCACGTGGGGCTACATGGACGCTAAAGGAACCGGGGTCAAGTTGGCCGACCAAACTAAACCATAGGTTTGGCGCTCTCGTAAGCAGGTCCGCCGGTAAATAGGACACTTCCCTTGAAACTCTTTCGCGCGGGCGCCTATTAACGATAGGACGCCATGTTTAGGAGCATGAGATGGAAAAGCTAATCCCCTGGTCACCACAAACAATAGTCGCGATCGGTTTGGCTGTTGCACCTTTCATTGTTCAAGCGCAAAGCCCTGATTCCGCCAACACGGGTAGCAATCCTTTCAGTTTCCTAGGAGCGCTCTTCTCTCCGAAACCAACGAATCTTTCAAAGCTGATCGAATCCAAGCAATTGAAGGAAGCCGATGAATATCTGGGAGCCGAAAAGCAATATTTTGCGGAAAACCAAAAGGAGCAGCTTCCCCTTCTAAAGAGACTTGCGACCGAACTAAATGCTGTTTACGAACCCCAGCTCGGCAACGCTGAACAAGGTCTATCGAAAATTCGTCCACAATCAATAGACAGTTGGAAGGAAGTCCGCGACGCCACCAAAACTGCCGATTCCTTGGTAAACGAATACAAGGCGTACCAGATTTTCAAGGAAGACCAATTCCAATCCTCGAAACTCCGTTCATTAGAGGACGCGCTCGCTAAGATGCGTTATGAAATGGCGCAAGGGGCGTTAACCATGTTCCAGAAATTCGACCATTCGTCCGACGTGAATTTTTTCGCGGCTTATCCAGCGCCACTAAACGGTTCTGCCTTTCTTGCCGACAACGCCAACGCTCTGCAGGAGTTCGTCAATTCACTTTCCGTTGCGGAACTTACGCAAATGAAAACAAAATATTCAGAGCACATTGTTGATCCCAGCCCGTTTAACGATCTGCTTTCATCGCGCTTCTTTGCGGCAAGTCTCGCAACCACATCTCGACCATATTCAATCGGGCGAGTATTGGCCACCGTAAAGGCGGCGCGTACTGCCTTGGGGTCACCGACTCAATCGGGGGTGCTCAAGTAGATACGAAAACCATCACATTCGGCTCAAGTCCAAAGCTGCAAGAAGATAAAGCTTCATCGAAATTCAAGCCATTTCGAGAGGTATTGAGAACGAAGATAGCTGTATATGCAGGGGGCCGGAATGTTAGTCAACAACAAATTGCGGAGCAAGTTAATCAAAGACTGATAAATATCGTGAGCGACAGTATCTGAATTCGCGCAACCCGATGCCAACTTGTTCACGGTCAGCCGAAATCACTGTTCAGGATCGCCGAAAATACAGACGCAGGGCGGTGCTCCACCGTAGCGAGGATGTTGGGCTGCTTTCTCCGGCAACTGTCGACACTTGGAATTACTAAACCCAGCCCCCATATCGAATATATGCGAAATATTGGTCGGCGATCACCGAGTCAACTCAGTTTCAATCCCAGGGGGGATCTTTTGAGTCTCGCGCGCGTTCATCAACGCACCGGCCAGGCGCTGGCTGCGTTCGCGACAACGGGGATAGTCAAAGGCATCTACAGGTTTGCCACGCACGATGAGATGAACCGCCATAGCGATGAGGCGCTCGCCCGCGCGATGGCCGCCAATATCCGGTATCGATCGGCACAAGGCAGCCATCGCGGATGAATAGCCCAGAACAAAAGACCGCTCGGCCAGCGAGTGTCGAAGACCTGAAACTCTTGCTGCGTTCCCTGAACGACCATGGCGTCGATTACTTGCTGATTGGCGGTTACGCGCTCTACGCGCTGGGCTATCAGCGCGGCACCACGGATATCGATGTCGTGCTCCGGCCAACACGCGAACAGGGGGAACGCGTTAAACGTGCACTGCTGCTCCTGCCCGACAAGGTATCTGAAGATTTGGTGCCCGAATGGTTCACCGAAGGCGAAACGATCAGGGTGGCGGATGCCTTTGTAGTCGACCTGATGTTCAGCGCCTGCGGGGAAACTTACGAATCGCTACTGCCTCATTCATTGACCATCGACTTTGAGGGCATACCCGTTCACACCTTGAGCATCGAGGGCTTGCTCAAGACCAAGCAAACCGCGCGCGACAAGGACAAACTCGATCGCGTGATTCTCGAGCGCGCGCTGAAAGAGCTAAAGAATGGTTGAAACACAGACAGGAAAATCAATCCGCTCGCGATCAGTGTTTCGCGAGAGCACACAAAGGACGCAGGATTTTTCCGCGCCTTAAGAGCGTGTATTCCCGGATCTTCTGCGATAGCGACTCCCGCAGGAGATCAAACCGGTCTGACCGGCTCTATTGAATTTACACCATGCCCGGCTGGTATAATTCATGCTTTTGTGCCGCGTTCATGACACGCTTGCTGGTCTTCCTGCTGCTTCTGCCCGCCCTCGCATTGGCGGACATCCCGCCTCCGCCTCCGATTGCCGCCAAGGCCTGGCTGCTGTACGACTTCAACAGCGCTCAAGCGATCGTCAGCGCAAACGAGAACGAACGTGTTGAACCGGCTTCGCTCACCAAACTGATGACCGCTTACCTGGCGTTCTCGGCGCTGAGGCAGAAAACGCTGACGCTGGAGCAGGTGGTGCCGGTATCGGAGCGCGCCTGGAAGGCCGCCGGCTCGCGCATGTTCATCGAGCCGGGAAAACCGGTGAAGGTGGACGAACTATTGCATGGCATGATCACGCAATCGGGCAACGATGCCTGCATCGCGCTCGCCGAGGCCGTTGCCGGGTCCGAGGAGGTGTTCGCGCAACTGATGAACCGCCAGGCCCAGCGCCTGGGCATGAAACATACCAGCTTCGCCAACTCGAGCGGCCTGCCCGACCCCAAGCACTATTCGACCGCACACGACCTGGGCTTGCTCGCCGCGGCCCTGATCCGCGATTTTCCCGAGTACTACCCGCTGTATTCGCTGCGCGAGTACCGCTATAACAACATCACCCAGCCAAACCGCAACCGCCTGCTTTGGCTGGACCCGAACGTCGACGGCATGAAGACGGGCTATACTGAAAACGCCGGTTTCTGCCTGATCGCGTCGGCCAAGCGCGGGGCGCGGCGCCTGCTCTCGGTGGTGCTGGGCGCGAACTCCGATAGCGCTCGCGCGCAGGAAAGCCAGAAGCTGCTGAACTACGGCTTCCAGTTCTACGATTCGGTAAAGCTATACGATAAGGACCAGGCGGTGAGCACGCTGGAAGTATTGAAAGGCAGCGAAAACCGCCTGAAGGCAGGGTTCCAGTCCGACTTCTACGTCAGCGTGCCGCGCGGCCTCGCCGATCAGTTGAAAGCGGATCTGGTCAGCATACAACCGCTGCTGGCGCCGATCAGCGTTGGACAGAAGGTAGGCACGGTCAGACTCACGCTGCAGGGGAAGCCTGTGGGCGAGTACCCTGTGGTGGCGCTGGAGAACGTGGCAATCGCCGGATTTTTCGGCCGCACCTGGGACGGCATGCGGCTCTGGTTCAAGTGACGGCCGGGCAGCGGCCGTCAATAACCCATCAGGAGATGCAGATGATCTACCTCAATGGCGAATGGATGCCGATCGAGCAGGCCAGGATTCCCGTGCTCGACCGCGGCTTCGTTTTCGGCGACGGCGTATATGAAGTGATCCCCTCCTATTCCGGTCATCCGTTCCGCCTGCGCGAGCACCTCGTGCGCCTGCAATCCAGCCTCGACGCGGTGCGTATCGTCAATCCCTACAGCCTCGAGCGATGGGATGAGTTGGTGCGCGAAGTCGTCGCCGCGAATCCCTGGGAGGACCAAGGGGTGTACCTGCAGGTGACGCGCGGCGTGGCGCCGCGCGACCATGCTTTTCCCAGGGACGTGAAGCCGACCGTGTTCATAATGTCCAATCCCCTCGTCACGCCGCCGCAGAGCCAGCGCGAGCAGGGCGTGGCCGCGGTCACCGTCACCGACAACCGCTGGCTGCGCTGCGACATCAAGTCCGTGTCGCTGCTTGCGAACTGCCTCCTGCGCCAAGCCGCAGCGGATCAGGGCGCGGTGGAATCGGTGCTGCTGCGCGATGGGCTACTCACCGAGGGCTCGGCGAGCAATATTTTCCTGGTTAAGAACGGCGTCATCATCACCCCGCCCAAAACCCATTTCATTCTGCCGGGCATCACTTACGAAGTGGTGATCGAACTCGCGCGCGCCAACCGCCTGCCGCTGGAAATCCGGCAGGTAAGTGAAGCCGAGGTGCGCGCTGCGGACGAGCTCTGGCTGACCTCCTCGACCAAGGAAGTGCTGCCGATTTCGACGCTGGACGGAAAACCCGTAGGCGCCGGCAAGCCCGGGCCGCTGGCCGCGCGCATGAACCGGCTTTACCAGGACTACAAGCGCACGGTAATGCGTGCGCCGGCCCATGCCCGATCCTGAGCTCGAATCGCTGCTCGCCTTTCCCTGCGACTTCCCGATCAAAGTTATGGGGCAGACTCAGCCCGGGTTTGCGCAGGCGATATTAGGCGTGGTCCTGCGCCATGCCCCTGATTTCGATGCTGCCACCATGGAGATGCGCAATAGCCGCCAAGGCAAATATCTGTCGCTGACGGTCACCGTCCGCGCCACTTCGCGCGAACAGCTCGACGATCTGTACCGCGAGCTGTGCGACCACCCCATGGTCAAGATGGTGTTGTGATGAGTAACGTGCAAGCGCTGGTGAGCGATCGGTCAGAACCGGAATACGATGGCCTGAAACAGCCATCGGTCGCCAGTCATCCGCCTGCGCCAGTCATCAGACATCTGGGCCTGGTTGAATTCCAGCCGACCTGCGCGGCGATGCGGCAGTTCACCACCTCGCGCCGGCACGACACGCCGGACGAGCTATGGGTGCTGCAGCATCCGCCGCTCTACAGCGCAGGCCTCGCGACGCGTCAACGGCACCTGCCGCGCGATTCGAGTATTCCGCTTGAGCGCACCGACCGCGGCGGGCAAATCACCTATCACGGTCCCGGCCAGGTGGTGATATACGCGCTGCTCGATCTCGCGCGGCGCGATCTTAAAATCCGCGCGCTCGTCAGCCTGCTCGAGCAGGCAGTGATTGATACGCTCGCGCAGTACCATGTTTCGGCGCAAATGAACAGCGCGGCGCCGGGCGTGTACGTGAACGGCGCAAAAATTGCGGCGCTGGGCCTGCGCGTGCGCAGAGGCGGCTGTTACCACGGCGTCGCGCTCAACGTCGACATGGACCTCGCGCCCTTCCTCGCGATCGACCCCTGCGGCTACCCGGGCCTGGCGGTGACGCAGACGCGCGATCTGGGCATAGTCGCAAATGTGGACGAACTCGGCGACCGGCTCGCCGCCAACCTGACTCAACACCTGGCACGGCATGAGCGCAATCACTGACAAGCAAAAAGGCCGGGCCAAGACGGCGCGCATCCCGATCAAGATCGTGCCGCAGGAGCGCCTGAAAAAACCGGACTGGATCCGGGTCAAGGCCGGCTCCGGCAACGCGCGCTTCGACAGCATCAAACGTTTGCTGCGCGATCGCGGCTTGCACACGGTATGCGAGGAGGCTTCCTGCCCGAACATCGGAGAATGCTTCGCCCAGGGTACGGCGACCTTCATGATCCTGGGCGACCTGTGCACGCGACGCTGCCCGTTTTGCGATGTCGCGCACGGGCGGCCCGCTGCGCCCGATGCCGAGGAGCCGCGGCAGCTTGCCGAGGCGATCGCCACTCTGGCGTTGGATTATGTCGTCATCACCAGCGTCGATCGCGATGATTTGCGCGACGGCGGTGCGCAGCACTTTTGCGACTGCATTCGCGCGGTGCGCGCGCGTTCGCCGCAAACGCGGATCGAAACTCTCGTACCCGATTTTCGCGGGCGGCTGCCGCTCGCGCTGCAACTGCTTTCGGCCGCGCCGCCGGACATCATGAATCACAATCTCGAAACCGTGCCGCGGCTCTACCGGCAGGCGCGTCCGGGCGCGGACTACCGGCATTCGCTCGCGTTGCTGCGGGAATACAAAGTGCGCAACCCGGGCGTCCCGACCAAATCCGGGCTGATGCTCGGCCTGGGCGAAACCGACGAGGAAATCCTCGAGGTGATGCGCGACTTGCGCACGCACGGCGTGGACATGATCACCCTCGGCCAGTATCTGCAGCCGAGCGCGCATCACCTGGCGGTCGAGCGCTACGTCCACCCGGAGGGCTTTCGTCTGTTCGAGCGCGCCACGCAGGAAATGGGGTTCAAGCATGCCGCGATCGGGCCCCTGGTGCGCTCCAGCTATCATGCGGATCGGCAGGCCGAAGCGGCGGGGAGCGCTCGCCGCTAAATTCGCCACGGTTGCACACTACGCTGCGATCCGAAACTCGGTGGCCTGCGCAATCGGGCGCACATTATTCCGTTCCCGTTTCAGCTCGACGATGCCGGTTCGTCCTGGTAGGCCCTCAGCTTGAAGCGACGTTCGCTTCCTGTAGGGCTCAGATTTTTTCGATCATTGGTAGAAACGGAATTTTTCAACCGAATAGTCCAAGAGCAGACCGTCGCCCGGTACACAGACTTGATTTGCTATCGCGAAATGCGAGAAGCACCACGGCCCAATGAAATGCTGCGGTGCAATCCATAGGCAGCCGTAATCTGGATCACACCGGAAAAACCGGCCCGGCGCGCAAAGTAAAAAATAGCTCTTCGAGGAGGGGGAGCAAATGGTTCTCGTTCGAATCCCGATCCCGCAACCCTAGCGACCCGGCGGGAGATAAGAGAATAGGCTCATTGGCAGCGGCTGCACTTGGGGATATATTGCGGATTGGGCACAATCCAACATTTACCCGCATACGCGGGTGCTACGAGGGGGTACCCATGACCGTCCGCCGCTTGCCCACCGTCCGGGAATTCATGGACAAATACGTAGAAACGCTGTCGCCAGAGACTGACATCATGGGAGCGGTGAACTTCTTGCTGGAAAAACGGGTCACCGGCGTACTCGTGACCAACAGCGAGGGCGAACTGGTAGGCATCCTCACCGAGTTTGATTGCCTCAAACTCCTCACGTTAGGCGGTCCGGATCATAAAGCTCCCAAGGGAACCGTGAAGAACTTCATGACCTCCGAGGTGCAGACCATACCGCCCACCATGGACATCTATTATGCAGCCGGACTTTTCATGTCCGCACATTTTCGTCGCTTCCCGGTGGTGGAGCATGGCCGCATCGTGGGTGCTATCACTCGGTTTGACATCTTGCGCGCCGTGCAACGCGGCCTGGCAGGGCTTTTGCCGGACGGCACGTAAGCATTCCCTTGTTCATCCCGGATATGCCGGACTTGGTTCGTTACCGTCACCTGGCCGAGTCAACCGCGAAGTCCACGTCCGAATGACCGCTTAGGGTCGAGAGCGCGGGCTCGCGTCCTTCAATGAAGCGATCTGGCCGAGCTTAGCGGTCGCTCGCTTTTTTGGCTCCGTCGTAGGCCTGAACCCGGTCCAGGTTGTCATGAATCTCATGCTCCATCGCCCGCAGGCGCAGCATGGCGAAGGTCCTGGCGGTGTCGAGGAACTGGAAGCTGTAGGTGCCGTAAAAACTATCGCCGGTCGCCTTCAGTTTCTGGTAGCGCTCGATGGCGTCGCGTTGGCGCAGGATAATGCCTTTACTGGCTTTGCGATAGCCCGGGCGTCCCGGCTCGATCTTCTCCAGGGCGACGCCCTTCGCATCGATGATCACGTTGAATATCGGGGCATTGTCGGTCACGGCGATTGGTTCCTGATAAATAGGGTGCCTAATAAATCTCGGGGACGAAATTCTGGATTTCCAGGGGCGGGCGGGCATAGCCCTCGCGCATTTCGGGCTTGCGCTTGGGAAGTTTCGGCTTGTTCGGCGCCACGTCCTTATAGGGCAGCAGGCTCAACAGGTGGGCAATGCAGTTCAGGTGAGCCCGCTTCTTGTCGTCCGAATTAACCACGTACCACCTTGCCTGATCGGTATCGGTGTGGACGAGCATGTCGTCCTTGGCGCGTGAGTAGGCCTGCCACCGGTTGCGTGATTCCATGTCCATCGGCGACAGCTTCCAGCGCTTGGTCGGATCCTCGACCCTGGACTTGAAGCGGCGTTCCTGTTCCTTGTCGCTGACCGAAAACCAGTATTTCACGATGGTTACACCCGAACGCACCAGCATGCGCTCGAATGCCGGACAGGAACGCACGAACTCCCAGTATTGCGCGTCCGTGCAGAAGCCCATCACCCGCTCGACTCCGGCGCGGTTATACCAGGAGCGGTCGAACAGCGTCATCTCGCCCGCCGCCGGCAGTTCGGCGGTATAGCGTTGGAAATACCACTGGGTCTTCTGGCGCTCGGTCGGCGTGCCCAGCGCCACCACGCGGCAGGTGCGGGGATTGAGCGGTTCGACGATCCGCTTGATGACGCCACCCTTGCCGGCGGCATCGCGGCCCTCGAAGATCAGCACGACCTTGCGGCCTTCGTGCTTGACCCACTCCTGCAGCTTGACCAGTTCGATATGCAGGCGGCGCAGCTCGCGCTCGTAGAACTTGTTGCGTTCCTTCTTTTTTACTTTGGGATCGCCGAGCGGACTCGGCGTGAGCATCTCGGGCACCGCTGCGCCCAGCGTCAAACGAGCCGCTTGGGTCTTCCCGGTGGCGGGTTTCCTAGCCTTGGCCTTCTTTTTTTTGCCCACGACGTCTCATCCTATTCTCACGCTATGGTCACGTCCGGCCCTCGTTGGAAGGCCCACGCCCTTGAAATGCGATATGCACCGTTTGAAAGTGTAGTCCAAAAAAGCCTCGACTGGAAGCTTTTCTGTGCGCATGATCGCGCGCGCCGCGGCCGTCGGCACTCGGTCACGATAGTGTCGAACATGGAGAGTAGCCGGTCGTTCTAGAAAAACACCTCGCTGCGGCGCGCCCCGGCGTCGAGTTCGAACATGGCGAAGCGGATGACGTTGGCCGCCTTTTGCAAGCCGCTCTGGGACAAGCGCGTCGGCTGGTCATAGTCTTCGGGCTCGTTGCAGATCAGGCGCAGGTCGATCAGGGATACCCGCGCCTCGGCGGCGCGCTTGGTCACGCGGTCGTTGAATACCGCCAACGCCGCGCAGGCGGTGCGCTGGCGCGTCGGGTCCTTGTAGTTGGGTTGAAACATGGTGCACACCATGATCACCAGCCGCGCCGCCTGCGCCACGTGGATCAGCCGCGCGAGCGTGCGCTCGAACTCGTCGGCGGCGAGCGAGAGCTGCCCCAGCGTCTGCCCGTACGCATCCGGGCGGCTGTGGAGCAGCCCGCTCTGCTCGATCGCGTGATTGCCTTCGATGAAAATAATCGCGTGGGTGGCGTCCCCGGGCAGGACGAGCGCGGGCCCGGCGCGCTCGATCTCGGCCGCGGAGACGACGCTGATTTTCCACTGGTCGCGCGTCCCGGGAAGCAGGGCATCCTCGAATTTTCCCGGCGACTTGTCGATACTGCTGTAAGCCTCCAGCAACGCGTCGCCGAGCAGCACGACATGCCGCAACGGTCCGCGACCGGGCGCGCACGCAGCAGACGGCTTCTGGCTGGAGGGTTTGCTCATCTCGCTCGCGGGTACAGTCAATGCGCCTGCTCCCAGTTTGCACCCGCACCCACGTCCACTACAAGCGGCACCGCAAGCCGGGCCACGCCGCTCATCAGTTGCGGCAGTTCCTCGCGCACCCGCGTCAACTCGGATTGCGGTACTTCCAGCACCAGTTCGTCGTGCACTTGCATCACCAGCTTCGCCGACAGGTTTTCCCGGTCGAGCCAGTTCTGCACCGCGATCATGGAGAGCTTGATCAGGTCCGCTGCCGTCCCCTGCATCGGCGCGTTGATGGCGGCGCGCTCGGCGCCCTGCCGCCGGCCGCTGTTGGCGGCCCTGATCTCGGCCAGCCACAGGCGGCGGCCGAACACGGTTTCGACATAGCCGCGCGCGCGCGCCTGCTCTCGCGTCTGCTGCATGTAACGCGCGACCCCGGGGTAGCGAGTAAAATAGCTATCGATGTAAGCCTGGGCGGTGGCGCGCTCCAAACCCAAAGCCTGCGCCACGCCGAAAGCCGACATGCCATAGATCAGGCCGAAATTGATCACCTTGGCGTAGCGGCGCTCTTCCGGCGTGACTTCATGCAAGCTTCGGTTGAAGATCTCCGCGGCGGTGGCGCGGTGCACGTCCTCGCCCGCGGCGAAAGCGCGCAACAGATTCTCGTCGCGCGAGATGTGCGCCATGATGCGCAACTCGATTTGGGAATAGTCGGCCGAGACGATGACGCAACCGGCGGGCGCGATGAACGCCTCGCGGATGCGCCGCCCCTCGGTTGTACGCACCGGAATGTTCTGCAGGTTGGGATCGGTGCTGGCGAGGCGTCCGGTCACCGCCGTCGCCTGGGCGTAATTGGTATGCACGCGCCCGGTCGCGGGGTTGACCATGCGCGGCAGCTTGTCGGTGTAGGTGGATTTCAGCTTCGTGAGCGCGCGGTAATCGAGCAGGGTCTTGGGCAGGGGGTAATCCGCGGCCAGCCTCTCCAGCACCTCCTCGTCGGTGGACGGCGCGCCGCTCGGGGTCTTTTTCAGCACCGGCAACTGCAGGCGCTCGAACAAAATTTCGCCGATCTGCTTGGGCGAATTCAGGTTGAACGGCTGGCCGGCTTCGCGATAGGCCCTGTGTTCCAACTCCACCATCTTCTGCCCCAGTTCGCGGCTTTGCGCCTCGAGCAGGGCGGCGTCGATGAGCACGCCGCTGCGCTCCATCCGGAACAGCACTTCGCGCGCCGGTAGCTCAATCCGCCGGTATACGTATTCGAGCCCGGCCTCGGCCAGCACCGGGGGATACAGGCGCCGGTGCAGGCGCAGGGTCACGTCGGCATCCTCGGCGGAGTACTCGGTGGCGCGCTCCACGCTCACCTGTTCGAAACCGATGCGCTGCGCGCCCTTGCCGGTGACGTCGTCGTAGCTGATGGTGGCCAGGTGCAGATGGCGCTCGGCGAGCGAGCCCAGGTCGTGGCGCAAATGCGACTCGAGCACGTAGGACTCGAGCAGCGTGTCATGCACCACGCCATGAAGCCGAACGCCGTGATTGGCAAGCACGTGTTGATCGTATTTGAGGTTCTGGCCGAGCTTTGGCTTACCCGCGTCTTCGAGCCAGGGGCGCAACAAGGCAAGGGCGCGCGCTACGCCCAACTGCGGCGGCGCGCCGGCGTAGTTATGCGCCAGCGGCAGATACGCCGAGCGCCCGGGCTCGGCGCAAAAAGACATGCCCACCAGTTGCGCGGTCAAAGGATCGAGGCCGGTGGTTTCGGTGTCGAACGCGACCAAAGCGGCGCTATCGAGCAGTTTCAGCCACTCGGCCATCTGGGCTTCGTCGAATATGGTGTCGTAGCGGCGCGCTATCGGGTCGGGTTCGTTGTCGGCCTGTCGCGGCTCGGGCTCAGTGTGGGCCTGCTGCGCTCCGGGCTCCACGGCTGCGGCGCCCGCCGGGGCCGAATCCTTCAGCCAGCTCTTGAAGCCGAAGCGCTGGAACAGCCCGGCAAGTTCGGCCTCGCCGTGCGGTTGCGGCAGCAATTCCTCCGGCTTGAGCGGCAGCGGCACGTCGCAGTAGACGGTCAGGAGTTTTTTCGCTTGCGGCAACCAGGGAAGCGCGCGGCGCAAATTTTCCCCCACCACGCCGCCGATTTCCTGCGCGTGGGCGATGACCCCATCGAGCGAGCCATATTGGGAGAGCCATTTAAGCGCGGTCTTAGGTCCGACTTTTTCCACGCCCGGCACGTTGTCCACGCTGTCGCCGACCAGGGTGAGGTAATCGAGCATCAGGCGCGGCGGCACGCCGAACTTGGCCTCGACGCCGGCTTCGTCCAGGCGCTCGTTGCTCATGGTATTGATCAGCGTGACGCTGGGGTTCACCAGCTGCGCCAGGTCCTTGTCGCCGGTGGAGACGACGCAGCGCATGCCGGCCACGGTAGCCTGCCGCGCGAGCGTGCCGATGACGTCATCGGCCTCGACCCCGGCTATCATCACGAGCGGCCAGCCTAGCGCGGCGACGGCCTGATGCAGCGGCTCGATCTGGCGCGCGAGGTCTTCGGGCATGGACGGGCGGTGAGCCTTGTACTCGGCATACCACTCGTCGCGGAAAGTCCTGCCCTTGGCATCGAACACGCAAGCGAGATAGTCCGGCTTGTAGTCGGCGGCGAGCCGTCGTAGCATGTTGAGCACGCCGTAGATCGCGCCCGTGGGCTCGCCGCGCGCGTTGCGCAAGTCCGGCAGCGCGTGAAACGCGCGGTACAGGTAGGACGAGCCATCCACCAACAGCAGGGTTTTCATAGAGGCTCAGGTATGAATGGAAAACTTCCGCGGCCGGCCGACGCCGGCGCAGCAGACATGGCCCATAACGCGCGCGAGTCCTGGCGGATATTCGGGATTATGTCAGAATTCGTCGAAGCCACCGAACGCCTGGCGCAGATCCGCCCGGCGGTGAGCATCTTCGGCAGCGCGCGCGCGAGCGCCGACTCGCCCTACTACCTGCTGGCGGAGAGCATCGCCCGGCGCCTCTCCGACGCCGGCTTCTCGGTCGTCTCCGGCGGCGGCCCCGGCATCATGGAAGCGGCCAACAAGGGCGCCTACTTCGGCAAATCGCCCTCGGTCGGCCTCAATATCCAGTTGCCGAACGAGCAGCTCAGCAACCGCTACCAGGACATCAGCCTCACCTTCCACCACTTTTTCGCGCGCAAGGTCAGCTTCGTCAAATTCGCCACCGCCTACGTGGTGCTGCCGGGGGGGTTCGGCACACTGGACGAGCTGTCCGAGGCGCTTACCCTGGTGCAGACCGGCAAGACGCGCAAGATGCCCATTATCCTGGTGCATTCGCCGTTCTGGCAGGGGCTCCTGGCCTGGTTTCGCGAGCACATGCAGACGGAGCACATGATCGATCCCGCAGACCTGGATCTGGTGCAAATGATCGACGATCCGGCGGCAGTGGTCGAGGCAATATTCAAATATTATGAAAAGCGCGGATTTGCGCCATTGCCGACCGAACGCGAGAATCTGCTCAATCTCTGAGCCAGTGCCCGAATCTGCTAAAATTGGCGATCGTCGAGAAACCCAACCGGATGCCCGCCATGCGCCGCTTGTTCGCACTAGCCCTCCTCGGAATTGCGCTTCCGCTCGCCGCGCAACAGTTGCCCAAGCTCGAGCCCTTGCCCGAGCCACCCCCTCCCCCGCCCGGGCTCGTGCCCGATCCGGCGCTCGAACCACAGGTGACGATCACCACGCGCGGCGAAGACAAGGTGGAGGAGTTCCGCATCAACGGCAAGCTCTATGCCGTGAAAGTCACGCCGCCGCATGGCGTGTCCTACTTCCTGATGGACGTCACCGGCGACGGCACGATGATACGCCGCGATTCGCTCGACTCCGGCCTGCGCGTGCCGCAATGGGTAATCCATTCTTTCTGAATCGGGTGATGGGTGAGGGCTGATCGGTGAGGGGTAAGCCGGCGCAGCCCCTTCACCCATCGCTCCTCACCCACTGCCCGCATGTCTGTCTTCACTCCGGTCACGCCCGAGCAGTTTTCCGCCTGGCTGAAGCACCATTGCGTCGGCGCCCTGATGCATGCGCACGACCCCGAGCACTTCCGCCGCATCCTCAAGCTTCGTATCGACCACGCCGGCGATGCACCATGGGTCTGATGTCAGGCGCGCCGGAACGATCATGAATACGGTCCCCGCAGCCTGCGGCTGGAACTGGGTGCTGACCGGCTTCGCGCTGTTTCGCAAATACCCGGCGATGTGGGCGTTCCTGGTGTTCTCCTACATCATGCTGATGCAGCTGCTGGGCATGATTCCGGTGCTGGGATGGGTTGCCGCAACCGTGCTCATTCCGGCCTTCTCGGCGAGCTTCATGATCGTCAGCCGGGAGATCGACCAGGGAAAGAGAGTCGGGTTTGCGCTGCTGTTCTCCGGTTTCAGAACAAATTTGCCGGCGCTTCTGCGGCAGGGCAGCCTTTACCTGGCGAGCGCATTCGCCATCCTGGGACTGTCCGCCCTCGCCGATGGCGGCGTGCTGTTGCAACTGTTGGTATTGGGCGAGAGGCCGCCAGCCTCGGCATTGGAGGACGGCAGTCTTGCCGTGGCTGCGGCACTGGCCGGCACGCTCTATCTCCCGGTGCTGGCTTCACTCTGGTTCGCGCCCGCCCTCTCGGCGTGGCGCAATCTGCCCGCGCTGCAAGCGATGTTCTATAGCCTGTTTGCCACTTTTCGTAACTGGCGGGCGTTTCTCGCCTACGGCATCGCCCTGCTTCTGCTCGGTCTCATTTGCAGCTTAGCCTTGTTCCTGCTCGCACTGCTGGTTCGCGGGCTGCTCGGGAACAAATCGCAGGATGCGTTTCTGCTGGTGGTGCTGCCGGTGATGCTGACCTACGTTCCCATCCTGTTTGCCAGCTTCTATGCCAGCTATCGCGACATCTTCCCGCAGCCCGTTGCCGAAGCCGTGGCCGGCGCCGCCGCGGACGCGGACGCGCAGTGATGGCCGAGAATTTCAAATGAGCGCCCGCCTGCGCGAAATTCCGTACAACTACACCTCGTTCTCCGACCGCGAGATCGTGCTGCGCCTGCTCGGCGAAAAGGCGTGGGAGGCGCTGCGCGAACTGCGCCTGGAACGCGTAACCGGGCGCTCGGCGCGCATGCTGTACGAAGTGCTGGGCGACATCTGGGTAGTGTCGCGCAATCCGTACCTGCAGGACGACTTGCAGGACAACCCGGGCCGGCGCGCGGCGCTGATCGAGGCCATGCGCCACCGCCTGGACGAGATCGAGAAGCGCCGCCTGCAAAATCTGGCCGAGGCGGGCACGCACGTCGAAGCCAAAGCGCAACAAGCGGCGCGCGCGCAGAAAGTGACCTATCTGCTGGAGCGTGCGCGCGACGCGGTAGACGCCTTCGGCGCGGGCTTCGCCGAGGTGGCGACGCTGCGCCGCCTCGCACTAAAGAAACTTTGCCGCAGCACGCGCCGCGACAACATCCAGTTCGACGGCCTGGCGCGCGTCTCCCACGTCACCGACGCCACCGACTGGCGCGTCGAATACCCCTTCGTGGTCATCCATCCGGACAGCGAAGACGAAACGGCCGCGGTGGTGCGCGATTGCATCGAGCTTGGACTCACCATCATTCCACGCGGGGGCGGCACCGGCTACACCGGCGGCGCCGTGCCGCTCACCCGCTTGTGCGCGGTCATCAATACCGAGAAGCTTGATGCGCTGGGCGCGGTCGAACAAAGTTGGCTGCCGGGCGTGGCCCGGCAGGTCGCGACCATACGCTGCGGCGCGGGCGTAGTGACCAAGCGCGTGATGGAGGCGGCGGAGGCGGCGGGCCAGGTGTTCGCGGTCGATCCGACCTCGGCCGACGCATCCTGCATCGGCGGCAATGTCGCCATGAACGCCGGCGGCAAGAAGGCGGTGTTGTGGGGCACCGCCCTGGACAATCTCGTCTCCTGGCGCATGGTCGATGCGACGGGTCATTTCCTCGAAGTCACGCGCCTCGCACACAATCTGGGCAAGATCCACGATTCCGAGCTAACGCGCTTCCGGATGCAGCGCTACCGCCGCGACGGCAGCACCCCCGAGGGCGAGCCCGAAATCCTGGAAATTCCGGGCTCGCGCTTTCGCAAGGCGGGCCTAGGCAAAGACGTAACCGACAAGTTCCTCGCCGGACTTCCAGGCATCCAGAAGGAAGGTTGCGACGGCATCATCACCTCGGCGCGCTTCATTCTGCACAAAATGCCCGCCACCATCCGCACCGTGTGCCTGGAATTCTTCGGCCAAGTGCGCGACTCGGTGCCCGCCATCGTCGAGATCAAGGATCACCTCGACGCCCGCCCGGAGGGGATGGCCCAAGGCGGGCACCACCCGCCCCGGGTGATGCTCGCCGGGCTCGAGCACATGGATGAGCGCTATCTAAAGGCAGTGGGTTACGCCACCAAAGCCAAGCGCCAGATGGGCAACGCGGGCCGGCCGAAAATGGTGCTGATCGGCGATATCGTCGGCGAGGATGACGCTGCGGTGGCGGCGGCCGCATCGCAGGTGGTGCGCATCGCCAATGCCCGCGGCGGCGAGGGTTTCATCGCCGTCTCGGCCGAGACGCGGCGCAAGTTCTGGCTCGACCGCGCCCGCACTGCGGCCATTGCCAAGCACACCAACGCGTTCAAGATCAACGAGGACGTGGTCATTCCGCTTGAGCGCCTGGGCGATTACTCCGATGGCATCGAACGCATCAATATCGAGCTGTCGATCGCGAACAAGCTTGCCCTACTAGCTGCGCTGGACGAGTATTTCCAGGACGAGTTGCCGCTCACCCAGCACGGCGAAACCCTGCCCGCGCCCGAGCTCCTCGGGGACCGGCGCGAAGCCGCGCGCGAACTTATCGCCCGGGTACACGCGCGCTGGCAGTATCTGCTCCTCAACCTCGATCTGCCGGTGGAGCAAGCAAGCGCCGACGCGGTACCCGGCCTTGCCGCGGTAACCCACGCCGGACTGAGCGTATTCTCCCTGTTGCAGGACCACAGCGTGCGCGTGTCCTGGAAGGACGAAGTGCGCGCCGAGCTGCGGCAACTGTTCGACGGCCTGGTATTCCACCGCATCCTCGAGGGCTGCTACGCGATCCACCGGCGCGTGCTCAAGGCACGCGTGTTCGTGGCCCTGCACATGCACGCCGGCGACGGCAACGTGCACACCAACATTCCGGTCAACTCCGACAATTACGACATGCTGCGCGAGGCCAATGTGGCGGTGGCGCGCATCATGCGCTTGGCGAAATCGCTCGATGGGGTGATTTCGGGCGAGCATGGCATCGGCATCACCAAGCTCGAGTTCCTCGACCCGCATGAAGTCGAGGCCTTTCGCAGCTACAAAGAGAAGTGCGATCCGCAGGGGCGCTTCAACGCCGGCAAACTGCTCGCGGGCGGCGACCTCCGCAACGCCTACACGCCCAGCTTCAGCCTGCTCGGCGCCGAGTCGCTGATCATGGAACAGTCCGAAACCGGCAGCATCGCCGATTCGATCAAGGATTGCCTGCGTTGCGGCAAGTGCAAACCGGTATGCGCGACCCACGTGCCGCGCGCCAACCTGCTCTACAGCCCGAGTAACAAGATCCTCGCCACTTCGCTCCTGATCGAAGCGTTTCTGTACGAGGAGCAGACGCGGCGCGGCATCTCGCTCAGGCACTTCGACGAATTCGGCGACGTCGCCGATCATTGCACCGTATGCCACAAATGCGCCAATCCCTGCCCGGTGGACATCGATTTCGGCGATGTTTCGATCGCGATGAGAAACGTGCTGCGCAAACAGGGAAAGAAGAAATTCAACCCGGGCACCGCGGCTTCGATGCTGTTTCTCAATGCCACCAACCCGAACACCATCAAGATCGCGCGCGCGGTGATGATCGAATGGGGTTACCGGGCGCAGCGGCTCGCCTACCGCGCCGCGAAAATGCTGGGGCTGGCGCAGCGCCAGACGCGGCGCCCCCCGGCAACCACCGGGCATCCCAGGCTGCAGGCGCGGGTGGTGCATTTCATCAACAAACCGATGCCGGGCAAGCTGCCCAAACGCACCGCGCGCGCGCTGCTCGAGATCGAGGACCGCCACATCGTGCCCATCATCCGCGATCCGGCCAAGGTGACCGAGGACTCCGACGCGGTGTTCTACTTTCCCGGCTGCGGCTCGGAGCGGCTGTTCAGCCAGGTGGGGTTGGCGACGCAGGCGATGCTGTATGCGATCGGCGCGCAGTGCGTGCTGCCGCCGGGCTATTTGTGCTGCGGCTACCCGCAAACCGCCGCCGGCGAGGAGGAAGAGGGCAAGCGCATCATCACCGATAACCGGGTGCTGTTTCACCGCGTCGCCAACACCCTCAATTACCTCGACATCAAGACCGTGATCGTGTCCTGCGGCACCTGCATGGACCAGTTGCAGAAATACGAATTCGACAAGATCTTCCCCGGCTGCCGCCTGCTCGACATCCACGAATACCTGTTGGAGCAAGGGGTGAAGCTCGACGGCGTCGCGGGCGTGCGCTACCTCTACCACGACCCCTGCCACACGCCGATGAAGACCTACCAGCCGCTCAAAGTCGTCAACCAGCTGATGGGCAGCGAGGTCGCGCTTTCCGAACGCTGCTGCGGCGAAGCGGGCACGCTCGCCCTGACCCGGCCCGACATTTCCACGCAGGTGCGCTTTCGCAAGGAAGAGGAAATGAGGAAAGGCGCGGCGGCGATCCGCGCCGGCGGCGCCGGCGGAACGTTTGGGGGAGAAGTCAAGATCCTCACCTCCTGCCCGTCCTGCCTGCAGGGCCTAGCGCGCTTTGACGACGATGCCGGCACCGACGCCGACTACATCGTCGTGGAGATGGCCAAGCACCTGCTCGGACCCGATTGGATGGCCGACTACGTGGCCAAGGCGAATCGGGGCGGCATCGAGCGCGTGCTGCTCTAAGGCCTGTTAACATGAGCGGATGCGCCGTGAAAGAAGTCCCCACCTCTTCGGGTGGTCCCGACCTTCGGTCTCCCACCTCGGGGGATATCCCCTCATTTTGAAATAAATTCCAAAGTATTTATTGCAGCGTGAACAAATTAACAGTCTCCTCCTGTGAGTTGTGCCATTCTGCCGGCGGAGAGCCGCTGTGGCAGGACGAACTGTGCCGGGTGGTGCTGGTCGAAGACCGCGACTATCCGGGATTCTGCCGCGTAATCCTCAACCAGCATGTGAGTGAAATGACCGATCTGGATACGCAAGCGAGGCAGCGATTGATGGATGTGGTGTATGCCGCCGAGCAGGCTTTGCGCCAGCTCATGCAACCGGCGAAAATCAACCTCGCCAGCCTGGGCAACATCACGCCGCACCTGCACTGGCATGTCATCCCGCGCTTTGCCGACGACAAACACTTTCCCGGTTCCGTCTGGAGCGAAGCGCGCCGCCCGGGCGTGGCGCGGCGCGTCGATGGCGACGCCTTGCGGCGCATTTTGCGCACGGAGCTGCAAGCGATGGCACAATAGCCCGTATGCACGATTTCCAGCTACCCGAAATTTCTGCCGAAGCACATCCGGATTTCAGCGACAGCGCCTCCTGTGCTGCGTGGCTGACCGAGCTGCCTCTGGTGAACGTCGCGCCTGCGCAAATCCGGCTGCTCGACCAACTGCACGAGCTCAACCGCTTCGACATGCCTCCAGCAGAACGGCTCAGGGTGCTTGAAGCGTTGCGCGAACCGATCTATTTCGTGCAAGCGGAGCAGATCAAGAAACTGGCGAACAAGCCGCTGCCGCTCACTCAGGTGGAACGCGGCATTTTCGCGCACGTGGTGCAGTTGTGGCAGGAACTGCTCGCCGGCTACCAGCGCTGCCTCAATAGCAGGATCGAGGGCAAGCTCGAAGCCCAGACCGCGCTCATCTGCCAGCGCGCGCTCGATTGCGTGGCTTCGAACATGTTCGACCACTGCCGCATCTACCATGCTTTCCCCGACGCCTACTGGCTGACCCTGCACCAGTTCTACTGCCATGCCGAGGAGTCGCGGGAAACCGCCACGGCCGTCCGGGATTCGGTGAAAAAGACGGATGTAAGCTGCGCCGAGGTATACGTGCGGGCACTGCTGTTCGTGCTCGCAAACCCCAACGAGCAACAGCAAAAGCAACTGCTGCAAATCCAGGGTTGGCTTGAAAACTGGGCCCAGCATGTCCCTATCCGGCGCAACCCGCCCGAGGACAAGAGCCTGCCGCCGCTGCTGCTCGATTTTTCCGCCGCCGCGGGCGCCTACCGCGAAGCCGACGCGGACGGGCGTAGCGCCTCGCGCTGGCTCGACATCGGCGAACTTGCCCGCACCCTGAAAAAGCGCGTAGTGCTGCTGCGCAAGGGCGAGCCGCCCGCCAGCCTGGGACTGGGCGAGGATTGCGCCATGCCCGGAGTCGAGCAGTTACTGGTGCTGCTGTTCCGGCTATGGTGCGAGGGCAAGAACGGGCGCGTGCATGCGCGCCGCGGCGTCAGCGCAAAGGCGCAGGCGTGCAGTACCCTGGTCTCCATGCACTACCATATCTCGGGCAAGACTTTCCGCCAACCCGGGCATGCAACCGAGCTGACGCGGCGGCAGCGCGACGAGATCGCCGCTTTCGGCCACGCCAGCACGCGCCGCGAGGAGGCGTATATCGAAGCCGGGGGCTACGTCATCGAGGACTGGTTGCTGCGGGAGGAAAGCCTGTCGGGCCTGCGCATCGTGCGCCCGGCGGCCTCGAGCGGCGCGCGTTATGTCCACACTCAACTGATCGCGGTGCGTCCCGCCGACGCCAAGAGTTTCCTGGTGGGTGTGGTGCGCTGGCTCATGACCGATGAGGAGGACGCCCTTCTCGTCGGAGTTCGCGTCATCCCCGGCGTGCCCCGGGCCGTGGCCGCGCGGCCCACCGGCATCAACGCGCAAGCGGAAACATTCGTCCCGGCTCTCTATTGCCCCGCTCTCCCCGCGCTGGCAACACCGGCCTCGCTGATTCTGCCTCCCGGCTGGTACCGGCCGAAGCGCGTGCTCGAAGTCTACAGCGACACGTCCGAGTTGCTGCTGCTCAGCGGCGTGATCGAGCGCGGCAGCGATTTTGAGCGCGTCGCGATCGAGCCTGCGCGCTAACCTGCTTTTCATATACGGCGTCCCAAATTCCGTCGCAGGTCGCGAACGGACTTGCGCGCTGCGCGCGCCAACCGTGTTTTTGGTACGGATAACATCAAATACGGGCTGGGTGGGGTTATCCAAGATCGCCGATTGCGTGCGGACAGTTTTTCGTCCGTGCGCAATCGGTGATCCGCGCGGACGGTTGCCGTCCGCGCAAGTTCAAGCGCCACAGATCGAGGTATCCTCCGACGTCCACAATTTTCGCCGCGCGGCCATTGCGCGCTGCGCGCGCCAACCATTTTTTTGTACGGATGAAAAGCACATTCGTACAAAAAAAACGATTACGGTTAACACCAAACACAGCGTGGTGGTTTTATACAAGATCGCCGATTGCGCGCGGACGGCTTCTCGTCCGCGTAAAGTCGCTACTGTGCAACAACCGGGAGCGCGATTTAAGTCGCTGCTTCGGCCACGGATTTAATCCGCCGCGCGGGGAACACCGCGGAAAATGTGCTCCCCGCACCCGGTTCGCTCTCGATTTCCAGCGTCGCCTGATGACGCGTCAGCACGTGCTTCACGATGGCCAGGCCGAGTCCGGTGCCGCCGGTCTCGCGCGAGCGGCTTTGGTCGACGCGGTAGAAGCGCTCGGTCAGGCGCGGGATATGGCGCGGCTCGATGCCGGGACCGCTGTCGGCGACGCTGAACACCGCTTGCGCGCCGCGCCGCCTCCAGCTGAGCCGGATGTCCCCGCCGGGAGGCGTGTAGCGCACGGCGTTGCTCACCAGATTGCCGAACGCGCTGCGCAGCTCCTGCGCGTTGGCGAGCAGCAGAACCGGGTCTTGCGCACTGATCCCGATGCGATGGCGCCCGGCACTCAGGACCAGCGCTTCATCGCGCACGCCGGCAAGCAGAACCGAAACGTCGACCAGGGTCTCATCGCTCGAGCCCCGGCTGCTCTCCAGGGCCGATAGCGTGAGCAGATCTTCCACCAGCCGCTGCATGCGTAGTGTGTGCTCGCGCATCATCTCCAGATAGCCCTGCCGGCGCCGCTCGTCGAGTTTGACTTCGCCGTCGGTGAGCGTTTCCAGAAATCCGGCCACCACCGTAAGCGGGCTTTTGAGTTCATGCGAAACGTTGGCGACGAAATCGCGCCGCATGGTTTCGACTTTCTCCGCCAGGGTGATGTCGCTCGCAAGCAGGAGTTTTTGCGCCTCGCCATAGGCGATGATGGCGAGCGAAAGCACCAAGCCCTCGCCGCGCGTGAGGCGCAGGGTGAGCGGCTCGGCGTATTCGCCCCGCTCGAGGTAGGCGGCGAGATCCGGGTGCCGCACCAGGTTAAGCAGGGGCTGGCCCAGATCGCGCTGCTCGTCCAGCCCGAGGTACCGGCTGGCAATCGGGTTGCACCACTCGATGTGTCCACGCGCGTCGAGCAGGACGACGCCGTCGGGCAGGGCCAGGCCAGCGCTGCGAAAGCGCACGAGGTCTTCGCTGAGCTGCTGCTCCTGTTTGATGCGGGCGCGCACGAAACGGTGGAGCCCGACCAGCACCTCTTCCCAGATGCCGCTACCCTGCGGCACCGGCTTCGCCAAGGGATCGCGCAACCAGCCGGCCAGTGCCGCCAGATTGGCCGCATGACGCAGCAGCAAAAGCACGAGGCCAAGGCAGACGGCGGCTAGCGCCCAGACCGGGCCGGCGAGCGGCCAGACGATCAGACCGACGGCAAACACGCCGGCAAGAGCCGCCGCGCCGCGCATCCAGACGGAATTCAATGCGATCCTGTTATCACCGATAGGCCTATTTTCCGGGCCGGCAATTATCGCATGACCGCGCTGCCTGCCCTGCAGGCCGGGCGTTTCAGGCCGTAGCGGTGAAGCGATAGCCGCTGCCGCGCACGGTCTCGATCATGCGATCGTGGCCGCTCGCCTCGAGCGCTTTGCGCAGCCGGCGGATGTGCACATCCACCGTGCGTTCCTCGACGAACACATGATCGCCCCAGACGCGGTCGAGCAACTGCGCGCGGCTGTGGACCCGTTCGGCGTGGGTCATGAAAAAATGCAGCAGGCGGAATTCGGTCGGCCCCAGGTCGAGCGCCAGACCGTTGCCGCTGACCCGGTGCGCGGCCGGATCCAGGCGCAGGCCCTGCGCCTCGACCACGTCGTCCGTCAGTTGCGGCGCACGCCGGCGCATTAGCGCCTTGATGCGCGCCAGCAGCTCGCGCGGCGAGAACGGCTTGGTGACATAGTCGTCCGCGCCCGCCTCCAGCCCGAGGACCTTGTCCTGCTCGGCCGATTTCGCGGTAAGCATGATGATGGGGATGGTCCGGGTGCGCTCGTTTGCGCGCAACTGGCGCGCGATCGCCAATCCCGACTGCCCGGGCAGCATCCAGTCCAACAGCACCAGATCGGGCAGGGTCTGGCGTATGCTAGTGAGCGCCTGCTCCGCATCCGAGGCCCGCGATACATGGTGACCTGCGCTTTCCAGGTTGACGGCAATCAGTTCCTGGATGGCAGCTTCGTCTTCTACGATCAAAACATTGAGTGGCATGATTTTGTCGATTTCCTGGTGCAATAGTATGTCGCTTGCATGACATTTTGGTTACAGCCACAAAGGCGCTGGCCGCGGTATCATAGGCGCCCCCGCTTCGCGCCACTGACATGAACAAGCACACGCCCACTGAAATCAAGCTGCACCAGAAGTCGCGCCAGATGGAAATCTCGTTCGGCGACGGCAAGCGCTTCGAGCTGTCGTACGAATTCCTGCGCGTGTACTCGCCCTCGGCCGAGGTGCGTGGCCACGGGCCGGGGCAGGAAGTGCTGCAAGTCGGCAAGAAGAATGTCGACATCACCGCGATCGAACCGGTGGGCAGCTATGCGGTCCAGCCGCGCTTTTCCGACGGACACGACAGCGGACTCTACTCCTGGGACTACCTGTACGAACTCGGGCTTGACCGGGACCAGTTATGGCAGCAATATCTGCAGCGCCTGCAGGCGGCCGGCGCCAGCCGGGAGCCCGGCACCACCCCCACCGCGCCGGTCAAAAGCGGCTGCCACTGAGCCGAACCTGCGATGAACGGCAAGACCCACTTCGGCTATCAAGAGATAGACGAAACCGAGAAGGCGCAAAAGGTCGCCGGCGTATTCGACTCGGTCGCGCCCAACTACGACCTGATGAACGACCTGATGTCGGCCGGAATGCACCGTGCCTGGAAGGCGTTTACCATCGCGCTGGCCGGCGTCAGGACGGGCGAACGCGTGCTCGATGTCGCTTCGGGCAGCGGCGATCTGGCGAGCGCGTTTGCGCGCCGCGTCGGCCCCGAAGGCCAGGTATGGCTCAGCGACATCAATCGCGCCATGCTCGCGCGCGGACGCGACCGGCTGCTAGACCAGGGCCGAGCCTTGCCGCTGGCGCAGTGCGATGCCGAAAAGCTGCCTTTTCGCGCCGATTGTTTCGACTGCGTCTGCGTCGCCTTCGGGCTGCGCAACATGACCCACAAGGAATCGGCGCTGGCCGAGATGCGCAGGGTGCTCAAGCCGGGCGGGCGGCTGCTGGTGCTGGAATTCTCTCGCGTGTGGCGGCCTCTGACCCGCGCCTACGACTGGTATTCGTTCAAGGTGCTGCCCTGGCTGGGGTCCAAGATTGCAGGCGACGCCGACAGCTACCGCTACCTGGCCGAATCCATACGCGTGCATCCAGACCAGGAGCAATTGAAGGGCCTGATGGAACAAGCGGGTCTGGAGCGGGTCGAATATTTCAACTTGAGCGCCGGCGTGGTAGCGCTGCATCGAGGTTACAAATTCTGAGGGTAATAGCGCATAATGCTCGGTTCATGCTGTAACAGGAGGAACAAATGAAACATCTATTTTCGATTTCGATCGCCGCATTCCTGGCACTCGGTTTGATGGTCCAGGACGCCGAGGCCGCGCGTCTGGGCGGCGGCAGGAGCATGGGCGCGCAGCGCTCCAGCGTGGCTCCGAACAAGAGCGTGCAGCAGACCCCGCCTTCGAAGGCCGCGCCAACGGCCCCGGCCGCAGCGCCGGCCCCGGCTGCCGCGCCAGCGCCCGCCGGCAACCGCTGGCTCGGCCCGATCGCAGGTCTTGCCGCCGGCCTCGGCTTGGGCTGGCTTCTCGGCCAAGGCGGAATGGGAGGCCTGGGAAGCATCCTGAGCAGTGTGCTGATGATGGCCCTGGTCGGCTTCGCCGTGTTCTTTGTCATTCGCCTGCTCACCCGGTCCAAGACCGAAGGCAATATGCAATATGCCGGCATTGGCAGCCAACCCGAGGCTGCCCCGCCGCTCTCGCCGCCGGCCGGCCTTGGCGCCGCGCCCGCCTTCGGCGCGCATCCGCAAGCGAACATCCCCGCCGGATTCGACACCGAGGGCTTTCTGCGCCAGGCGAAACTCAATTTCGTCAAACTGCAGGCGGTGCATGACAGCGGCAAGCTGGACGAGTTGCGCGAATTCACCACCGACGAGATGTTCGAGTCGATAAAGCAGGATCTGCGGGAACACGCCGCGAGCGGGCAACAGACCGACGTGGTGACGCTCAACGCCGACTTGCTGGAAGCGGTTACCGAGGGCAACAGCCATTGGGCCAGCGTGCGCTTCTCCGGCATGATCCGCGAAAACGCCAATGCGCAACCGGAATCGTTCGAGGAAATCTGGAACCTGGCGAAGCCGGTGTCGGGCGCCACCGGCTGGGTGCTGGCGGGCATACAGCAAATGCAGTAGCAGGGCTCCGCTCGCATAAGAGGACGTCACAAGAACCCTTGTGACGTCCCAAACTTAGGGGAGCACGAGGAGAGGTATCCCCTCGTATTGTTACCGACCAAGCCCGCCGCGCCGCCTTCAGGCAGCGCGATGGGCGCCGTGCCGGCATATCCGCATCCAAGGACATCTTCAGTGTTATCGCCCCCCGGGATTTTCGCTCTCAATCACCTGCTCGGCGCGGAAGCCTGGGCGCGCGACAAGCTCAAGCCCCACGCCGGACAGTGCGTGGAATTCCGCGCCCCGCCGCTGCCCGCGCTGCGCCTCGACATCCTCGACTCCGGTCTTCTGGCCGATGCCGCCCGGGACGCCGCGCCGAACCTGGTCGTCACCATCGGCTTGGGCGCGCTGCCGGCGCTCGCGCGCGGCGAGGACGCGCTGATGCGCGAAATCGGCATCGAAGGCAACGCCGACCTGGCAAGCACGGTGCAGTACCTGTTCCGCCACCTGCGCTGGGACTTCGAGGAAGACCTGTCGCGGATATTCGGCGACGTGCTCGCCCACCGCATGGTGGAGCAGGGCAGGCGCTTCACCGCCTGGGGTAGCGATGCGGCGGAGAAGCTGGCGCAGAACCTGGCCGAATACTGGATCGAGGAACAGCCGCTGTTGGCGCGCCCTGCCGACGTGCGCCAGTTCCTCGCCGGCGTGGACCGGTTGCGCGACGACCTGGCGCGGATCGAGAAAAGAATCGAAGCATTGACCGGAACGAGTTGAACCGCCGAGGGCGCGAAGGACGCCGGGGAACAGCAATCCGCGCCTCTGCGTCCACTACGGTTAAAATCCCCTTTTCCATTTCCGTAAGACCCTGAATTGCAGCGCCTCCTGCGCCTCGCCAGAATCATCAGCGTCGGCATCCGCTTCGGCCTGGATGAGTTCGTGCTCGCCCACGCGCGCACGCGCGTCCTGCTGGTGGCGGTGCAGCGCGTGCTGTTCTGGCGCAGGCTCGGCGAGCCGCGCGCGGTGCGCCTGCGCCTCGCGCTCGAGGCCCTGGGGCCGCTGTTCGTCAAGTTCGGCCAGGTGCTGTCCACCCGGCGCGACCTGCTGCCGTCCGATATCGCCGACGAACTTGCAAAGCTGCAGGACCAGGTGCCGCCGTTTTCGACCGAACTCGCCCACGCCCAGCTGGAACGCGCATTCGGCCGGCCGGTGACCGAGGTGTTCGAGCAGTTCGCGGCGCTGCCGGTGGCGAGTGCTTCCATCGCGCAGGTACATTTCGCCGTGCTGCCCGGCGGGCGCGAATGCGCGGTCAAGATCCTGCGCCCCAACATGCAGGAAGCGATCGAGAAGGACGTGGCCCTGCTCGACAGCGCCGCCAGCCTGATCGAGGCGCTGTGGGTCGACGGCCGGCGCCTGAAACCGCGCGAGGTGGTGGCCGAGTTCGCCAAGCACTTGAACGACGAGCTCGACCTGATGCGCGAAGCCTCGAACGCGAGCCAGTTGCGGCGCAACTTCGCCGGTTCCGCACTGCTGACGATTCCGGAAATTTATTGGGACTACTGCTCGTCCTCGGTGATGGTGATGCAGCGCATCAGCGGCATACCCATCAGCCAGGTGGAGCGGCTGCGCGCAGCCGGGGTGGACATCCCGCGCCTCGGCCGCGCCGGAGTGGAGATCTTCTTCACCCAGGTGTTCCGCGACGGTTTTTTCCACGCCGACATGCATCCGGGCAACATTTTCGTTTCCACCGACGCCGACGTGCGCGGCAAGTACGTCGCCGTGGATTTCGGCATCATGGGCACGCTCACCGATGTCGACAAAAACTATCTGGCGCAGAATTTTCTCGCTTTCTTCCAGCGCGATTACAAGCGCGTGGCGCAGGCGCACCTCGAAGCGGGCTGGGTGCCGGCGGACACGCGCGTGGACGAGTTCGAGAATGCCATCCGCGCCGTGTGCGAACCGGTGTTCGACCGGCCGCTGAAGGACATTTCCTTCGGCCGGGTGCTGTTGCGCCTGTTCCAGACCTCGCGCCGCTTCAATGTCGAGATCCAGCCGCAGTTGGTGATGCTGCAGAAAACCCTGCTCAACATAGAGGGTCTGGGGCGGGAGCTCGACCCCGAGCTCGACCTGTGGACCACCGCCAAGCCTTATCTCGAGCGCTGGATGAGCGAACAACTGGGCTGGCGCGGCTTGCTGCGCAACCTGCAGAATGAAGCGCCGCGCTGGGTCAACATGCTGCCGCAACTGCCGCGCCTCGCGCACCGCGCCCTCGCCGCCGATCCGTCGGCCGGCATCGAGCGCGCGCTGGAGCGCCTGGCCGCCGAGCAAAGCCGCCGCCACCGCAGCACCGTCATGCTTTGCCTGCTGCTTGCGGCCCTGCTCGCCTGGCAGATCTACCTCGTGCTATAGCCGCTGCGAGCATTTCGCCGATGCCGGGCCGCGGGATATAATCGGCGCGTCGCGCACGACTAGAAGACTAGAAACCTCTCCAGCCATGCTGCTCTGGTTCGTCATCACCTACTGGATCATTTCCATCGGCATCGGCCTGTGGGCCGGCACGCTGGTGAAGAACTCCAAGGATTACGCGGTCGCCGGGCGCGCGCTCCCGTTCTACATCGTCACCGCCACCGTGTTCGCCACCTGGTTCGGCTCAGAAACCGTGCTCGGCATACCGGCGTCGTTCTTGAAGGACGGCCTCGCGGGCGTGGTGGCCGACCCGTTCGGCTCGAGCATGTGCCTGATCCTGGTCGGCCTGTTCTTTGCCCGCCCGCTGTACCGCATGAACCTCTTGACCATAGGCGATTTCTACCGCAAGCGCTTTAACCGCACGGTCGAGGTGTTGACCACGCTGTGCATCGTGATTTCGTATCTTGGCTGGGTCGCGGCGCAGATCAAGGCGCTGGGGCTGGTGTTCAACGTCGTTTCCGAGGGCGCGATGTCGCAGCAAACGGGGATGATCGTGGGCGCCTCGACCGTGCTGATCTACACCATGTGGGGTGGTATGTGGTCGGTCGCGGTCACCGATTTCCTGCAGATGATCGTCATCCTGGTGGGCATGGTGTACATCGCCTTCGAGGTGAGCGGCATGGTCGGCGGTGTCGGCACGGTGCTCAGCCACGCGTCGGACGCCGGCAAGTTCAATCTGTTGCCCGCGCCGGAGCTGAAGGAGATGCTCTGGTTCACTGCCGCATGGATCACCATGATGTTCGGCTCGATTCCGCAGCAGGACGTGTTCCAGCGCGTCGCCTCGTCCAAGAACGAGCGCATTGCCGGCAGCGCTTCGATAACCGGAGGCGTGCTCTACTTCTGCTTCGCCTTCATCCCGATGTTCCTCGCCTACTCGGCGACGCTGATCGACCCTAAGATGGTCGCGGGCCTCATCAACACGGATTCGCAGCTGATTCTGCCGACCCTGATCATGCAGCACGTGCCGGTGTTCGCGCAGGTGATGTTTTTCGGCGCGCTGTTGTCGGCGATCAAGAGCTGCGCCAGCGCGACCCTGCTCGCGCCCTCGGTCACCTTCACCGAGAACATCCTGCGCGGCGCCTTCCGCCACTGGACCGACCGCCAGTTCCTGTTCGCGATGCGCACGGTCGTGCTCTGCTTCACCGTGATGGTGACCGTGTTCGCGCTCAACACGGATGCGAGCATCTACAAGATGGTCGAGAACGCCTACAAGGTGACCCTGGTCGCGGCCTTCGTCCCGCTCGCTTTCGGGCTGTACTGGCATCGCGCGACCACCCTGGGGGCGACGCTGGCGATCGTGCTCGGGCTCGCGACCTGGATCAATCTCGAGATTTTCAATCCAACCGGCCTGGTGCCGCCGCAGCTCGCGGGCCTCGCCATGAGCCTCGCCGGCATGATCTTCGGCTCGCTCGTTTCCTTCGCCGGCGGACAGAAGAGGGAGCGCATAAACTGGTTCGCGCGGCGCTAGGGCGCCGCAGCGCTCAACATTGACAAAGCCGCTGGTTGCGAGTTGCGCCAGATGCGCCTAGAATGTGTATGAAACATAGAAAGGATACACATCATGCGCACCAACATCGTGATCGACGATAAGTTGATGAAGGACACGCTTCGGGCGACCGGGTTGAAGAGCAAACGCGAAGCGGTGGAGCTCGGGCTGCGTACTTTGTTGCGGCTGCGGCAACAACAGGAGATACGGCGTTTTCGCGGCAAGCTCGACTGGCAAGGCGACCTTGACGCGATGAGGACCGACGGGTGATTTTGGTCGATTCCAGCGTTTGGATTGACTACTTCCGCGGAGCCGCGACGCCACAGGCGGAAAAGCTGGAATCGCTGCTCGGTACCGAGCCGATTGCGACGGGCGACCTGATTTTGACCGAGGTGCTGCAAGGCTTTGTCAGCGACCGCGATTTCAACCAGGCCAGGAAGCTCCTGACTTCGCTGGTGGTCGTGGACCTGGCGGGGCAAGACATAGCTATTCAAGCCGCGAAGAACTTTCGTGCGCTGCGAGCGCTCGGGGTAAGCGTGCGCAAGACGATAGACACGGTGATAGCCACGCGCTGCATCGAGAGCGGCTTGCCTCTTCTGTACAGCGACAGGGACTTCGATCCGTTCGTCGAGCACCTTGGTCTGCGTTCAGCGCTGCCCGGAGCCCAAATCCAGGCACGGTAAAATCCAGGCATGCACGACAAATTCATCGCGGTCGAAGCCGACATCACCACCCTGGAGGTGGACGCCATCGTCAACGCCGCCAACAACTCGCTCCTGGGCGGCGGCGGCGTGGACGGCGCGATCCACCGCGCCGCCGGACCCGAGCTGCTCGCCGAGTGCCGCACGCTTCAAGGTTGCGCCACCGGGCGCGCCAAGATCACGCGCGGCTACCGCCTCGCGGCCAAATACGTCATTCACACGGTCGGGCCGGTGTGGCAGGGCGGCTCGCGGGGCGAGCCCGAACTGCTCGCCTCCTGCTACCGCGACAGCCTGGCACTGGCGCTCGCGCACGGCGCGGCCAGCATCGCCTTCCCCGCGATCAGTTGCGGCGTCTACGGCTACCCGTTGCAGCAGGCGACGCGCATTGCGCTCGGCGAGTGCGCGCAGTTCGCCACGGCCGAAATCAAAATCGAGAAAATCGTGTTCGCCTGTTTCGGCGCCGGGATGCTGGCGCTGTATCGGGCGGAACTCGCAAAGCGGTAACATGGCGGCCACTGTGACCGTCATCGATCCCAGACCCTCGCCGCTGGCGCGCTACCTGCTGCTCGCTTATGCGCTGCTGATCATTTACGCCAGCCTGCACCCCTTCTCCGGCTGGCGCGATCAGGGCGTGAGCGCATTAGCGTTTCTCGCCGGCGCCTTGCCGCGTTACATCACCGCGTTCGATCTGGTGACCAATTTTGCCGCCTATCTGCCCCTGGGGTTTTTCGCGCTGCTGGCGCTGCACCCGCGCCTGCGCGGCGCGCTCGCGCTAGCCGCGGCCGGCGTCGCCGGCTGCTTCTTAAGCCTCGCGCTGGAAGCGCTGCAAACCTACCTGCCCAGCCGCATTCCGTCCAACCTCGATCTCGCGACCAATGGCCTGGGCACCTTCGCCGGCGCCGGCCTGGCGCTGCGCTTTGGTATCGGCTTGCTGAGCGGCGGAAGAATCCATGCCCTGCGGCATCGCTGGTTTCTCGCGGGCGGACAGTACGACCTGGGACTGGTGCTGCTCGCATTGTGGCTGTTCACCCAATTAAATCCGGAGACGCTGTTGTTCGGCAACGGCGATCTGCGCGACATGCTCGCGCATCCGCCGGCCGCCCTGCATCCGGCCGAAGTGTTCATCCAGATGGAAGCCGCGGTCGCCGCCTGCAACCTGATCGCGGTCGGCCTATTTCTTTCCGGCCTTACGCAAAACGATCGGCCGCTGCGGCGCCTGTTGCTGGCTCTGCTCGCGGGGGCGCTGGCGCTGAAGACACTCGCGGTAGGCGTGTTGCTCAAGGCACAGAACGTGTTCGCCTGGCTGACACCGGGCGCGGTCGTTGGCCTGGCTTGCGCCGCGGGGATCCTGATGCTGGTGATGGCGCTGCCGCGCGCCGCGCGCCTGGCGCTGGCGGGCTTGCTGCTGATGGCCGCAACCGTGCTGGTCAACCTGGCGCCGGCGAATCCGTATCTCGCCAACGCCCTGCAACAATGGCCGCAAGGCTACTTTCTCAACTTCAACGGGGTGACGCACCTGGTGTCGCTCGCGTGGCCGTTCGTCGCGCTGTTCTATCTGATGCTGCTTGCGCCGCGCCTGGCCGGGGAAGGTCGGGACAGCCCCGACAAGCTATAATCCGGCGTTCCTTGGAACAGTCATGCCGGCAAGCGGCATACCGCTCAACGACGCTCCCTTCGATCGAATCCCGCATGAGTTATTACGCCCACCACGTTTTCTTCTGTTGCAACCAGCGCGATGGCGGCCGCGTCTGCTGCAACGACAAGGGCGCGAGTGCGCTGCGCGACTACGCCAAGCAGCGCCTGAAACAACTCGATCTCGCCGGGAAAAGCAAGGCGCGCATCAATCAGGCGGGCTGCCTCGACCGGTGCGAGGAAGGTCCCTGCATCGTGGTGTACCCGGAACAAGTCTGGTATACCTATGTCGATGAGCATGACATCGACGAGATCATCGAGGAACACCTGCAGCATGGGCGCGAGGTCGAGCGCCTGAAAATATGACGCGGGCGCCGAGCGAGCGCGTGCTGCTGGACGGCCCCGCGGGCAAGATCGAATGCGTGATCGACCTGCCCGCGTCGGGCGAGCACCGCGGCAGGCTTCACGACGCCGCTCGCGACAGGCTCTACGACGCCCCTCGGGGCGTGGCTCTGATCGCGCATCCGCACCCGCTGTTCGGCGGCAGCCTCGACAACAAGGTGGCGCAGACGCTGGCCAAGACTTTCGTCGAGTTGGGTTACGTCGCGCTGCGGCCCAATTTCCGCGGCGTCGGGATGAGCGTAGGCGAACATGACGAGGGGCGCGGCGAGGCCGACGACCTGCTGGCGATCCTGGACTACGCGCGCGCGCGCTTTCACGCGACGGCGCCGGTGCTGGCGGGCTTCTCCTTCGGCGCCTACGTGCAGACCCTGGTGGCGCGCCGCGTTCAGCCTGCGCGCATGGCGCTGGTGGGCGTGGCGGCGGGTTCCGTCAGCGGCGGGCGCGGCTACACCTCGGAACCGGTGCCGGCGAACAGCATCATCATCCACGGCGAACTGGACGAGACCGTTCCGCTCGCCAACGTGCTCGCATGGGCGCGGCCGCAGGAGCTGCCGGTGATCGTGGTGCCCGGTGCGGATCATTTTTTTCACCGGCGGCTGCATCTCATCAAGAGCATCATCAAGGGTTCATGGCAGCGCTGAGCGTCGTGTCAATATGACCCTGTTGCAAAATTGATTTTGCGACAGGCCAATTTAGGGAAGCATGAGGGGAAGTATTCCTTCATATCGAATTAGATTTCATGCCCGTCACCGCATACTCCATCCGTGCCGCCGCGACCCTGCTCGCGGACCAGGTAATCGACACGCCCTGCCTGTACTCGCGCACGCTGTCCGAGATCACCGGCGCCGAGGTTTACCTCAAGTTCGAGAACCTGCAATTCACCGCTTCGTTCAAGGAACGCGGCGCGCTGGTCAAACTGCTTTCGCTGCTGCCTGCGCAGTGCGCGGCAGGCGTGCTCGCTGTTTCCGCCGGCAACCACGCGCAGGGCGTGGCCTACCATGCCAGGCGCCTGGGCATACATGCCGTGATCGTCATGCCGCGCCACACGCCGCATGTGAAAGTGGAGCATACGCGCGCCTTCGGCGCCGAAGTGATCCTCGCCGGCGACGGCTTCGATGAGGCCAAGGCGCGCGGCCTCGCGCTCGCCGCCGAGCGCAAGCTGAGCCTGGTCCATCCCTATGACGACGAGCGGGTGATCAGCGGCCAGGGCACGGTGGCGCTGGAGATGCTGGCGCGCGAGCCGCAGCTGGAGGTCCTGGTCGTGCCCGTGGGCGGGGGTGGCCTCCTCGCCGGCATGGCGGTCGCGGCCAAAGCCGCCATGCCTGGCATCGAACTCTACGGCGTCGAGAGCGAGAACTTTCCGTCAATGTATTGCGCGCTGCGCGGCGAGACGGCGCGTTGCGCCGCCAACACCATTGCCGAGGGCATCGCGGTGAGGGAGCCGGGCGCGCTCACCTTACCCATCGTGCGCGAACTCGCGCGCGACATCCTGCTGGTCGGCGAAGGCGAGATCGAGCACGCCATCGTGCTGCTGCTGGAAATCGAGAAGACGGTGGTCGAGGGCGCGGGGGCGGCCGGCCTGGCCGCGCTGCTCGCCCATCCGCAGCGCTTCCGCGGCAGACGCGTGGGGATAGTCCTCTCCGGCGGAAACATCGATCCGCTGATGCTGTCGGTCATCATCGAGCGCGGCATGGTGCGCGCCGGCCGGCTCACCCGGCTCACGGTCGAGTTGCGCGACCTGCCCGGAGCGCTCGCCACGGTCACCGCCTGCCTGGCCGAGGCCAATGCCAATATCGAGGAAGTGCACCATCAGCGCGCCTTCACCAACCTACCGCTGCAGACCGCCGAAGTCGAGTTCGTGCTGCAGACCCGCGGCCGCAACCACGTCGACGAGATCATCCGCGCACTGCGCGCCGCCGGCTTCGCCGCGCGGATTCATGGCGCATGAGCCCGCACGCTAACGCCAAGCTGTTCGCGCCCTGCCCGCGCGGCCTGGAAAACGCGCTCGCCGCCGAGCTCGCCGAACTGGGAGCGAGCGCGGTGCAGACCGTCGCCGGCGGCGCCGCCTTCGAGGGCGACACGCGCGTCATCTACCGCGCCAACCTGGAAAGCCGCGTCGCCACGCGCGTGCTGCTGCGCCTGTTCACCGTGGCCTACCGCAGCGAAGAGGACATCTACCGCGCCAGCTATGAGTTCGACTGGCCGCAGCGCTTCGACGTCGCGCGCAGCATCCGCGTCTATCTCACCGCGCAGCGTTGCCCGCTCAAGAGTCTCGACTTCCTCACGCTGCGCATCAAGGATGCGGTGTGCGACCGCTTCAGGAGCGCCGTCGGCAGCCGGCCCAACGTGGACACGCGCGCGCCGGAAGTGCGCATTCACGCTTTTCTCGACGCCACGCAGTTCACGCTCTACCTCGACACTTCGGGCGAACCGCTGTTCAAGCGCGGCGCGCGCGCCGCCCAGGGCGAAGCTCCGCTCAAGGAAAATCTCGCCGCCGGCATCCTCAAGCTGACCGGCTGGCAGCCGGGAACGGCGCTGCTCGATCCCATGTGCGGCGGCGGCGCTTTCCTTGTCGAAGCGGCGCAAATCGCGCTTGATATCGCGCCCGGCCTTGCGCGCGGCTTCGGTTTTGAAAAGCTGAAGCATTTCGACGCCACGCTGTGGCATAGACTGCGCGCCGAAGCCGAGGCGCGGCACAAGCCGCTTGTGCCCCTGCCGATCTACGGCAGCGAGCTCTACGGCGATAGGCTCAAGCTTGCGCACGCGAACCTGCACGCAGCCGGCCTGGCGCAGGCGGTGCAGTTGAAGCAGGCGAATGCGCTGGAGATATCCGCGCCGGCCGCTTCAGGCGTGCTGGTCACCAACCCGCCCTACGGCGAGCGCATGGGCGAGCAGCAGGAACTGGCCGAGTTCTACCCCAAATTCGGCGATGCGCTGAAACAGAAATTCGCCGGCTGGAACTGCTACATTCTCAGCGCCGACATGAATCTGCCCAAGTTGATCAAGCTGCAAGTGTCCAAGCGCACGCCGCTCTACAACGGCGCGCTGGAGTGCCGCCTGTTCGAGTACAAGATCGTGGCAGGCAGCATGCGCGGCCCCAAGTCCGGCTGACACCACCGCTAACTCGGTGCGGCCCGCGGCGAACCGAACGCTTCGAAGCACAGTCGGCCGGTAGATTGCGGGAGCCCGGACCGGATCCCGGGCGCTGCGTGCGGCGCGGCAACGCTGCTTAAGCCGAGCCTGGCTTCACCGCGTCGGAACCCTTCCGCACGAACGCCTGTGAGGTGTCGGTGGCCTGCAACTGCAGGCGATGCCTGGCGCAAAACTCCAGCAGCGCCGTTCTCGCACCCGGCCAGTTATAGTCGTCGGTGATGATCACTCCCCCATCGGCAAGCCTCGGAAAAAAATAGTCCAGGCTGTCCAGCGTCGGCTGATACAAATCGACGTCCAGATGCACGAAGCGGAAGCTGCGCCCGGCCACCGCGGAAAACGCACTCGGGATCCAGCCCGGATGCAACTCGACGCGCGGAAAGCGGCGATGCACATTCTCCCTGACCAGGTCAAACGCGACGGCGAAATTGCCGGGCACCATATTGCGCGCAATTTGCGCCGCGTCCGCATCCGACTGGTCCAGTCCGAGGTCTTTTTCGCCCGGCTCGCTCAGCCCCTCGAATGAATCGAACACGTGGAAACCCTCTCCAGACCAATCGGGATGATCCTTGCTGAAGGCGAGGCACAGTTGCATGAACGAAAGGCCGCGCGCACAGCCGCACTCGGCGACATCGCCGGCAATCTCCGCGGCGACCCGGCGAAACAGACGGACCAGATTCTGGTGACGGAAAATCCGCTGCAGCGGAAATAGCGATGTTCCCGTCGCAGCAGCAGCCTCGGCATAGACGGCGGCAAATTCGGGCGCCACCGTCCGGCGCGCGCGCTCGAGCGCGGCGTTCACGACCATCGCCGTGATCTGTGTTCCGGTTTCGAAATCGCGTTTCACCCAGAATGAGTGACAGATCCGCCCCAAGGCCAGGCGGATCGCCTCGCCTGCGCTGTTCGCGGCGCCGGTCTCGAACTGATCCCACCCTTGAAACAGGATCTCGATCGCGCCGCGCGCATCACCGGCCGCGAAGTAAGCGTCGGCGTCGGAGAGCACTTCCTGCAGAGTGTAATCCTCGGGCACGCCTTTCTCTCGTGGCTGAATTCGCTAATAGTCGCCGGGAAGATTGCGTGCAGCAGGAATCCATCAAGCAGCGATGAACAAATCCCGGCCGTTGCGCCCGGAGCAGAACGGCCTAGCCGGCCGCGGTCTTGCGTGCCTTGACCGTCCTGGTGACGGCCTTGGCGGCGGTTTTGGTGCCAATCTTGGCGACGGTCTTGGCATCCGCCTTGGCCGCAGGCTTGATGACTCTGGCCTTGGCCTCTGCGGGCTGGGCCGCGGCCTTGCCCGGTTTGGCCGCTCGCGGCGCGAACTCGAAGCCAACGTTGCCGTCTGCGCCGCGCACCAGAAAGGCCGAGAACGGCCGGCCCTTCTTGGAGATGAAGCGGTGCAGCAGATCGGTCCTGCCGGTGGCGAGGAGCTTTTGCATCTGCTCGCGCTCGATCGGGCGCTGCAGGATGATGCGGCCGGAGCGGAAATCGCAGCTCTTTTCCGGGCCCAGGCTTTTCTCGCACACATAGGCCATCGGCTGCTCGAACACGCGCGCTTTGCACTTGGGGCAAGGACCGAGCGAATCGAGGCCGGAGAAATCCGGGGCAAGGTCTGCGCCGTCGCCCGACTGGCCGAAATCGAATTCCGCCTTGAATTCGGTGGACAGCCGCACCACCGCGGCGAAAGGCTTGCCCATGCGGCTGCGAAAACCCTGCAGCGGACCGATGGCCTGCTTGGCGATCAATTCCTCGATTTCCTCGGGCGCGAACTCGCGGCTGGAGACGACTTTCCAAATGTTGAAATCGCAGGCCTGGCACTGGAATTTGCGGTAATTCTCCTGCACCGTGCCACCGCAATTTGGGCACGGCGCCTTCAGCGTGAGAAACGCGGTGTCGGGAATGTCGCCGTTCTTGATCGCGGAAACCAACTCGCGCGTGACTTCGACGATATGGTCCATGAACTCTGTCCGATCGAGCTCGCCGTGCTCCATCTGCTTCAGCTTGAATTCCCAATTGCCGGTAAGTTCGGGCGAGGTGAGCTCGGTGATGCCGAACTGGCCGAGCGCGAACATGAGCGAGAATGCCTTGGGCGTGGGCACGAGCTCGCGCCCGTTGCGATGCACGTAGTCTTCGAAAATGAGTCCTTCGATGACGGCGGCGCGGGTCGCCGGCGTGCCCAGGCCCTTCGCGCTCATCGCCGCGCGCAATTCCTCGTCTTCGACCAGTTTGCCCGCGCCTTCCATGGCAGAGAGCAGCGTCGCCTCGGTGAAGCGCGCCGGCGGCTTGGTCTGGTTGGCCCTGACCTCGACCGCGGTTGTTTTGACCTTCTCGCCATCGGTAATCGCGACCATCAGCGCGTCGTCCTTTTCAACGTCGCGGCCGTAAATCGCGAGCCAGCCTGGCTTCACCATCACCCGGCCCTCGCTCCTGAACGCCTCGCCCTCGACGCGGGTGATGCGCGTGGTGACCAGGAACTCAGCCGCGGGGAAAAACACTGCAAGGAAGCGTTTCACCACCATGTCGTAGAGCTTGGCCTCGGCATCGGACATATGGCCCGGCGCCTGCAGCGTGGGGATAATGGCGAAGTGGTCGGAGATCTTGGCATTGTCGAAAATGCGCTTGCCCGGCTTGACCCAACCTTCTCTCAACACCGCGCGCGCGAACGGCACATAAGCCGCGACGCCCTCGCTCCTGTCCTTGCTCTTGGCTTTGCCGGCCAGCATTTCCATGGTCGCTTTGACCGTCGGCAGATAGTCCTCCGGCAGCGCGCGCGCATCGGTGCGCGGGTAAGTCAGCACCTTGTGTTTTTCGTACAGCGCCTGCGCCAGCGACAGCGTGGTGCGGGCGGAGAAACCGAAGCGTCCGTTGGCTTCGCGCTGCAGGCTGGTCAGATCGAACAGCAGCGGCGAAATCTGCGTGGTCGGCTTGGCTTCCTCGGTGGCGATGCCGGGCTTGCCCGCGCATTTTTCGCGCAGGGCCTCGGCGCGCGCCGCATCCCACAGGCGCTCGGGCTTGGCTTCGGTGTCCTCTTCCTTCGCTGCCTTGGCGAACTTCTCGTCGAACCAGCGCCCGCTGTATGCGCCGGCGGCGGCGGCGAAGCCGGCATGCACTTCCCAGTAGTCGCGCGACACGAACTTGCGGATGCGGTCCTCGCGCTCGACCAGGATGGCCAGCGTCGGCGTCTGCACCCGGCCCACGGTAGTCTTGTAGAAGCCGCCCTCTTTGGAATTGAACGCGGTCATGGCGCGCGTGCCGTTGATGCCCACCAGCCAGTCGGACTCGGAACGGCACACGGCGGCGTCGGCCAGCGGCAGCATCGACTTGTCGCTGCGCAAGCCTTCAAAACCCTCGCGGATCGCACCCTGGGTCATCGATTGCAGCCACAGCCGTTGGATCGGCTTCTTGTTGCCGGCGTGCTGCATGATGTAGCGGAAGATCAGCTCGCCCTCGCGCCCCGCGTCGCAGGCGTTGATGACGCCGGTGACGTCCTTGCGCTTGAGCAGCTTCAGCAGCACTTTGAGCCTATCTTCGGTCCGCTCGATCGGCTTCAGATCGAAGCGCGGCGGGATCACCGGCAGATTCGCGAAGGACCATTTACCGCGCTTCACCTCGACGCCCTCCGGGGCGACGAGTTCGAGCAAATGGCCGATCGCCGACGACAGCACATACTCGCCGCTCTCGAAATAATCACCGTGCCGGGTGAAGCCGCCCACTGCGCGCGCAATGTCGTTGGCGACGGAAGGCTTCTCAGCAATGATGAGTTTCTTGGCCAGAGGGTTCCGTCAGCGCGCGGGCGCGCGCTCGTAAATTCGGTCGCGCGCTATATCGTTCGCGACTGACGGCTTCTCGGCAATAATAAGTTTCTTGGCCATAGGGTTCTGTCAACGCGCGAGCGCGCGCTCGTGGAGTCGGTCGCGCGCAATGTCGTTGGCGACGAAAAGCTTCTCAGCAATGATGAGTTTTTTGGTCATAGTGTGTTAGGGCTTGCGCGTGCAGGCTGAATCAATGTCGATCTGCGCCCCGCAGCAAGCCGCAGCATGATAAGTGCAAACCGGATGGCGAAGCAAGAAGACACGGCGATGCGCCGTGACAAAATTCCGCGAAACAGGGACTTAAATGGCTGTAACCGCCCTAATGCATGAGCAATCGGGCGCGATCGGAGAGCAACTCTTCCAGGATGAGCGAGTTAATCGAATGCTGCTGGCTCCACAGAACCATGAGCACGATCACCTTAAGTTTCTCGACGCTGACGCTGTCTTCGGACAACGCCATGGCGCGCTCGATGATGATCTCGCGCAGCAGCGGCGTGAGCACTTTCGCACTCTCGAGGAAGGCGAGGAAACCGCGCCCTTCGACACCGAGCTTCGCCGCTTCCGCTTCGGCATAGCCGCGAAACGCGGTGCTTTCGGCGAGAGAATCGGGAAGGGTGCTGTCCCCGGTGGCGGAAAGCCCTTGCAGCCAGGTGAGAGCGTCGCTGATGTCGTCGTGCTCGAAGCCGGCGGCGCTAAGCTTGCGCGCCAGCGCATCTTGATCTGGATAGAGGTCGGTCTGGTAATAGTTTTCGAACAGGTAGACGAGTATGTCGAACATTCTTGTGGGCGGCCTCTTAGGAGGTTCTCTGGTACAGCCCGCCGGGCAGGCTCGCGACCTTGCCGTCGAGCTCAAGTTGCAACAGCATGGCCGATACCGCAGCCGCCGTCAAGCCGCTTCTTGCGCACAGCGTATCGATATCGCAAGGGTCGTAGCCCAGGTGCGCGAGCAGGCCGGGGACCACCGGATCGATGGCGGCCGGCCGCGCTAGAGGCCCGTTCACTCCCAACTCCTGCAGCAAGTCGTCGGCGCTTTCCACCAGTTTTGCCCCTAGTTTGATGAGCGCGTGGCAACCCTTCGCATGCGGCGAATGTATCGATCCCGGAATGGCGAACACCTCGCGCCCCTGCTCGGCGGCGAGGCGGGCGGTGATGAGCGAGCCCGAGGCGAGCGCCGCTTCCACTACCAGGCAACCGCGCGCAAGGCCCGAGATGACGCGATTGCGCCGCGGGAAATTGGCGCCATGCGGAGGCGTGCCCAGCGGAAATTCGCTCACGATCAGTCCCTCGCGCGCGATGCGCTCACCGAGCGCGCGGTTGCGTTGCGGATAGAGGATGTCGGCGCCGGTGCCGAGCACCGCAATGGTGGATCCGGCCGCGTCCAGCCCGCCGCGGTGCGCTGCGGCGTCTATGCCCAACGCGAGGCCGCTGACGATGGTGAGGCCGGCGGCACTGAAAGCGCGCGCGAAATGTTCCGCATTGCTTACCCCCTGAGGCGTGGCATTGCGGCTGCCGACCACGGCAAGGCCAGGGCGCGCGAGCAACTCGGGCCGGCCGCGCAAATAGAGCAGAGCCGGTGGATCCGGGGTCTCGAGCAGCGACCGCGGATATTCGCCGTCCGCGAGCGTGAGGACGCCATTGCCTTCCGCGGCTGCCCATTCGAGAGCGGCATCGACGGCGGAGGAATCGAGGTTCGCGAGTATGCGCGCGGCGATCTCGGCGGAAACGATGCTCGCGAGCGCGGCGCGGCCGGCGGCGAGGACTTGCTGCGGCAGGCCGAAGGCAGCAAGGAGCTTTCTCAGGCTTTGGCCGCCCAGCCCCGGCACCAAGCTGAGCTTGATCCACGCGGCGAGCTCAGCGTCGTGCCGCATGGTGTGTTTCGATTTTGCCAAATCGGGGAATTCAAAAGGGGCGCGCCCCCTTTGCCGCGCCTCAGGGGATGGTCACCACGTCGCCGATCAGCACCGAGCGGCTCGCCGACATCACCAGCGCGTAGGAAACCCGGTCGAAGGTGCGGAACACGAAGACGAGGCCGTAACGCTCGTCTGGCAGCTTGGTCGTCTCGACCTTGTCGGCGCCGAACCATTTGCGCTCGCTGGTCTTCTCCAGGTTGGCGCGGCCAAGACGCAGCAGGGCGAGCACATGGCCGGGCTCGAGTCCATCGTTTCTGCCCCGGTTGAGCGTGACCACGTTTTGCGGGCCGGTCTCGCGCATTCCGCCACGGCTGGCGATGATGCGACCTTGGACGAATACAGGGGGCGCATGCGGCGCGTAGTTGTTCAGCACCAGCGGTCCGGCGGCAATCAGCCGGTCGCCCTTGCCGATCTCCTGCTCCGCACCGAAGATTTGAATAGTCGCAGGATCGCCCGCCTTGGTCACCTTGCTGTCGCCGAGAAACACCGCTTCGTAGCCGAGTGTCTTCTGGCTTTCAGGGTCGATAAGCGGCTTTCCCGGGCGATAGATCTGCCACAGGCTGTCGAGTTTCGCGTCCTTGATGCCGCTGACATAGGCCACGTCACCCGAGCCCAGATACACGCGGTCCGCCTGCGCGGCGATAATGCGCGGCGCGTTGTCCAGGCCATCGGGCTCGATCACTAGCGGCCGCGACAGGAACGGCTCGATAATCCTGGGGGGGATGCTGGGAATGGGCTGGCTGCCGATGTCCTCGGAGCGCGCGCGCGGCAATAGCTTTACCGTTTCACCCATCTTCAGTTCCGGTTGCGGCCCGGAGCGGTCGAGCACGATGACGTCGCCGGGGTAGATCCAGTGCGGGTTCTTGATCTCGTTCCGGTTCAGTTTCCACATTTCCGGCCAGCGCCACGGATCCTTGAGAAACCTGGCGGCAATGCTCCATAGCGTGTCGCCGGGCACGACGACGTAGCGATCGGGCACGTTGTCCTGCAGCTTGATGTCCGATCGCGGCTGAGCCATGAGGGGCGTGGCCAGCAGCGCCGCGGCGAGTACGGCGAATATGATAGACTTGCGCATAGGAGCCTCGAACCTATCTAAATAGAGGGCTGAATCATATAGAGTCTAGCACGCTTTTTACAGACTTCATTAAATTTAGCACCTAATCCGTTCAATTAGCAAGTTTTTATGTCTCGCCTGCACATCCTGCGTTATCCCGATGCCCGCTTGCACAAAATTGCAGCGCCGGTGGAGGAAGTAAATGAGAGCATCCGCACTCTGGTCGCCGACATGGCCGAAACCATGTACGCCGCGCCCGGCGTGGGCCTTGCCGCGACCCAGGTGGACGTGCATAAACGCGTGATCGTCATCGACGCCTCGGAAACGCGGGATAAACTTCTGACGCTGATCAATCCGGAAATCCTCGCCGCCAGTGGCGTGGCCGATTGCGAAGAGGGCTGCCTGTCGCTGCCTGGGATTTACGAGAAAATCGCGCGCGCCGAGCGTATTACCGTACGCGCGCTGGGTGTCGACGGCCGGACGTTCACCATGGAGGCGGAGGGCCTGCGTGCGGTGTGCATCCAGCACGAGATGGACCATCTGAAGGGCCGGGTATTCGTCGAATACCTGTCGCGCCTGAAGCAGACCCGCATCCGCGCCAAGCTGCAGAAGCAGCAGCGTCAGAGCGCGTAATTCGCCGCACGCCTCCGCGTCGATGCGCCTCATATTCGCCGGCACCCCGGAGTTTGCCGCGCGCGCCCTGGCAGCGCTCGCGCATGCGGGGCATGACATCGCGCTGGTGCTTACCCAGCCCGACAGGCCCGCGGGCCGGGGGCTGCGACTCGCGCCCAGCGCGGTAAAAGCCTTGGCGCAGGAACGCGGTCTCGATGTGTATCAACCCGTCAGCTTGAAAGACGAGGCGACGCTCGCGCGCCTGGGCGCGCTCGGCGCAGACGCCATGGTGGTCGCGGCTTACGGGCTGATTCTGCCCGAGCCGGTGCTCGCCCTGCCCAGTCTGGGCGCGATCAATATCCACGCTTCGCTGCTGCCGCGCTGGCGCGGCGCCGCGCCGATTCAGCGCGCCATCCTCGCCGGCGACGCGCTCACCGGGATATCGATCATGCAGATGGACCGGGGCCTGGATACCGGTCCGGTACTCGCTGCCGAGTCGCTGCCGATCGCGGCAGACGACACCGGCGCGAGCCTGCACGGCAAGCTCGCCGAACTCGGCGCGCGCCTGATCGTGGCCGTTCTCGCCCGACTCGAGCACGCCCAACTCAGCCCACGGCCGCAGCCGGCAGCGGGCGCAAGCTATGCCGCAAAAATCACCAAGGCGGAAGCCGGGATCGACTGGAGCGAGGCGGCGCCGGTGCTCGAGCGCAAGGTGCGCGCTTTCAATCCGCTGCCCGGCGCCACGGCGATGATAAGAGGCGTCGGGCTGAAAATCTGGCGGGCCGGCGTGAGCGCGGCCGAGGGCGCGCCGGGGACGATACTGGAAGCCGGCGCAAAGGGCATCGTCGTGGCCTGCGGTAGCGGGTCGCTGTGTGTGCTGGAACTGCAGCGCGCCGGCGGCAAGAAACTGGCGGCGGCGCAGTTTCTCGCCGGCTTCCCGCTTGCCGCGGGCGAGCGGCTTGAATTTTCCCCGAAGACCACCATCTAACAGCTTCGATAATCAACGTTACAAGGAAACCCGGAATGTTCGGAAACTGGCTCAAAACCACTATCCTGATGGCGGGCATCGTGGCGCTGTTTGGCGTAGTCGGTGCCGCGTTCGGCGGCGCGAACGGCATGCTGCTCGCGCTCGCGCTCGGCGGCGCGATGAATATTTTCGCCTATTGGTTCTCCGATGCGATGGTGCTGCGCATGTACAACGCACAGGAAGTCGATGCCGCGAGCGCGCCGCAGTTCTACGGCGTGGTGCGCGAATTGGCCGAGCGCGCCGGGCTGCCCATGCCGCGCGTCTATCTCATCGACGAAGCCCAGCCCAATGCCTTTGCCACCGGGCGCAATCCCGAGCATGCCGCCGTGGCGGCGACCACCGGCATTCTGCAGTTATTGTCGGCGCGCGAGCTGCGCGGCGTGATGGCGCACGAGCTGACGCACGTGAAGCATCGCGACATCCTGATTTCCACCATCGCCGCCACAGTAGCCGGAGCCATCTCCGCCATCGCCCAATTCGGCTTTCTGTTCGGCGGGCGCGGCGATGGCGAGCGCCCCAATCCGGTGGTTGGGTTGATCGTGATGATCCTGGCGCCGATCGCGGCCATGCTGATCCAGATGGCGATCTCGCGCGCGCGCGAATTCGAAGCCGACCGCGGCGGCGCAGAAATCTGCGGCGACCCGAACGCGCTCGCCGATGCACTGGCGAAAATGGAGCGCTACGCCAAGGGCCTGCCCCTCGCGGCGGCCGAAGCGCATCCCGCAACAGCGCAGATGATGATCATCAATCCTCTTTCCGGTGGCGGTATCCAGGGCCTGTTCAGCACCCACCCCGCGACCGAGGAGCGCATCGCTCGCTTGCGGGCGATGGCGTAATAGGGGTTGCTCGCCTGCGAGCGATGGCGTAATGGGGATTGCCCGCCTGCACGCGACGACCTGATCCATCGAACCGGTTCTCTCTGCCCCACACCCGGTGTAGGATGCGGGGTTCGTCCATAACTGCCGCGGCGTTGCAGTCTTCCCGACCGCGATGCCGTCTCATCCCTTGTCCAGATCAGCCAATCTCGAGCTAGCGCTAAGCGCCGCAGGCGATGCCATCGCGCAGGTGCGCGCCGGCCGCAGCCTGTCGGACGCGCTTGCGCGCCTGGAAGCAGGGTCGAGCCTGGGCGCTGCGGTGCAGGATCTGGCCTACGGCACGCTGCGCAACCTGGGGCTGCTCGATGCGATCCTGGCCGAGTTGCTGCGCAAGCCCGCCAAGCCGGCCTTGCATGCCTTGCTGCTCGCGGCGCTGTATCAGTTGCGCGCGCGGCCGCATACCAGCCATACCACGGTGGATCAGGCGGTGCGCGCGGTGTCGCGCCTCGAGCCCGCTGCCAAAGGCCTTGCCAACGCCGTGCTGCGCAATTATCTGCGCGAAGCCGACGCGCTCCTTGCACGCTGCGACTCCGACGTCGCCCACTACTCCTATCCGCAGTGGTGGATAGACCGCGTGCGCGCGGCCTGGCCGCAACACTGGGAGTCGGTTCTGAATGCCGGCAATCTGCACCCGCCGATGACCTTGCGCGTCAACCGGCGCCGCCTCACGGCGGAGCAGTATTTGGCGAAATTGGGCGAGCGCGGCCTTGCCGGCGAACTCATCGGGCCCCAGGCGATCTTGCTCGAGCGTCCGCTGCCGATAGAGTCGCTTCCCGGTTTCGGCGCGGGCGAGGTATCGGTACAGGACGCCGGCGCCCAGCTCGCCGCTCAGTTGCTTGACCTTCGACTTGGCATGCGGGTGCTCGATGCCTGCGCTGCTCCTGGCGGCAAGGCCGGGCATATTCTGGAACTTGCCGATTGCGCGCTCACGGCATTGGACAGCGACCCTGCGCGCGCGCCCCGCATCAGCGACAACCTCGCGCGGCTTGGCTTTTCCGCACGCGTCGTTTGTGGCGACTGCTCGTCCCCTGCGGAGTGGTCGGACGGCGCGTCTTTCGAGCGCATACTGCTTGATGCGCCCTGCACCGCCTCCGGCGTGGTCAAGCGCCACCCAGACATCAAATGGCTGCGCCGCGAAAGCGACATCGCCCGACTGGCGGCGACCCAGGGCCGGATGCTGGATGCGCTGTGGCAACAGTTGGCGGCGGGTGGTAAATTGCTGTATGCGACGTGCTCGGTGTTCCCGCAGGAAAACGCTCAAACGGTCGAGTCCTTCCTGGCGCGCAACGATCGCGCCCGCCGCCTGCCGCTGGCGGGACTCGAGGGAGGACAGCTCTTGCCCGACGCGCGGCACGACGGCTTTTTCTATGCGCTGCTGGAAAGACAATAAGAGGCCGTTGCAGGATTTGCGCAACGGCCTCCGATTTAGGGGAGCATGAGGGGAGGTATCCCCTCATATCGTAATGAAAATTAGAACATGAGCCTGCGGCTGCTCGCTTCACTGCTGCTCGCGCTCGTACTCGGCTGGACCGCGCCGGCGCGCGCGAGCAACATTGAAATCAGCCATATCGCGATCGAGGGCAACGACGAGGGCTACGCCCTGGACGCAGATTTCCAAATCGAACTCAACCCGCGGCTCGAGGACGCCATCAACAAGGGCGTGGCGCTGTACTTCCAGGTCGAATTCGAGTTGACGCGCAAACGCTGGTACTGGTTCGACGACAGCGCCAGCCGGCTGTTGATGCTGCGCCTGTCCTACCACGCGCTCACACGCCAATACCGTATTTCCAGCGGCGCCTTGTATCAAAGCTTTTCCACCCTGCCCGAGGCGCTGCGGGTGCTGTCGCGGGTGCGCTCGTGGCAGGTGCTGGAGCGCGCGGAGGTGAGCGCCGGCGCCGATTACCAGGCGGGGCTGCGCATGCGCCTGGACGTGACTCAGCTGCCCAAGCCGTTCCAGGTGAATGCGCTCACCAGCCGGGAATGGAATCTCGCTTCCGAATGGCGGCGTTGGCCGTTCAGGGTCAAGGCGCCGGTGACGGAGAAGGCGCCTCAATGAAATACGTACTCATATTCAGCGTGGCGCTGGGCGCGATTCTGCTGTTCCTGCTGGCGGCGGCGAGCGGCAACACCGCCTTGTTCTCCCGCCACTACGCGCTGCTGCTCGGCCTGAACGCGGCGCTGGCCGCGGCGCTGCTGGCGTTGATCGGCTATCAGTTGTGGGTTCTCACCGCCAAGCTGCGCGCGCGCGTGTTCGGCTCGCGCCTGACGCTGCGCTTTCTGCTCATGTTTCTGCCCATGGTCATCGTGCCCGGAGGCCTGGTGTACGTGGTATCGCTGCAGTTCATGGCGAAAAGCATCGAATCCTGGTTCGACGTGCGCGTGGATAACGCGCTCGAGGGCGGGCTCAACCTCGGCCGCACCGCGCTTGATCTGCTGCTCACCGAACTCCACGACAAGGCGCGCCGCATGGCGCTTGAACTTTCCGACAAGACGCCGGCGCAGCAGGTGGTGCTGCTCAACCGATTACGCGAACAGGCGGGGGTCGAGGACGCGCTGCTGCTGTCCTCCGGCGGCAGGGTCATCGCCAGCGCGAGCAGGGGCGTGGGCAAACTCCTGCCCGACCTGCCCAACAGCACCATCTTGCGCCAGGCGCGACAAAGCCGCGCTTACTCCGCGCTCGAAGGCGCGCCAGACAAGAGGTTGAGCCTGCGCGTGCTGGTTCCGGTGGCCGCGCTCAGCATCGCCGAGGACGAGCGTCTGCTGCAATTGCTGCAGCCGGTGCCGCCGACACTGGCGCGGGACGCGGAGGCGGTGCAGGAGGTATACCGCGACTACAAGGAACTGTCGCTGTCGCGCCAGGGCCTGAAGGAGATCTACATCCTGACGCTGACGCTGACACTGCTGTTGACGCTGTTCTCCGCGACCGCGCTCGCCTTCCTGCTCTCGGCGCGCCTGTCCGAGCCCCTGGCGGCGCTGGCCGCAGGCACACAGGCGGTGGCGCGCGGCGACTACAGCCGCCGCGCGCAAATCACCAGCAGCGATGAACTGGGCATTCTCACCCAGTCTTTCAACAGCATGACAGAGCAATTGGACGATGCGCGCAATGTGGCCGAATCGCACCGCGCCGAACTCGAAACGGCCAAGGCTTACCTGGAGAACATCCTCGCCAATCTGTCCGCAGGCGTGCTGGTATTCGACGAGCAACTGCGCCTGGGCACCGTGAATCACGGCGCCGGCGCCATATTGCAGGAAACATTCGATGGCTTGAAGGACCGGGCCCTTGCAGACTGGCCGCGGCTGCAGCCGCTGGCGCGCGCCATCGTCGAAGGATTCAAGCAGAACGGCGCCGACACCTGGCAGCAACAACTGGAACTCGCCGAGCGCATGCTGCTGGTGCGCGGCTCGGTTCTGCCGCGCGCGAGCGGCGGCGGCTATGTGGTCGTGTTCGACGACGTCACCACGCTCATCCAGGCGCAGCGGGCTACCGCCTGGGGCGAGGTGGCGCGGCGCCTCGCGCACGAGATCAAGAACCCGCTCACGCCGATTCAGCTCTCGGCCGAGCGCCTGCAGGCGAAACTGGCAAACAAGCTCGCGCCCGAGGACGCGGCCACGCTCAACCGCGCCACCGAGACCATCATCAATCAGGTAGCGGCGATGAAAGGGATGGTGGACGATTTCGGCGAATATGCGCGCACCCCGGCGCTAAACCTGGAGCCACTCGACCTGAACGCCCTGGTAGGCGAAGTGCTGGCCCTGTACGAGCATGCCGGCGCCCTGCTGCGGCCCGCATTGCAGGCCGGGCTGCCGCGGGTCATGGGCGATCCGACGCAACTGCGCCAGGTGATACACAACCTGCTGCAAAACGCCCAGGACGCACTCGCCGGCAGCGCCGGCCAGCGCATCGATGTCGAAACCGAGCGCGCGGGCAATCAGGCTTGCCTAAGAATCAGCGACAATGGCTGCGGCTTTCCCGAGGCCATCATGCTGCGCGTGTTCGAGCCCTACGTAACCACCAAGCCCAGGGGCACGGGGCTCGGCCTGGCAATCGTGAAAAAGATCATCGACGAACACAACGGCGCGGTGCGGGTGGAAAACCTGCCCGGGCGCGGCGCCAGCGTCAGCATCCTGCTGCCGCTGCAACGCGAATCGGCGAAGGCAGCCTGATGTCTCAGATACTGGTGGTCGACGACGAAATCGGCATCCGCGAGCTGCTGTCGGAGATCCTCGCCGACGAGGGTCACACGGTGCAGTTGGCGGAAAACGCCGCGCGCGCGCGCGCGCTACGCGGCGCGGAGCGCCCCGACCTGGTGCTGCTTGACATCTGGATGCCCGATACCGACGGCATCACTCTGCTCAAGGAATGGGCGGCGAACGGCCAGCTCACCATGCCGGTGGTAATGATGTCCGGGCACGGCACCATCGAAACCGCGGTGGAGGCCACCCGCATCGGCGCCATCGATTTTCTGGAAAAGCCGATTGCCCTGCAAAAGCTGCTCGCCACGGTAAAACGCGCGCTAAGGAATGGCGGCAGCCAGCCGCAGGCAGGGCTCACCTTGCTCAGCCTGGGCCGCTCGGCAGTGCTCGCCGACCTGCGCAAGCGCCTGACGCAGATCGCCGCCCTGTCCATGCCGGTGCTGTTGCGCGGCGAGCGGGGCGTCATGCCGGAACTATTCGCGCGCTACCTGCACCAGCCCAATACGCCCTGGATAGCGGCCGGCGCGGCACTGGCCGACGCGCCGCAGGATTTGCTCGCGCGGGCCGCCAATGGTCTCATTTTCGTCGAGGAACTGGCGGCGCTCACCCGGGCGCAGCAAAAGAATCTGGCTTTCATCCTGGGCAAACAGGAAAAAACCAAAACTCGCGTTGTTTCCTTCACGGCTGAGGAACCGGCGCGCCTCGCCGGCGAGCTTGGTTTCGACGCGGCGCTGCTCGCGCGCCTGTCCGAGCTGTCGCTGGTGCTTCCGGCGCTGCGCGAGCACGCCGAGGACATCCCCGACATCGCGGCCATCCTGTTGGCGCAGCTGGTGGAGGCGCGGCACTGCCCGCCGCGGCATTTTTCCACTGCGGCCTTGAACGCCCTGCGCCAGTTCCGTTGGCCGCGCAATCTGGAAGACCTGCAGGGCGCGGTCAAGAACCTGGCGATCACCGCGCTGGAGGAGGAAATCGGCGCAGCCGACGTGGAGCGCGTGTCGGCACAGTTCCATCCCGCTGCGGCAACGCGGGTTCCTCTGCCGCTCGAGCTGCCGCTGCGCGAGGCGCGTGAGGCGTTCGAGCGCGCCTATTTCGAACAACTGCTGGCGCGGGAAGGCGGCTCGATCGCGCGCGTGGCCGAAAAAAGCGGCCTGGAGCGCACCCACCTGTACCGCAAGCTCAAGGCCTTGGGAATCACCACCGGCAAGAGGGAAGAATAGCCTCTGGTTTTGCGTTGCAGCAAAAAGGCATAAAATGCGCTCCATCCGATATGTGTCGTCCGGCTCCGCCTAGCGAAGTCGAGTTCGCCGCAAACTGGACTCAGGGGAGAAAAGTTGAAAATCATCATCCTCGGCGCGGGCCAGGTCGGCACCAACGTGGCCGAAAGCCTGGTTTCCGAAGCCAACGACATCACCGTGGTGGACATCGACGGCGCGCGCCTGCGCCTGTTGCAGGACCGGCTGGACTTACGCACCGTTACCGGCAGTGCGGCGCATCCCTCGGTTCTGAGAAGCGCCGGCATCGAAGACGCCGACATGCTGATCGCGGTAACGCAAAGCGACGAAACCAACCTGGTGGCGTGCAAGATCGCGGCGCACCAGTACAACGTTCCCACCCGCATCGCGCGCGTGCGCGCCCCCGAGTACCTGGCCAACGAGCAACTGTTCGCGCCCGACTGTTTTGCCGTGGACTATGCCATCTGTCCGGAGCAGCTGATCACCGAATACCTGGTCAAGCTGGTCCAGTTTCCCGAGGCGCTGCAGGTGCTGGAGTTCGCCGACGGTCGCGTAAGCCTGGTGGCCGTGCGCGCCTTCGACGGCGGACCGCTGGTGGGTCACCAACTGCAGGACATCCGCAAGCACATACCCAACGTCGACGTGCGCCTCGCCGCCATTTTCCGCGGCGACCGGCCGATCGTGCCCGAGGGCAGCACCGTGGTCGAGGCGGGCGACGAGGTGTTCTGCCTCGCCGCCAGCCAGAATATCCGCAAGGTGATGCAGGAGTTGCGCCGGCAGGACAAGCCGGTGCGCCGGGTCATGATTGCCGGCGGCGGCAACATCGGACTGAGGTTGGCGCGCGCGCTCGAGCGCGAGTATACGGTCAAGATCGTCGAGCACAACAAGCGCCGCTGCGAGGATCTGTCCACGCGGCTCGATACGGCGCTGGTGCTGCAGGGCGACGTTACCGACGAGTCGCTGCTCGAAGCCGAGAACGTCGAGGAGATGGACTTGTTCGTCGCCGTCACCAATGACGACGAGAACAATATCATGAGCTGCCTGCTCGCCAAGCGCATGGGTGCGCGCCGCGTGGTGGCGCTGATCAACCGGCGCTCGTACGTAGACCTGCTGCAGTCGGGGCAAATCGACGTCGCCCTCTCCCCGGCACAGGCAACCATAGGCTCGCTGCTGGCGCACGTGCGCCGCGGCGACATCACCGAGGTGCACTCGCTGCGCCGCGGCGCGGCCGAGGCCCTGGAGGCGGTGGTGCACGGCGATGCGGCATCCTGCCGCATGGTCGGGCGGCGCATCGAGGAGATCGAGTTGCCCAAGGGCACGACCATCGCCGCCCTGGTGCGCGGCACCGAGGTGCTGATGGCCCACCATGACCTGGTAATCCAGGCCGGGGATCACGCCATCGTCTTCGTCACCAACAAGAAAATGGTGCCCAAGGTGGAAAAATTGTTCCAGGTCAGCGCAGGCTTTCTCTAAGCCAAGGCAGGCGCGACTCATGGTCCGACTTTTTGCCGTCCTCAACGTGCTGAGCGTGGTCATCATGATGTTCGCTCTGTGCCTGCTTTTTCCCCTGCTTTGCTCTTTTTTCATAGGCGATAGCGCGCAAGCTGCTTACGACGAAGCCATTCTCTTGACTGCGGCAGCCGGGGCGCTGCTATGGGCGATGACGCGCAAGAAGCGGCGCGAGTTGCAGCCGCGCGACGGCTTCCTCCTGGTGGCGCTGGTGTGGACCGTGCTGCCGGCCTTCGCCACCCTGCCGCTGCTGTTCTACCTGCCGGAACTGTCTTTCACCGACGCTTATTTCGAGACCGTTTCCGGGCTCACCACCACCGGGGCGACGGTGCTATCCGGTCTGGACCAGCTGCCGCCCTCGATCAACATCTGGCGCAGCTTTCTCGTCTGGATCGGAGGCATGGGCGTGATCGTGCTGGCAGTGGCCATCCTGCCGATCCTGGGCGTGGGCGGCAGCCAGATGTACAGGACGGAGACGCCCGGTCCGATGAAGGACACTAAACTGACGCCGCGCATAGCCGAGACCGCCAAAGGTTTGTGGCTGGTGTATGTCATGATCACCGTTGCCTGCCTCCTAAGCTTCCGGCTAGCCGGGATGAACTGGCTGGATGCCATGATGCACGCTTTCTCCACCATAGGTCTGGGCGCCTTCTCCTCGCACGACGCGAGTTTCGGCCACTGGAACTCGCCCGCGGTCGAGGCGGTGGCCATTTATTTCATGCTGCTGGCGGGCATCAACTTCGGCACGCATTTCCTCGCCTGGCGGCGCTGGAGTTTCGCCCCGTACGCCCGCGATCCCGAAGCGGGACTGTATCTGCTGGCGGTCATCGGCAGCGTGTTCGGCATCGCCTATTTCCTGCTCGCCAACCAGACCTACGCTAGCTTTTGGACGGCACTGCGTTTTTCCGCGTTCAACGTCGTTTCCATCGCCACCACCACCGGTTTTTCCAACACCGATTACAACCTGTGGCCAATGTTCGCGCCGGTGTGGATGCTGTTTCTGTGCGGCTTTTGCACCTGCTCCGGCTCGGCCGGAGGCGGCATCAAAATGATCCGCGCCGAATTGATGGCGCGCCAGGCGGTACGCGAAATGACGCGTATCATCCATCCGCGCGCGGTAGTGCCGGTGAAGCTGGGCGGTGCGCCGGTCGAGAACAACATCATTTTCGCCGTGCTCGCCTTCATCCTGGTCTACGTCGGCTCGTTCGTTGCAATGACCATGTTGCTCGCCGCATCAGGCCTGGACATCATTACCGCGTTTTCAGCGGTAATCGCGTGCATCAACAACACCGGTCCGGGTTTGAATCAAGTTGGGCCGGCGACGACTTATGCGTCTCTGAACGGATTCCAGATCTGGATCTGTACCATCGCGATGTTGCTCGGACGGCTGGAATTGTTCACCCTGCTGGTGGTGTTCACGCCCGGATTCTGGCGTAAGTAAGCGAAGCGGCCATGAATGCGGGGCCGCGGCATATCCCGGCCGGGCACCTGCTTGCAAAGAAAGAGCAAGGCGGCGAGCGCCTGATTCCGCGTGGCGGCGGCGACATCGAGCTCGGAGGCAAGATGGCAGAGAAAGGCGCTCACCTCACGCTCGCCCAGCGCCGCCGGGTGGCGCCTTCCGCTCCAGACAACGAAGCGCTTGATCCAGTGAACGTACGCCTCCTCGGTACGGCGGCTGTAATGCAGACGGCGTATCGCCTCGTGCACCTGCCGCAGCAGGCGAGGCTTTTCCCCACGCAAGGTTTCGGGTGCTGATATTTCAAACACTTAACCTCCGGAAAACAAATTATCACGACCTGTGTTTTTATACAGTAGTACGACTATCTTGTTTTTGCAAGTTTTTTCCGCACGGCGTAGACTGAACCTCCGTGATATTTGGTTTTTAGGCAAATGATTGCACGTTGAACTAAACCGCTTCGCGGTGGTGTGGTAATCAGACCGTCCTATCTGTAGTCTTCACCTGAATTGTCATTCGTCGGCGCTGCTGCAGCATCAGCGTGCTGAATC
>JACRAS010000018.1 GCA_016234705.1 Betaproteobacteria bacterium | reverse complement strand
CGCCGCCAGCGTGCTGGTGGGCGATTTTCTGTATTCGCGCGCGTTCCAGATGATGCTCGCGGTGGACGACATGCGCGTCATGGCAGTACTGGCCGAAGCTACCAACACCATCGCCGAGGGCGAAGTGCTGCAACTGCTGAACATGCACAACGCCGATACCGACGAGGCGCGCTACCTCGAGGTGGTGCGGCGCAAGACTGCGAAATTGTTCGAGGCCGCCACCCGCCTCGGCGCCATCCTCGGCCGAGCGGCGGCGAAGACCGAAGAGAACCTGGCGCTGTATGGCATGCACGTGGGCACCGCCTTCCAGCTGATCGACGACGTGCTCGATTATTCCGGCGAACTGCACGAGATGGGCAAGAACCTCGGGGACGATCTCAATGAGGGCAAGCCGACGCTGCCACTGATCTATGCCATGCGCAAGGGCTCGCCCGCGCAGGCGCGAACGGTGCGCCACGCGATCGAGCAGGGCGGGCGGGACGACTTCGAAGCGGTGCTCGAGGCCATCACCCATACCGGGGCGCTGGACTATGCGCGCGAGCAGGCCGGGCGCGAAGCCGCGGCGGCCTGCGCCGCCATCGAACGCCTGCCGAGTTCAAAATACCGCGACAGTTTGCTACAATTGGCAGATTTCGCGGTCAATCGTAACTACTGACCGCGTACGTTTTCGGGGGTTCGCCCCCGTCTGTATATACCTCGGGGTGTAGCTCAGCCTGGTAGAGTACTGCGTTCGGGACGCAGGAGTCGGAGGTTCAAATCCTCTCACCCCGACCATTTTTTTCAAGTCAAAACCATGATCTTCGTGGTTTTTTCTTTTTCTTCCCCGCTTTTTGGATACTCCTTCGATCAATCCCGCTTGGGTTTCAAATTGCGGCTAAGGTGACAGCCGGGTGACAGGCTGTCTGAATTCAGATTAGCACAACTTGTACGGTCTGCCATTCTTCAAGGCCCGAGAATCCTTGCGTCGCCGTAGATTCGCTTATCGTTTAGAGCGGCTTTTGGGCGTGGCACGTTCATTGGCTTTCGCCTCGACCATGCCCATGAACTCGGCAACAGGGACACCCAACGCCGGGGCTAGTTTGAAAATGGTCTTGACGCTGGCGCTATTCCTGCCAAGTTCAAGTAGAGAGACGTAGTTGCGTTCCAGTTCGGCTTCGTGAGCAAGGGCTTCTTGCGACAAGCCTCGCCGCTTCCGTAGCTCCCGCAACACAATTCCAAACGCAGTTTTCTCCCCTCGTGCTCCCCCGACTGAGATCTCACTACTTCAACAGTTTCGGGTGCTGCTTTCCCAGCCACGCGAGTACGTCCTCGCGCAATCCGGTGGCCAGTTCGTGCATTTCCCGCGCCTCGCGCTCGGAGACCACCCCGGCGGATTCGTAGCCGATGATGTTCCTCTTCTTCCGAAGGCGATCGAACCGACCGACCTTGGGCGCCGGCCAACCGATGGTGAGCGCAAGGCTCTGGATTGTCCGAAAGTGATGCTGCTCGCGCGCCGCGCGAAAACCCGATGCGGCGAGCGCAGCGGTAGCCGCTTGCAGCGCCGCGTTGTACGCGATGCTGAGCCGCCAGTCCTCGGCAAGCCCCGCGACCTTCGCGTTAGCTAGATCGCGCTCGATAATGGCGAGCAGCCCTGCGATCTCCTCGGCGCTGGTCTTGTGCTCGACAAGCCAGCTATTTCTTAGCCAGTCGCGCAAGCTCACGGTCGTCTCCGATCAGGAAAATCTTTTCTCTCTTCATCACGCTACGCAAAAAATGGTGCTTGGCGGCGAGTTTTGCGCGGAAGTCCGCGGGCGCATAGACCGATGGATTGACTTCGCGGCCGATCGCCTTCTGCGCCGGCGCAAGCGCTTCGGAGGTTTCTGCGAAGGACACGTCGCCGATGACCATCACATCCACGTCGCTGCCCCGGCGCTCAGCGCCCTTGGCGATCGAGCCGTAGATGAACGCAGTCCGAATTCGACCGGAAAGCGGCGCCAGCGCTGTCCGCAGCGCATCGGCGACCCCGGCGGTCTTGACGACCAGGCCGCGCAGCTCGGCGTAGATCGGGCTTTCCGCATTCGCCTGGAAGTAGACTTGCCGGCCGCGCACCGTGCGGCGCACGACGCCCGCGCGCGCGAGGAACTCGAGCTCGCGCTGCACCGTACCCCGCCCAAGGCCAGCGAGCTGGATCAGGCTCTCCTGCAAGTGCTCCTCGTCCGCGCGGGCATAGAGCAACGCCAGCAGCGCCTGACGTGTCTTGCCGAAGAGGGACGGTAACCCGCCTGAGAGAGCAGTTTGGCTACCCACCATGGGTAGCAGAATACCCATAATGGGTAGCACAGTCAACATGGCTAGCGGCTCGCGGACCGGAGATTCGGCTCGATGCCGGCAACCTGACCAGCTGGGACTACGGGGATGGCGTCAGACCTGACCAACTCGGAGCGGCTTTCCGAGGCCTTCGCGCCGCCCGATTGCCCCCGGGACGCATCCCAGGCAACGTAGAAGCCGCGCTCGACAATCTGCCGGCACAACCCCATCCGGCATGTCCAGCCTCGTCCCTTGGTCCGTGTAGCAACCGCAGCGGGCCTTGGAAGCCAAGCAAGCGGCGGGGTAGGGCGCCCCTGACGGGCTTCGTTACGTCGTCGTAAACCAGCGCCGTGTAGGCGAGGCCTTCGACCCGGGGCCGATACTCGGCAATCCAGTCCACCGCCGATGGCTTATGCGCGGCTCAAACCGGGCATTTCGTCTCGATTTGCCACGCGCTTGTTAAACATTGTTAAACCGGCTTCAACGGGCTGTCGCGGGGCGTAGAGTGCATCCTCAGGAGCGCGAATTGATGCTCAATCGCGCTGCTGCGGCCGGGAAGGATCCGGTGCGAAGGGAATGACCATGGAAGAACATAATATGGGCCGGCGAAAGCGGATCCTTTACATCGAGGATGAGACCGACCTGCAGTGGCTGGTAAAGCACATTCTGGAGTCGGCCGGCGGTTTCGAAGTGATGGTGTGCGCTTCTGGCGCCGAAGGCTTGCGCAGGATGGAGGATTTTGCCCCTGACCTGGTCCTGTTGGACGTGATGATGCCGGAAATGGATGGTTTCAGCGTATTGCGCGCGCTGCGCGCCCGGCCGGAAAGTGTTGCGGTTCCGGTGCTGTTCCTCACCGCCAGGGCGCAGGAGGGCAATGAATACCTGGCGCTGGGCGCGAACGGGGTGATTGCCAAGCCGTTCGAGCCCAGCCGGTTGGTAGAACAGGTGCGTGCGCACACCGGGGAACTGCTGGAAGCATAGCTGTTTCGAAATGAGGGGGTATCTCCCCGCATGCTCGCCTGGATCGGCCCGTTGCAAAATTCATTTTGCGACGGATTCCCGGAATCCAGGCCTTCCCGGCCACAAATCAAGGTGAAGCGGGGGACGCGGAACGCTGCCAGAGCATGCGGATCTGCTCCACCAGCGCCTGCGGCTCTATCGGCTTGACGATGACGCCCAGCGCGCCGCGCAGGAGCAAATCCTGCTGTACCTGGCGCTGCGCGTTTGCGGTGAAGAACACCACCGGGATCGCGGCTATCCCGGGCAGTTCGCGCAACGCGTCCATGGTGGCAATCCCGTCCATGCCAGGCATCATGACGTCGAGCAGTATCAGGTCGGGCGCATACGCACGCGCGCATTGCACGGCTTGCGCGCCGCTGCCACAGACCCGTACTTCATAGCCTCCGCCGACTTCCAGGCTGAGACGGGTGATGAGCTGTATATCGGGATCATCCTCGACCAGCATAATTTTTTTCAGCGAGGATTCCATATCGTCGAACGCCTAGGACCTGCGCATCGCCCTGCGTTCTTCCTTATCCTCGCCCGCTGCCTGCGCCAGCGCGCCCAGTTCGAAGTAAAATGTCGTGCCCATGCCGGGCGTGCTGGCGAAATCTATTTTTCCGCCGAGCTTGTCGATGATCATCTTGCAGATGGCCAGGCCCAGGCCGGTGCCGCCCCGCTGGCGCGAGGTCGAGCTGTCGGCCTGGGCAAATCGGTCGAAAACTCGCGGCTTGAAGTCTTCCGGGATGCCCGGGCCGGGGTCGATGACGCTGACGCGGAAGGCGTCGTGCCTGCGCTCCAGACGCACTTCGACGCGAGCGTCGCGCGGCGAGAACTTGGCCGCGTTGGACAGCAGATTGGCCATCACCTGCATCAACTGGTCGGAATTGGCGTTGACCCACGCCGGTCCGTGGCTGTGCGTCAGCGCCAGCCTGACGCCATATTGCTCGGCATACCCCTGATTGGCCAGGAGGGAAGAACGCAGCAGCGCTTCGAGTTCCACCGGCTTAAGCTTGATCTTCAGCGTGTCCGAATCCAGTTTTTCCACGTCCAGAATGTCGTTGATCATCCGCACCAGGCGCTGCGAATTGTCCCTGGCGACACGCACCAAAGTCTTGGTTTCGGCGTTCAAGTTCGTCATCCCGTCGAGCAGGCCGAGTGAGCCGACGATAGAAGAAAGCGGGGTGCGCAACTCATGGCTGACCACGCCAATAAATTCATTTTTCATGCGCTCGATTTCTTTGCGCGCCGAGATGTCGGCATTGGTTCCCGTGATCCGCAGGGCGCGGCCGGCGGCGTCGCGTTTCACCACCTGGCCATGGCTGAGCACCCATTTCCACTTGCCCGCGCGCGTCCTGACGCGGGTTTCAACGTGGTACTCCGGGCTTGTGCCTTTCAGTGCGGCGATAAACGCCGTTGCACTGCGCTCGCGATCGTCCGGATGCACGAGCTTGTACAGGGCCTGGGCATCGGTGAAAGTTTCGCACGGCGGATCGCCTAGCATCTCGGCCCAGGCATCGCTAAGGTAGATCCTGCCGCCGGCGATGTCGACATCCCAGATCGCGAGCCTCGATCCCTGCAGCGCCAGGTCGAGGCGCTCGTTGATGTGGGTGATTTCCTCCTGCTGCCGCACGCGCTCGCTGATGTCGGCGTGCGTACCGATCATGCGCAACGGCTCGCCACCGGCATCGCGGCTTACCACCATGCCGCGGCTGAGTATCCATTTCCAGGTCCCGTCCTTGCACAGCATGCGGAATTCGCTGGCATAGGAGGGGCGGTCGCCGTCCAAATATCCTTGCAGGTCCGCCATCACGCGCGGCCTGTCCTCCGGATGAATCCGCTTCTCCCATTCTTCCCGCCGGTTCTCGACCTCGTCCTCTGCAAAGCCCAGCATTGCCTTGTAGCGTTTTGAATACAGGACTTCGCCGGTCCGGATGTTCCGGTCCCATACGCCATCGCCGGCGCCTTCGAGCGCAAATTTCCAGCGCTCCTCGCTCGCGCGCAGCGCCTCCTCCGCGGCCTTGCGCCCGGTGATATCGATGATCATCACGAAAAACCCGTTGACGCGGCCGGCGTCGTCGTAATCCGGAATGAACGTGCCGGCGACGTAGCGCTCGCTCCCGTCCTTTGCGTAGCGCTTGCGCTCGTATTCGACCCGCTTTCCATGCAGAGCCCGCTCGATCTCGGGCAAAATGGTCACGTAGATATCGTTTCCCAGAACCTCGGCCATATGGCGGCTGTCGATGCGCTCGGCGGGCAAACCAAGCCATTCCTCGATAGCGTGGTTGTGGAATTGAAAGCGGTGCCGCCTATCGACATAGCCGATCATCGCGGGGACGGAGCCGGTAACCAGCCGGTACTGCTTCTCCTGTTCGCGCAGCCGCGCTTCCGCCAGGCGGCGCTCTTCGCGCTGGCGATTGATCACCGCCGCGGCGAACAGCGCCAGCCCGATTGCCATCAAAGCGCTCCAGGCGGTGAACGGGGTGAGCTGCCGGGTGCGCGCGGCGAAGCGCTCGTCGCGCTCGGCGGCCAGGTAGCGCTCTTCGCGCCGCATCTCGTCCACCAGCCGGTCGACTTCCCGCGCGTTCGCGACGTAGGCATCGCTCGAAATGAAGGATAAGGCCGCGGCCGTGCCCTGCTGCTGGCGCAGCCGGATGGTCTGCTGTCGCAGGTCCATCATGGCTTTTGCCGCAACGTCCAGCGCGGTCACGCGGTGCTGCTGCTCGGCATTGCCGGCGACGAATTCGGCCAGGTACACGATTTCGACCCGGCTACGGGCCGCCGCCTTGCGCAGCTCATCCAGGTACTGCTCCGAGGCGCGGACGACGTAACTCAGGGTGGCGGATTCAGCCGTTTCCGTGGCACTGACCAGCTCCTCGAGCTTGGCGATGATGCGTTGCCTCTGCGCTTCGGCGTTGGCCTGGTCCACCCGCTCGGTCACGGTCAGCTGATAGGCGCCGCCGATCGCCACCAGCATGGCGATGGTGGTGGCAAGAACCAGGTAGATGCCGGTTTTGAACGAAAAGTTCATCTCCGGCAAAGCATCTTACTTTTCGGCCGCAGCGTCAAATTTGTAGATGGCCGGGTCGGGCGCCGCCGGTGTCTGCTAAAATGGGCGCAGGAGGTGTATGTCCGATAAGCTCATCGTCACCGTGGACGCGCAGATTGCCGCGCTGGTGCCGCGTTTCCTTGCCAATCGGACCGCCGATGTCGATAAAATCCGCGCCGCGCTCGCAGGCGCCGATTTCGAGGCGGTACGCGCCGCGGCGCACGCGATGAAAGGGGCGGGCGGCGGCTACGGTTTTGCCGAGATATCGCGGCTGGGCGCGGCGATGGAGGAGGGCGCGCTGCGGCGCGACGCTGCGGCGATCACCGGCCTTGTGGCAAGCTTGGAGGAATATCTCGGACGTATCGAAATCAAATTTGCCGATGCGCGATGAGCAATAGCAATGGGTAAATTCAAGACGGGGCCACCCCGAACCCATCACCGATCACTTGCGACCTGACGATCATGCGTATCGCATTACTGGAGGACGAACAGGATCAGGCAGACCTGGTGAGTGCCTGGCTGAACGCCGCGGGCCACAGTTGCCGTGTCTACATGCTGGGCAAGGACTTGGTGCGCGAGGCGCAACGCGAGACCTTCGACCTGTTCCTGCTCGACTGGGAAGTGCCCGGCATGTCCGGCGCGCAAGTGCTGGTCTGGATCCGCGCCAACATCGCCGAGCCGGTGCCCGTGCTGTTCGTCACCGCGCGCCAGCGCGAGGAGGATATCGTCCACGCCCTGTCCAGCGGCGCCGACGACTACATGGTCAAACCCCTGGGCAAGCTCGAACTCCTGGCGCGCGTCGACGCGCTGGTGCGGCGCTCGCGCGCGAGCGGGCAGCAGGCCGAGGACGTGCTCGAATACGGGCGCCTGAGCGTGGATTGCCGCAACCGCCAGGCGAAGCTCGACGGCGAGGAGGTCGCGATGACGCAAAAGGATTTCGAACTGACCGTGTTCCTGCTGCGCAACATGGGCCGGCTGTTGTCGCGCGGCCACATCCTGGAAGCGGTGTGGGGGCAGTCCGCCGAAATCAATACGCGCACGGTCGACACGCATGTCAGCCGCATCCGCGGCAAGCTTAAGCTCACGGCCGAGAACGGCTGGCGGCTCTCGGCGGTCTATCAACACGGCTACCGGCTCGAGCGGGTCGCCGCCGCGGCGGCGCAGTAGGGCGTGGTGAACACCCGCTGCGCCGTCGGGCCGTGCCCGGGCTCACCTTGAGCAAACTGCTGCTGCTGATCCTCGTCGTTCTGGCCGCGTGGTGGCTGGTCAAGGGTTTTCGCCGCAGGGGCGCGGCGAAGGGCGCGCCTGAAGCCGCGCCCGAACAAATGGTCACCTGCGACCATTGCGGGCTGTATCTTCCGCGAGGCGAGGCCATCTCCGCAGGGGACAAGTTCTTCTGCTGCGACGAGCACCGCCGTCTGGCAGGCCCGGCGGGTTAGTCTCTGTCTCTTGTAGGTGAAAAGTTGCGATAAATGGTGAAGATTTCGATAAATGACGAAGTTGCATCCGCGGGGGGATTTACGCCCCGAAGGAAGTCCCCTCGGGGGACAAGGGGGGGTGCACCCCCCCTTGTTCGTGGGATGAGGATTTTTCCTCGGCCGGAGACACTTTGTTTGCGTCTGGCTTGTCTGGCGTAGAGTCGATCGGGAATGACCACCTGGCAACTCGCACCCGACACGCAGCCCGACTCGTTCTGGGTTTCGCTGCGCTATTTCAACATCTACCGCCTGCTGCTCGCGGCGGTGTTTCTGTCGGCGGTGCTGATCTTCGGCGACAGCCTCAATTTCGGCAGTCACAGCCTCGCGCAGTTCAAGTATGTGAGCGGCGCCTACCTGCTGCTGGCGATCGCCTACCAGGTGCTCCTGGAAAAGCTGCGCAGCCATTTCAATTTCCAGTTGAGCCTGCACGTCGTCACCGACATCGTCGCGTCGGTGCTGATGATGAACGCGAGCGACGGCTTCAGGAGCGGCCTGGGCGTGATGCTGCTGATCTCGCTCGCGGCTGCGGCCCTGGTGAGTCGCGGTGCGTTGATGCTGTTCTATGCTGCGCTCGCGTCCATCGCCATCCTGCTGGAGCAGACCTACTGGATTCTGCAGTTCGATCACGGCACGGCGAATTTCGTGCAGCCCGGGCTGCTCTCCATCGGTTATTTCGCCACGGCGCTGATTACCAACCAGCTGGCGCAGCGCGTCATCCGCCAGGAGCGGGTGATGCGCCAGCGCTCGGTCGATTTGAGCAATCAACTGCGCATCAACCAGCTGGTGATCCAGGATATGCAGGACGCCGTGCTGGTGGTCGACGGCAACGGCCTAGTGCGCCAGCACAATCCACAGGTGTCGTTGTTGCTCGGATCGCAAGCGCCGGAGCTGGACCAGATCGAGAACTATTCGCTCGAGATCGCCCGCCTGCTCGGGCGCTGGCGCAGCCGGCGGGACAACCCGACGCAAACCCTGCTGTTGCCGGGCAGCGGAAAACTGGTGCGCGCGCGCTTCGTCGAGGCCGGCACCGAGGGCGGCAGCTTTTCCCTGGTGTTCCTCGAGGACTTGTCGCGGTTGCAGGAGCAGACGCAGCAGTTGAAGCTGGCTGCGCTGGGGCGGCTCACCGCCAATATCGCGCATGAGATCCGCAATCCGCTCTCCGCGATCAGCCATGCGAGCGAGCTGTTGCTGGAGGAGCAGCGCGGGCCCTCGCAGGAGCGCTTGCTGCGCATCATCCAGGACAACTCCAAACGCCTCGATCGAATGGTGCGCGACGTGCTCGAGCTGACGCGGCGCGACCGGGTGCATCCCGAGACCATCGGCCTGGCGGCTTTTCTGCCATCCTTCATCGACGAGTTCGCGCAAAACGAGAAAGTCCCCGCAGCAAGCTTCGCGCTGGAATTGCACGGGGCGGGAGAGATCTCGTTCGACCGGGTGCACCTGCAGCAGGTGCTGTGGAACCTGTTGCGCAACGCCTGGCGCCATTCGCGCCAGCGCGCGGCGAGCGTGCGCGTGGCGGTCCGGCGCCAGGCGAATCGGGTAGAATTGCACGTGATCGACGACGGCGAGGGCGTGCCCACGCACCTGCGGCAGCAATTGTTCGAACCCTTCTTCACCACCTACAGCGGCGGCACCGGCCTCGGCCTGTATATCGCGCGCGAAATGTGCGCCGCCAACGGCGCCGTTCTGGAATACGCCGAGCAGCCGGCTGCAGGCGGCGGCGCGGACTTCCGCATGCTGTGCGGCGGCGGGCCCGCGTGAAACGCGCCGAACGCAGGAACGATCCGGTCGCCGCCACGATTCTGGTAGTCGATGACGAGGCCGATATTCGCGAGCTGCTCGAACTGACCTTGGTGCGCATGGGGTTGGCGGTGGAGTCCGCAGCCGGCGTGGCCGAGGCGCACGCGCTGCTAAGCGCAAAGCAGTTCGACCTGTGCCTAACCGACATGCGCCTTCCCGATGGCGAGGGTCTGGATCTGGTGCGCTACATCGGCGAGCATTGCGGCGACCTTCCAGTGGCGGTGATCACTGCCTACGGCAGCGCCGAGAACGCCGTGGCGGCGCTCAAGGCCGGCGCATTCGACTATCTGTCCAAGCCGGTGTCGCTGGAGGATCTGCGTACTTTGGTCAAGTCGGCGCTCAAGCTGCCGCAGCGCGTTTCCGCCGCCAAGCCCGCGCGCCACCAGTTGCTGGGCGATTCACCGCCGATGCGGCAGGCGCGCGAGATGATCTACAAGCTCGCCCGCAGCCAGGCGCCGGTCTACATCAGCGGCGAATCCGGCAGCGGCAAGGAATTGGCGGCGCGCCTGATCCACGAGCAGGGGGCGCGCCATGAGCAGCAGTTTGTGCCGGTGAACTGCGGCGCGATTCCGGAAAATCTCATGGAGAGCGAGTTCTTCGGCTACAAGAAGGGGGCTTTCACTGGGGCGGAGGCCGACCGCGACGGCTTCTTCCAGGTGGCGCACGGCGGCACGCTGTTCTTGGATGAGGTTGCCGACTTGCCGCTCCCCATGCAGGTGAAACTGCTGCGTGCCATTCAGGAGAAGCGGGTGCGCAAAGTGGGTGCGACGGCCGAGGACCCGGTGGATGTGCGCATGATCTGCGCCACCCACCAGAACCTCGCCGCCCTGGTCGAGGCGGGGGCGTTCCGCCAGGACCTGTATTTTCGCCTCAACGTGATCGAGCAGAAAATGCCGTCCTTAAAGGAGTGCCGCGAAGATATCCCCGTGCTGGCCGAGTCCATGCTCGCGCGCATGGACGGGCCGGGCGGCGCCGCGCCGCGCCTGTCGAAGGCGGCGCGCTCGGCGCTAGACGGCTACGATTTTCCCGGCAATGTGCGCGAACTGGAGAATATTCTGGAGCGCGCCGTGGCCTTGTGCGGCGGCAGGGAAATCCAGCCAGACGATTTGCGGCTCACGCCGCCGCACAAGGCAGACGAGGCGCCACCCGGCGAAAAATGGCCGTTGCCGGACTATCTGGACCGGGTCGAACGCGAGGCCATACTCGAAGCGCTGGGCAAGACGCGCTTCAACCGCACTGCGGCGGCCAGGCTGCTCGGCATCACGTTTCGCGCCCTGCGCTACCGCATGGCGCGGCTGGGGATCAACGAACCGCGCCCATGATGGTCGATGCCGCCGGGCGCGTGGACAGCGCGCGCTATCTTGCCTCGCCCAACTGCGACGAGCGGCCGCCGGGTGAGGCGGTCACGCTGCTGGTGATCCACAACATCAGCTTGCCCCCGGGCGAATTCGGCGGCGACGGCGTCGTGCGCCTGTTCACCAACGAGCTCGACCACGCAGAGCATCCTTACTACCGGACCCTCGCTGGCGCGCGGGTGTCGGCGCATTTCCTTATCCGCCGCTCGGGCGAACTGCTGCAGTTCGTGCCTTGCGCGAAGCGCGCCTGGCACGCTGGAGAGTCCGCCTGGTGCGGGCGCAGCCGCTGCAACGACTTTTCCATCGGCATAGAGCTGGAGGGCGCGGACGACGTGCCTTATGCGGAGCCGCAGTACCGCGTGCTGGCACAACTCACGCGCGCGTTGCACTCGGCCTACCCGATCGCCGACATCGCCGGCCACTGCGACATCGCCCCCGAGCGCAAGACCGATCCCGGCCCGAGCTTCGATTGGTCTCGCTTTCGCGGCTCGATCGTCTGAGCAATCCGAGCTGAAGGCGCAAAGTTTTTTCGCCGCCGCTCTAGCGGTAGCACACCCGGTTCACGATTTTTTCATAGACGCGACTCGGTCGACGCAATTTTGTGTGTCCTTCGCGTTGTTGCGTTCATTTTCCGCCCGAACATAAAATTTTCAAAAACTTCTTGCAAAATCAAAAGCGCATCACTAAAATTAGTTGCTAACTGGTAGCGAGATACTATATATTGTGGTTGTGGTCCGAACCAAGACGTAAGGCCAGCGACGGAAATGCAGCGATTGGCGCACTAGAACAAGAGGGGGAATGCAGATGCAGCTTGTCACCGATTCACACAAAACGCCATCCCCGGCCGGTGCCAATGTTGCCGAAGTGTCCGCAGTGAGCCAATCAGCCTATCCCGACTACCGCATCATTCGGCGCAACGGCGCGGTGGTCGGTTTCGACCCGGGCAAGATCTCGGTCGCCATGACCAAGGCGTTTCTTGCGATCGAAGGCGGTCAGGGTGCGGCTTCGGCGCGCATCCGCGAATTGGTTGCAGGGCTCACCGAAGGCGTGGTCGCTGCCCTGGCGCGGCGCCAGCCTGGCGGCGGCACCTTCCATATTGAAGACATCCAGGATCAGGTCGAACTGGCGCTGATGCGCTCCGGCGAGCACGAGGTAGCCCGAGCCTACGTGCTTTACCGCGAGCAGCGTACCAAGGCGCGCACCTTGGAACAGGCCAAGCAGAGAGGCAAGGCCGCCGCCCCCGATCTTCACGTAATCGAGAACGGCGTGAGGCGGCCGATCAACCTGGCCGCGTTGAAAAACCTGCTCAAGGCTTGTTGCGAGGGCCTGGAGGATGCGGTCGATCCGGGCATTATTTTCAACGAGACGCTGAAGAACCTCTACGACGGCGTGCCGATCGAGGAAATCCGCAAGTCGGCGATCCTGTCGGCGCGCGCGCTGATCGAAAAGGATCCCGCCTACAGCTTCGTCACCGCGCGGCTGCTGTTGAACACCATTCGGATCGAGATCCTCGGCGAGGAAGTGCCGCAGGCGCAAATGGCCAAGCGTTACGCCGAATATTTTCCGGAATTCATCAAGCGCGGCATCGCTGCCGAGCGCTTGGACGAGCGGCTGGCAAAATTCGACCTGGCGCGCCTGGGCAAGTCGCTGGACGCCGCGCGCGATCTGAAATTCGGCTATCTCGGCCTGCAGACCCTGTATGACCGCTACTTTCTGCACGAGCACGGGCAACGCATCGAACTGCCACAGGCTTTCTTCATGCGCGTCGCCATGGGTCTGGCGCTGAACGAGATCGACCGCGAGGCGCGCGCCATCGAGTTCTACCAGATCCTGTCTTCCTTCGACTTCATGAGCTCGACGCCGACGCTGTTCAATTCGGGCACCCTGCGCTCGCAGCTTTCTAGCTGCTACCTGACCACCGTCGCCGACGACCTCGACGGTATCTATGAATCGATCAAGGACAACGCCTTGTTGGCCAAGTACGCCGGCGGCCTGGGCAACGACTGGACGCCGGTGCGCGCCCTGGGCTCGCACATCAAGGGCACCAACGGCAAGTCGCAGGGCGTGGTTCCGTTCCTGAAGGTGGTGAACGACACCGCCGTAGCGGTGAACCAGGGCGGAAAACGCAAGGGAGCGGTGTGCGCCTATCTGGAAACCTGGCACCTGGACATCGAGGAATTCCTCGAACTGAGGAAAAACACCGGCGATGACCGCCGCCGCACCCACGACATGAACACGGCCAACTGGATCCCGGACCTGTTCATGAAACGGGTGATCGAAAACGGCGAGTGGACGCTGTTCTCGCCCTCGGACTGTCCTGACCTGCACGACAAGTTCGGCAGGGAATTCGAGAAAGTCTATTCGGCCTACGAGGCAAAAGCGGCCAGGGGCGAACACAAGCTGTTCAGGAAGATCCCGGCGCTGCAGTTGTGGCGCAAAATGCTGTCGATGCTGTTCGAGACCGGGCACCCCTGGATCACCTTCAAGGATCCGTGCAATATCCGCTCGCCCCAATCCCATGCCGGCGTGGTGCACACCTCGAACCTGTGCACCGAGATCACGCTCAACACCAACGAGCACGAAATCGCGGTGTGCAATCTGGGTTCGGTCAACCTGGTCGCCCACCTCAAGCTCATTGATGGCACGGTCAAGCTGGATCAAGCCAAGCTGCGGCGCACCATCGCCACCGCGATGCGCATGCTGGACAACGTCATCGATATCAATTATTACGCGGTCGGCAAGGCGCGCAATTCGAACCTCAAGCACCGCCCGGTGGGCATGGGGATCATGGGTTTCCAGGACTGCCTGCACCTGCTGCGCGTTGCCTACGCCTCCAAGGAGGCGGTTGAGTTCGCCGACCGTTCCATGGAGGCGGTCGCCTATTACGGCTACATGGCCTCGACCGAGCTGGCCGAAGAACGCGGCCGCTACTCTAGCTATCGCGGTTCGCTGTGGGACCGCGGTATCCTGCCGCAGGACACGCTGGCCTTGCTGCGCGAGGAGCGCGGCGCTTTGAAGGGGGAGGGGGCCCCTTCATCCCCCTTGGTCGAAATCGACATGAGCGCGAGCATGGATTGGGAGGGTTTGCGCGAGCGCATCAAGCGGCACGGCATGCGCAACTCGAACTGCATCGCCATCGCGCCGACGGCCACCATCGCCAACATCATCGGCGTGTCGGCCTCGATCGAGCCCACTTACCAGAACCTGTACGTGAAGTCGAATCTGTCGGGCGAATTCACCGTGGTCAACGAATATCTGGTGAACGACCTGAAGTGCCTTGGCTTGTGGGACGAAGTGATGATCGCCGATCTCAAGTATTTCGACGGCAACCTGGCGAAGATCGACCGGGTGCCGGCCGAGCTGCGCAAGCTCTACGCCACCGCGTTCGAAGTCGAGCCGCAGTGGCTGGTCGAGGCGGCGGCGCGACGGCAAAAATGGATCGACCAGTCGCAGTCGCTCAATATCTATATGGCCGGCGCCTCGGGCAAGCGGCTGGACGATACCTACAAGCTCGCCTGGAAGCGCGGCCTGAAAACGACGTATTACCTGCGTTCGATGGGCGCAACCCACGCCGAGAAATCCACGGTGAAAGCAGGGCAGCTGAACGCCGTGCCCGAGGGCGGAATGCCCTCCGCGGCCAAGAGTTCCGAGCCGGCTGATCCGAAGTTCTGCTCGATTGACAACGCGGAATGCGAGGCATGCCAGTAAGCAGGCAAGAAGACTGGAGAGATGAACATGCTCAATTTTGATGACGAAGTGGCGCTTTCCCCGATCCCCGGCCTGGGGATGCAGGCGGCGCGGGGATTCATGCCCACGTCATCGGCGCCTGCCGCGGCGCGCCAAGAGCAGGTGCCCGAGCAAGCCGAGCAGGCGGCGAGCGCCGAACATCTGCGCCGTATCCGCGTAGAGGACAAGCGCATCATCAACGGGCTCACCGATGTCAACCAGCTGGTGCCGTTCAAGTACAAATGGGCGTGGGAGAAGTATCTCGCCGCCTGCGCCAACCACTGGATGCCGCAGGAAATCAACATGAGCCGCGACATCGCCACCTGGAAGGACCCGAACGGTCTGACCGAAGATGAGCGCCGCATCATCACGCGCAATCTCGGCTTTTTTGTCACCGCCGACTCGCTCGCCGCGAACAACATCGTGCTCGGCACCTATCGCCACATCAGCGCGCCGGAGTGCCGCCAGTATCTGCTGCGCCAGGCTTTCGAAGAGGCGATCCATACCCACGCCTACCAGTACATCGTCGAGAGCCTGGGCTTGGACGAAGGCGAGGTGTTCAACGCCTATCACGAGATTCGCAGCATCCGCGACAAGGACGAGTTTCTGATCCCGTTCATCGACACGCTCACCGATCCCGCGTTCAAGACCGGTATGCCCGAGGCCGACCAGCGACTGCTGAAAAGCCTGATCGTGTTTGCCTGCATCATGGAGGGGCTGTTCTTCTACGTCGGCTTTGCCCAGATTCTCGCCATGGGACGCCAGAACAAGATGACCGGCGCCGCGGAGCAGTACCAGTACATCCTGCGCGACGAGTCGATGCACTGCAATTTCGGCATCGACCTGATCAACCAGATCAAGATGGAAAACCCGCATCTCTGGACCCCGACATTCCGCGAGGAGATCCAGGGCTACATGAAAACGGCAGTCGAACTCGAGTACCGCTATGCGGAGGATACGATGCCGCGCGGCGTGCTCGGCTTGAATGCGCCGATGTTCAAGGAATATCTGCGCTACATCGCCAATCGCCGTTGCCAGCAGATCGGCGTGGAACAGCTTTATCCAGGGGCGAGCAACCCTTTCCCCTGGATGAGCGAAATGACCGATCTGAAGAAAGAGCGCAACTTCTTCGAAACCCGGGTGATCGAGTACCAGACCGGAGGCGCGCTCAGTTGGGATTAGCAACTTTCATTCCGTCGGTGTTCAGCGGAGGCATTCATGGGTAAGTTGACCGAGTTTCGGGCGGATAGCGACTACAGTTTGTGGCTGCGTTTCGACGACGGGCTGGAGGGAAGCGTGTTCCTCGGCAATTTGCTGGAAATCGGCGCGTTCAAGCTTTGGCGCGACCAGGATCAGTTTCGCCGGGTGGCGATTGATCCCGCGGCAATGACCCTGGTTTGGGATGGCGGGATCGAACTCGATCCCGCCGTTTTGTATCGTGACCTGCTGGAGCGCAAGGCCGCATGAGGCCCGAGCGCATGTGCAGGCAAGGGATTCGGCAGGCTGGGGTTCGCCCCGGCCGGCTGGATAATCCGGGCTAACAAAGCCGGGTTTGCAGTAGTTGTTTTTCTTTAACTTTGATGAAGGAGCTTTACCATGGCAACGAAGAAAAAAGCAAAGAAAGCAGCGAAAAAACCGGCTAAAAAAGCCAAAAAGAAGAGGGCAGTAGCTAAAAAGCCGGCAAAAAAGAAAGCGGCCAAGAAAAAGGCCGCCAAGAAAAAACCTGCGAAAAAAAAAGCGGCTAAAAAAAAGCCAGCTAAAAAGGCCAAAAAGCCAGCCGCCAAAAAGAAAGCGGCAAAAAAAAAGGCTAAACCTGCTGTGAAACCGGCGATGCCGGCAGCACGTCCGATGATGGCTCCAGTAGCCCCATCGACTGCGGCGACGCCAGGGGCGAAAACCGCCCTGAATCCGGCAGCTGCTTGGCCTTTTCCAACAGGCTCAAGGCCGTAGCGTAGGTAAGGATGTCTCGCGGTCAGCCCCAGCGCAAGCGAAGGCTGTACCGCGGACATTCGCCCTAAGCTGAATTGTTCCCGGCTGCGCGACCCGCTTTCTTTTACGGGACCGCAGGTAACGTGGCTGGGATCGTTTCTTGGGCAGGCCTAAGCCCACGACTAGATTGCCTGAAGTCTGGGGCAACGTCAATTTCGGGTTTAGGCTGTTTTCTTGCGCAGCAACACACGTTTTGGCGGTACTTGACATAAGTTAATATATTCAATATAATAGCATTTATTGCATTACACCACGTCTGTATCCGCCGCAAAGCCGGCTAGCGTCTCAGTCAGGTTTTGATCGCAGTTCCTTATAGTTCTAACGGCACTTTAACAAGCCGTTTCAAGTAACTAGATTTTAGAAGTTTTTGCTTGAGAGATAGTGTGCTTGTTGCAAGCGTGCTCGCTTGACTGTGAACCGCACGAAGCACGCCACCTTGGGCAGCAGGAATGCAGACGCTCCTTATCATACGAGCAGGCGTTCCTGAGACTGTGTCACGTAGCCAGGCGATGCAGCACGCTAAGTACGTTTCTTAGTACATTTATTTGGCAAGGAGGTAGCACATGGACAACCTGAAACAGTTTGCCGTGCAGACCTACACTTCGATTAGGGCGCTCCTGCACAACGGCTTAGCCGTGCTCGGGGCTGTCGCGGCAATCGCGCTGCTGATGGGGGCGCGCCCGGTCGTTGATCACAGTGCGCAGCCGGGACCGGCGTCCGCCGTATTCGGCACCATCCGCCACGAAGGCATTTCCCTGTACGGGTCCACGGCCGATGCCGAGAGTCCGCAGAATCGCGCGCTCGCCGTGTATCTATCGCGCAGGTACAAAGTGGCGCTGGACGCGACCGAGCAACTGGTCGGGGCGGCGCATGAAGCCGGCAGTCGGCTGGGCATGGACCCTCTGCTGATCCTGGCAGTGATGGCGGTCGAGTCGCGCTTCAATCCCATCGCCGAGAGCGTCATGGGCGCCAAGGGCCTGATGCAGGTGATCCCGAAATTCCACCAGGACAAGCTGGAGGAACACGGCGGCGAGGAGTCCGTGCTCGATCCCATGACCAACATCCTGGTGGGCACGCGCATTCTCAAGGACGCCATGCGCCGCGGTGGCGGTCTGATGCCCGGCCTGCAGCTCTACGCCGGAGCTTTCGGCGATGACGGCCAACAGTATGCGCAAAAGGTCATCGCCGAAAAGGAGCGCATGCAACAGACGCTCAAGCGCTCCCAGTTGCAGCCCCGCGCCTCGACGCGTCTGCGCCCGCCCGGGCGATGTTGGATAAGACCTCCGCGCCGTGATTGGTGTTAACCTTAGAGCGGCTGCCGGCCGCAACCAAAAACATTCGCGCGGATGTGACAATTGTTGCTGAGTAATTGCATAACCCAGTTTTCCGAACGGATGCGCTTTTCATCCGTTCGGAAAACTGGGTTGGCGCGCGCAGCGCGCAGG
>JACRAS010000170.1 GCA_016234705.1 Betaproteobacteria bacterium | reverse complement strand
CGGGACCGACGATGGTCCTGCCAGGCCCCGGCGACTTGATCTGTGGGGTCGGTGTTGAGCGGACCGTCGGAGTTGAACGCACCGTCGGCGTGTGACGCACTGTCGGGGTTGAACGCACCGTCGGCGTCGAGCGTACCGTCGGCGTTGAGCGCACTGTTGGCGTTGAACGCACAGTCGGTGTGTGACGCACCGTTGGTGTTGAGCGGACCACTGGTGCTGAACGTACCACCGGTGCCGAGCGTACCACCGGTGCTGATCGTGCTGCCGGCGCGGTGCGTGCTGGAGCGGTACAGTTCTTACCAGGAGGACAAGCGGCTTCGGCAGCGAACGGCCACAAAAGCATGGCCGATATAAAAACTATAAATTTTGTCCGCATCAGACTTCTCCGGCTGTTGCGACGCCGGCACAAAGATGCAGCAAACTATTCACCCAGAAACCGGGTGCAATAATATTTGATGCATCTTAGCGCATGCATCGAACACATGTATAAGCTCTTATATGACTTGAAGTAATGGCATTTATTTTTCGGTTGTTTTGATATGAATCAAAAAGCGACCTGCCGCACGCCTCGGCAAAGGCGGAGAAGGCTATCGTCGCCGACGCGGCAGCCAACTGACCTTCGATGGATTTAGACATCGACACACCCTTTCCGATGTGTGTTGTTTGTCAGCCGCGCAATTGAGGCAGCAGTCGGTGTCGTGGTGCCGGGGGTGATTTCAATTTTGTAAGTGGTTGCTGTTTTATTGCGACTGGCGTGTCATGGTTTCCGCGAAGAGAGGATTCGCAATGAAATACCTGCCACGCACGATTCTGCCGCTTATCCTTGCTCTGCTGGCGCTGGTAAGCCTGGTCAACGCAGCGCAGGCGCAAGACTCGATCCGACGCGGGCGCGCGCTGGTCGGGGAGTTCTGCTCGCGCTGCCATGCGGTCGCAAGATGGGGCAAAAGCCCCAATCGCGATGCGTTGCCGCTGCGCACGCTCGGCCGCAACTTCGATCTCGATCAGTTTCCGCGTCTGCTCGAACGCGGCATCTCCTCCACACATCCCGACATGCCGGAAATTAAATTTAGCGAAGACGACGCCCACGCCGCCGCCGCCTATCTGCGCAGTATTCAGCGATAATTTTCAGCGATCGATGGTGATCTCGTCGCTCGTCGCGCGCGAGACGCAGATCATGATGGTGTTGCTGCGCTCATGCTCGTGCAGCACCAGGTCGCGGTGGTCGGCTTGCCCGGCCAGCAATTTAGTGCGGCAGGTGCCGCAGGTGCCGGTCTCGCAGGAGCTCGGCACCTCGAGACCGTGTTCGCGCAGGACTTCCATGATCGTCTTGTCGGCCGGAACCTCGAGCGCCTTGCTCGACTTCGTCAGCTTGACTTTGAACGGCCGGTCGGTCGCCTTGTGGATGTCCGCCTCGCTGAACGCCTCGAAATGCACCGCGGCCGACGACCAGTGGTCGGTCATGTCGCGCACCGCTTCCATCAGCGGACGCGGCCCGCAGCAGTAGAGGTGCTCGCGGTTCTTGCGTTCGGCCAGCACCGGCTTGAGGTCGAGCGACTTGGCCGGATCGCCGTAGTCGTGGTGGATGGTGACCTTGTCATTTAACGCGGGCTTGCTCAGCTCGTCGATGAACGCGGTCGTTTCCGGCGAGCGCGTGCAATAATACAGCCGGAAGCGTTTGCCCTCCGCCTGCACCTGGCGGATCATCGCCATGATCGGCGTGATGCCGATGCCGCCGGCGATGAACAGGAAATCCTGCGCGCGCTGCGGCAATGCGAAATCGTTGACCGGCGCGGTCACCATCAGCTCGTCACCCGGTTTGGTGCGGTCGATCAAGGTGCTGGAGCCGCCGCGGCCGGCGACCTCGCGCTTGACCGCGACCAGATAACGGTCGCGCTCGGCCGGGTCGTTGCACAGCGAATATTTGCGCAACATGCCGTTCGGCACGCGCACCGTGATATGCGCGCCGGCGGAAAACTGCGGCAGCTCCTTGCCGCCGGCGTCCCGGAATTCCAGCAGATGGATGCCTTCGGCGATCGGGTCGTTGCGCGTCACGCGCAAGGGCACCATCTGCAGCTGTTCAGTCGCGGTCATTCCATCTCCGGGAAATGCGTTTTGCGCCCATCACGCGCATGATCCCGAAAAAGCCTGTCCTCGACTTGATCGGGGATGG
>JACRAS010000176.1 GCA_016234705.1 Betaproteobacteria bacterium | reverse complement strand
GCGCCCTGTAAACACAGCGATGCGGTCGCCTGCGGGTTGCTGATTTCCGCGACAACCAAACCGCTGGCATCCTCGCGGAAGCTCAGTTGCCCCGGAATGCCAAATCGCCCATTCAATGACTGCGATGTTGTCACGGCGATTTTTTCTCTATCTGCGTCACATCCCGCACCGCGCCCTTGTCGGCGGAGGTTGTCATGGCGGCGTAGGCGCGCAGCGCGGCGGATACCTGCCGATGGCGGTTAACCGGCTGCCATGCCTTGCTGCCTTTCGCCTCCATCGCGGCGCGGCGGCGCGCCAATTCCGCATCGGAAACCGCAAGCGTTATGCTGCGTTGCGGAATGTCGATCTCGATAGTGTCGCCATCTTCAACCAAGCCGATTGCTCCGCCCCGTGCGGCTTCCGGCGAAACGTGGCCGATGCTCAGGCCCGAGGTGCCGCCGGAGAATCGCCCGTCGGTGAGCAGCGCGCACACCTTGCCCAGATCCTTCGATTTCATGTAGCTGGTGGGGTAGAGCATTTCCTGCATCCCCGGTCCGCCCTTCGGTCCTTCATAGCGGATCACCACCACGTCGCCCGCTACGACCCGGTCGGCAAGTATCCCTGCCACCGCGTCGTCCTGGCTCTCGAAGACGCGCGCCCGTCCGGTAAATTTCAGGATGCTATCGTCCACGCCGGCTGTCTTCACGATGCAGCCATCCACGGCAATATTGCCGTGCAACACTGCCAATCCGCCGTCCTGGGAGTAGGCATGCGCCTTGTCGCGGATGCAGCCGTTGCTGCGGTCGGTCTCCAGTTCCGGATAGTGCACGGACTGGGTGAATGCGATGGTGGTGCTGATCCCGCCGGGCGCTGCGCGGAAGAATTGCTTCACCGCGCCATCGCCGGTTTGTGCGACGTCCCATTGCTTGAGCGCATCGCGCAGCGTCGGGCTGTATATCGTTTTGGCATCGGCGTGCAACAGGCCGGCGCGGTCTAGTTCGCCCATGATCGCCATGATGCCGCCCGCGCGATGCACGTCTTCCATGTGATATTCGGAAGAGGGCGCGACCTTGCACAAGGTCGGCACATGGCGTGACAGGCGATCCATGTCGCGCATCGTGAAATTCACTTCCGCTTCCTGCGCGATCGCCAGCAGATGCAGCACGGTATTGGTCGATCCGCCCATCGAAATGTCCAGCGTCATCGCGTTCTCGAACGCATCGAACGTGGCGATGGAACGCGGCAGGACACTTGCATCGTCCTGCTCATAGTAGCGTCGGCACAATTCGACGATCTGGCGCCCGGCGCGCAGGAAAAGCTGCTTCCGTTCGGCGTGCGTTGCAACCAGCGTACCGTTGCCGGGCAGCGCCAGGCCCAGCGCCTCAGCCAGGCAGTTCATCGAATTGGCGGTGAACATGCCTGAGCAGGAGCCGCAGGTCGGGCAGGCGGCGCGCTCGATGGCTTCGCATTCCGCAGTGCTGACGTTGCTATCAGCGGCGGCGACCATCGCATCAATCAGATCAAGGCCGATGGTCTTGCCCTGCCAGTTGACTTTGCCTGCCTCCATCGGCCCGCCCGAAACGAACACCACCGGAATGTTCAGGCGCATCGCGGCCATCAGCATACCCGGCGTGATCTTGTCGCAATTGGAAATACACACCAGCGCGTCGGCGCAATGCGCGTTGACCATGTATTCCACGCTGTCGGCGATCAGTTCGCGGCTGGGCAGCGAATACAGCATCCCCTCGTGGCCCATCGCGATGCCGTCGTCGATGGCGATGGTGTTGAATTCCTTGGCAATGCCGCCCGCCTTTTCGATCTCGCGCGCCACCAGTTGCCCCATGTCCTTGAGGTGTACGTGACCCGGCACGAACTGGGTGAACGAGTTGGCAATGGCGATGATCGGTTTGCCGAAGTCGCCTTCGGTCATGCCGGTGGCGCGCCACAAGGCGCGTGCTCCGGCCATGTTGCGGCCATGGGTGGAAGTGCGGGAGCGGTAAGCGGGCATAAAGTCTCTCTGAAAAAGTAAAAGCACACGTATAATCGGAGTGTTGATTTTACCCGATTCCACCATAAAACCTCTGCACAACGTAGCGAGCGCAGTTGAGGCAAGGCAAAAAATGGTGAGAAACCGGAATGTACTTTTGTACATGAG
>JACRAS010000172.1 GCA_016234705.1 Betaproteobacteria bacterium | reverse complement strand
TTCAAGTGCTGGGGCCAGATGCCGGCGGTCAATACGCCCGAGTACAATAACTGGACCAAAGAAGCGCGCCGTTTCGGCAAGGCGATCTGGGACATCACCGGCACGCGCGACGTCGACATCGTGTTCGAGCATCCGGGCGAGGCGACCTTCCCGGTCTCCTGCCTGGTGGTCAAGCGCGGCGGCATGGTGGTGTTCTGCGCCGGCACCACCGGCTACAATCTCACCTTCGATGCGCGTTACGTCTGGATGCGGCAGAAGCGCATCCAGGGCTCGCACTTCGCGCACCTCAAGCAGGCCAGCCAAGCCAACCGCTTCGTGCTCGAGCAACGCATCGATCCCTGCATGAGCGAGGTGTTCACCTGGGAGAATATCCCGCTCGCGCACATGAAGATGTGGAAGAACCTGCACCCGCCCGGCAACATGGCGGTGATGGTCAACGCCCCGCGCCAGGGCCTGAAGACGCTGGAGGATGCGCAGGAAGCGGCGGGCGTAATTTAGCGGCGGCTAATGCTGTGATCGGTCGTCCGTGTCCGGCCGATCCATCAGCGCTAGACGACATACTTGAAGCCGAGGATGTCGCGCACCTTTGATCGCTCTTCGTCGACGCGGCGCTGCGTGTCGGGGTCCACCGCGAAGTTAAGATCGCTGATGGTCACGGCAGGCTTGTCTTTGGATAGACGCCGCGGCTCGCCCGGCGCCTCTTCGGTCGGTTGGGCTGCCCGCTTCTTGGCCTTGGCAGCTCGCAAGCGAAATGATTCTTCCATGGCGGCCTCTATGCTCGAAGAACCTCGTTGAATTTCAAGCTCTTGATCGCGATTTCCTGCATCACAGGCTTGTCGCCGAATATGTGGGCAAGGTTGGAGTCACTGTCAATAGCAACGACACCGAGTGGTTCCGGCCTCTCAGACGCGCCCTGATTCCAAGCCTGGGCTTCATTGAATACCGGGAAACAAATGGCGGATTGTAGGCTCCTGCGCACCAGCGCAAACTCGTATTTGGTCATGTAAGGGTTTTTGCCTGCCGCGAAGGTGTTGGCGAAGTCGATAAAGGCCGGCGCCCGATTCGAAAAGGCGTTCGGCGCGCCTTGCGCTCTCTGCGAGAACACCAATCTGTCGTCGGCATCGTCGGCCATATTGTATGAATGCACGATGCGAAACGACGACGCGCCGAATCGCGTGATGAGGCTGACGCGCAGCGACTGAATCTTTGTTTGCGGGAAGCTCTGGTGGATCGCGGCGATCACGTCCCTATGAAAGTCCGCTAAAACGGCATTAACACGCGCGGGCCGGACCCTAATCTGCTGCACGAGCGTTCCGGCGGCCGCGGCATAGGCCTCATAATAAGCATCGAGCGCGCGCTGCAGGTCGAAGTCGAACTCGGTCGTTTTGAGACGAATGGGCATCGCAATCTGCAGCAGATCGGGAACGAATTCGTGCACCACCGTCTGGCCACCGAAGATCGCCGCGGTGCCTACCTGCTTGGCATAGGCGAGGACGTTCCAAAAGCCGCTGACGGCGGCGGTCCCGTTCGGCTTCGGCGCGCCGTCGTCAGTGATCAGTGAAAATGCGAGAATCGGCACGCGCCCTTTGGGGTTTTCCGCTCGCTCGAAATTGAGTTTTTCTTCGGCGAATACCCAAATCGGCAGGTTCGAAACCAATCCACCGTCGGCATAGAGCGCGTCCGGCGCCACTGCGTAGGATCGTATGTACGCCGGCTTGAACACGCCGGGGATCGAGATCGAAGCGGCGACTGCCTCGGCCACTTCGACGTTCTGATGGGCCTCCGACGTGCCGAAGATAATCGGCCTGCCATTCGTAATGTCCGTGACGATGACCTTGAGCGAGCAGCACTGCGGCACGACCTCGGGATCGATATCTTTGAACTTGATCGGCGCTGTGAAGGTGACCTTCCGGCCTGCGTCGGCGTGATGTTTCATCAGCTTGATGCGGAGGAAGTAATCCAGGCGCTTGCGAATTTCGTCGGTGGAGAAATATCCGCCCGAGCGGCGGATTTCATTGGCGACGCCGATCATGCACCGCGCACGCTTCATCGTGGCTCTCGGGCCTTGCAACCAACCTTTGGTCTGGACCCTGGCGCCTTGGCTCGTAGTTGCGGCAAATTTCTGCCACTCCGCTTCGCCGATCAGCGAGAGTGGGCTGATGGCGTGACGCGTCAACAAGTTGGCCATCGGATTATTGGGGTCGAACATCTCGCTGGCCGAGTATCCGACCGCGACCAGTGTGGCGATCAGCGCGCCCGCCGACGCGCCGGCAACACCGATGAATTCGAGTTCGTTCAACTCCGCGGCCGCGACGCCGGCGACATGCGCAAGGCCCTTGGCGCCGCCACCCTCGAATATGGCGTAGATCGGAGTCGTCATACGCAAACCCCCATGAGCACATTACGACGAAAATTTTACCGGATGCAATCAGAAGTCGTGGCGATTATTGCTTCGCCTTAATCTTGAAAGACTTTGTGCGCGCCTTGCCGCGCTCTTTGCCGATCACCGAATTCAACTCGCCGCCATAAATGAAGATCGACGCGCAAACATAAAGAAACACCAGCGCGATCATGGCCGAGGCGAGCCCCGCATACATCGACACATAGGTGAAGGCGAAACTGGCGAGATAGCGCCCGAAGGCGGCGCCGCTGATCAGCCAGAGCAGCAGCGTGGCGAGGATGCCCGGCGCGATCTCGCCAAACGAGCGCCGGCCGGCCGGCAGCCACAAGTGCACGATCAGCAGCGCGATCACCAGCACCACAACGGCTACGGCATATCGGGCGAAGGTGATGAGGTCGCTCAACGGCTCCAGCGTCGGCACGGTGTGCACGAGCTTGTCCCAGATCAACGGCGCCAGCACGACCAGGAACGAGAACGCCAGGATCGCCACCGCGGCCACCAGCACATAGCCGACCGACTCCATTCGCAGCAGCCACCATGACCGCGACTCGGGCGTGTTGTAGGCACGGTTCAATCCGATGCGCAGGCTTTCGACGCCGCTGGAGGCGAAGTAGAGTGCGAACAACACGCCGAAGGTCAGCACGCCGCCGCGGGTATCGGTCAGCACGCCGGCGATATCGAGCGCGATCGGGCCGGCTACTTCCTTCGGCCAAGCCTCCAGCAGGATGCGCGCGGCCTCGTCGGCAAGCTCTTTGGAGCCGAAGAAGAAGCCGGCCAGCGCAGTGACTACGATCAGAAACGGGAATATCGCCATCAGCGTGGATAGAGCGATATGGCTGGCGATCGCCCAACAGTCGTCGGCGATAAAATGCCGGAACGCGTCGGCGATGATTCGCAATGATAATTTGAGAATGCGCAAAACGCTTGTCCCAAAACCCGCGCGTCCCCGCGTT
>JACRAS010000175.1 GCA_016234705.1 Betaproteobacteria bacterium | reverse complement strand
CCGCCATGATTCACCGAGGTTTTGGAAACTTGTAGCCCAGCGCGATCCGCTTTTGTTCGGCCCAGGATTGTTTGGCCGTTTGACATTGGTCAAAGCACATCAGTGCCATAACGGCGAAAGATAACCTTCGAACGCATTGCAGGTCGGATATTTGGCCACGTGAACGGGACTGGCCCAATGCCTTATGACAACTCACGAGAGTAATTGGAATGAAGCCGTTCGGATACGTCGCAGCCAGGGATTCCAGTCACGCCATCGCGCTGCTTGCCGAGCATGGCGGCGCGGCCAAAATTCTGGCCGGCGGCACTGACCTGCTGGTCGAGCTGAAGGACGCGAAGCGTCCCCCGGGCGTCGTCGTCGATATCTCCCGCGCTCAGGATCTCAAGGGCATCTCCTTGACGGAGGAGGGGCTGCGCATCGGCGCGCTCGTGACCCATGGCGAGATCATGCGGTCCACCGTCATTCGCGATTTGTATCCCGCGCTGGTCGAGGCTGCGCATTCCATCGGCGCCGTGCAGACGCGCAACCTCGGCACAATCGGCGGCAACTTGATGACTTGCGTTCCGTCAATGGATAGCGGACCTGCGCTGATCGCGCTCGAAGCGCAGGTCACTGTGGCCGGTCCCAACGGTCAACGGCGCATGCCGCTTGCGGACTTGTTCGTGGGGCCGCGCCGGACGAGTCTGGGCAGCGGCGAGTTACTGGTCGATATCATCATTTCCAAGCCGAACCTCGGCAAGCCGACGGCATTTCAGAAATTCGGCCTGCGCAAAGGCCAAGCGCTCGCGCTGGTGAACGTGGCGGCGAGCCTTTGGGTCGACGGCGAGCGGACCGCTTTCGTCGCACCGCGAATTGCGCTCGGTGCGGTTGCGCCGACAGTCATCCGGGCGCCGCGAGCGGAAGCGTTTCTCGACGGGCGCGCCATCACCCCTGAGGCGATGGACGAGGCTGGCCAGATCGCGGCGACCGAGGCCAAACCCATCAGCGATTTCCGCGCCAGCGCCGAATATCGGCGCGATCTCATTGCCGTCCTGGTGAAGCGCACGTTGACGATGGCCTATGCCCGGGCGACCGCAAAGAACAAGGAGCGCGTTTCGTGACCGACGTGACCATCACCGTCAACGGCAGCGTGCGCAGCGCGTCGGTGCCGCCGGAAACGACCTTGCTCAAGCTCTTGCGTGACTATTTTCAACTGACGGGCACCAAGCTCGGTTGCGACGTCGGCGACTGTGGCGCCTGCACTGTCCTCGTCGACGGGATGGCGGTCAACGCCTGCCTGATGTTGGCCGCGCAGGCCGATGGTCGCCAGGTGCTCACGATCGAAGGGCTCGCCACAAAGGACAAGCTGCATCCGCTGCAAAAGGTCTTCGAGGAAAGCGGTGCGCTGCAATGTGGCTTCTGCGGGCCGGGCATGCTGCTCTCGGCCAAGGCTCTGCTCGACGACAATCCGGATCCCTCGTCGCACGATATCCGCGACGCTCTCGCCGGCAACCTCTGCCGCTGCACCGGCTACACCAAGATCGTCGAGGCGGTGCAGGATGCCGCACGCATGATGCGGCATCCGCGAACGGAAGAAACGCGCCAGTTGGAAATGCACGGGCAACGCCATGGCCGATGAACCAAAAACCCTGACGCGCGAGCGGACGGCGATCGGCGAAACATTACGCTACGCCGACGAGGCCCGCTGGCTGCCGGCAGCCGTACCGCCCAAGACCATCCCGATCGAGCCGCTGGTACCGCAGCCTGGTCAGCAGACTCGCGCGGTCGGTCAGCGGGTTACCCGTCCAGACAGCCGCAACCACGGGCTGGGCCAGACGAAATATATCGACGATCTGGCTTTTCCCGGCATGCTCTATGCCAAAGTCAAACGCGCAGGGATTGCGTCCGCGCGCATCAAGCGCATCGATACCAGCGCCGCCGAAGCGATGCCCGGGGTTATGGCCGTCCTGACCGGAAACGAGGTTCCCGTTAATTCCTTCGGGCCGACTTTTCAGGATCAGCCGGTGCTCGCCGATCCCATCGTCCGCCATGCCGGCGACGGCGTGGCCGCGGTGGCGGCGGTGAGCGAGCAGATCGCCGCGGAGGCGGTGGAGAAGATCGTCGTCGAGTATCAGCCGCTTCCAGCCGTGTTCGATCCGGTCGAAGCGATGCGCGACGATGCGCACAAGGTGCATGCGCCCAACAGCAATATCTATGCCAGCAAGGTAATCCGCAAAGGCGACATCGAGAAGGGTTTTGCGCAGTCGGATCAAATCTTCGAAGCCCGGTTCACCACGCAAATGGTCGAACATGTTCCGCTCGAGCCGCATGCCGCGATCGCCGACTGGGATGCCAATGGCCGCCTGACGGTCTGGGCGACCATCGGACGCATCACGCTGGCGCGCGCCGACCTCGCCCGCACGCTCAAGCTGCCGATGAATCGCGTTCGTCTGATCGGTACTACTGTCGGCGGCAACTTCGGCGGCAAGAACGAGATCAGCCAGGAGCCGGCTTTGGCATTGCTGTCGAGGAAGACGGGTCGGCCGGTCAAGGGTGTGTTCACACGCAACGATGAGTTCATCTCGAGCACGACACGCCACCCGTTCATCATGGAATACAAGACCGGCGTGACCAAGGACGGCCGCATCCTGGCCCGTAGCGTGCGGCTTATCCTCGATGGCGGCGCCTATTGCTCGTGGAGCGCGACCACGCTCGGCAAGGCCTGCATCCTCGCCTCCGGACCCTATAAAATAGACAATATCCACTCGGAGGCACGCGTCGTTTACACCAACAAGACCATGACCGGAGCGATGCGCGGCTTCGGCGCGCCGCAAGTGTGCTTCGCCTATGAATCGCACATGGACGACATCGCCAAGGCGCTCGGCATCGACCCGCTCGAGATCCGGCTGCGCAACGTGTTCGACGAAGGTTCGTCGAGTCCCACCGGCCAGGTGCTGCATAGCGTCGTGGTCAAGGAGTCGCTGCGCAACGCGGCTGATCGGTTCGGATGGGAGACACGGTCATGAAGCGGCGGGGACGCGGCATTGCTTGCATGTGGTATCCGATCGGCTTCACCGTCGACGCCAACCCGAGCGCGGCGGTGGTGAAGGTGAATGAAGACGGCACCGCCACCGTCCTCACCGGGACAGTCGAGACGGGCCAGGGCTCGCTCACGGTGCTGGGCCAGATTGCCGCCGAGGCGCTCGGCATCGCCGCTGATGACGTGCATGTCGTCTCCGCCGATACCGACACCACGCCGATGGATACCGGCGCCATCGCCAGCCGCACGACCTATGTCACCGGCAATGCCATTCGCCTGGCCGCCGAGAACGCCAGAGCTATTCTGTTCGACACGGCAGCGCAGATGCTGCAGGTGGCGCCGAGCCAGCTCGAGGCACGCGACCGCAAAATTCAGGTGAAAGGATTTCCGCAGCGCAGCGTCTCGATCGGTGAGGTCGCCAAGCGCGCCCAGGTCGTTCTCGGCCAGCCTCCGATCGGCAGCGCCTCCTGGAATCCGCCGACCGTTGCCATGGATCCGGAAACCGGGCAGGGCAAACCATTCAGCACCTATGTCTACGCCACGCAGATCGCGGAGGTGGAGGTGGACGACGAGACCGGCGAAGTCGATGTGCTGCGTATTGTAGCCGCGCACGACTGCGGCACGCCGATCAATCCGATGCTGGTGGAGGGCCAGGTTGAGGGCGGCATATCCATGGGCGTTGGTTTCGCGCTGCAGGAAGAGATGCTGTTCAACGCCGAAGGTTGCCAAATCAATCCCAATCTCACCAATTACATCATGCCGACGTCGCTTGACATGCCGGAAATCGTCGTCGACATCGTCCAAAACTATGATCCGACGGGCCCGTTTGGTGCCAAGGGCGTCGGCGAACCAAGTCTGGTACCGACCGCGGCGGCAATATTGAACGCCATCCACGACGCAGTCGGGGTGCGCATCACCTCGCTTCCCGCTACATCGGAAAAGATACTGACCGCAATCAATGCGAAGCGCGCCGGCGAGCGCCGGCAGATTTCCGCCTGACTGGACGAAGTGGCGTTCGTCGACGTTTACCGCGAATGACGCCGTCAGATCCGCGCGTGCGGTGACCGCGCCCCGCACGTTGCGCCAAGGCGCAGCGTCTTATCGCTTCAGCAAGGGACTGCCGAACAGGCCGGTCGGCTTAATCAGCAGAACCAGCAGCATGATGGCGAAGGGGGCCATCTGCGCCAGCGGCGCATAGATGATAGAACCCAGGGAGATGACCTGTCCCACCAAGATGGCGGATATCAGGGTTCCCTTGATGCTCCCCAAGCCGCCGATGATCACGACCATGAAGGCAAAGGCCAGCACCTCGAGCCCCATATTGGGGTCCACCATGATCAGCGGCGCGTGCAACCCTCCGGCCAATCCGGACAACCCTCCGGCGATGACAAAAGTGATGGTGAAGAGCCGGTAGACGTTGATGCCAAGCCCCTCGACGTGCTCGACATCCTCGATGCCGGCGCGAATCGCTTTGCCGATAATGGTGCGGTTCAGGAACAGCCAGATGCCGACGTAAACCAGCGCGGCGATGCCGACAACAACCAGACGATAGACGGAGATTTCCGTACCGATAATGAAGACCTGGACATCGATCGGCACGGGCACCGGACGCGGTACCAGCCCCCAGAAATACTTGATGACGCCCACACCGCCGATCAGAACGCCGAAGGACGTGATCATGGTGAAGGCGAGATCCCGTTCGTAGATGCGCCGGAAAACCACCCGTTCCACCGCCAAGGCGGTGAGACCCCCGACGATGACTCCGGCAAGCACGCCGAGCCAGATGTCTCCTATCGCCAGGCTGACGGAGTAGGTGATGTAGGCTCCGACCGAATAATAGAGCAGCTGGTCGAGGCTGATGATGCGCATCAGGCCGAAGCAGAGGGAGAGTCCAATCGTCATCAGGAAGAAGATGCTTCCCATGCTCAGGCCGAAGATGACCCCGGAGATCAGCAGTTGTGCGTCGATCATCGGCTGTTCACTCCGCTGTCACCCGCACCGGGTGGCACTTTCGCGCGTGAAAACATTCGCTTCAGGAAAGGCTCCACCGTGCCCCAGATGCCTTTCTCTCCGGCGAGCATAACGAAAACCAACAGGAAACCGATGATCAGCTCCCAATTGCCGATGACCTTGCTGACCAGATCTTTCATGCCGGTGAAGGCAATCGCGCCGACGATCGGTCCATAAAGCGTGCCCAGCCCACCGAGAATCGTCACCACCACCGGGTCGGCGGCACGCGCCGGGCTGGTGATCTCCGGGCTGACGAAGCCGAGGTAGACCGCATACATCGACCCTGCCAGCGCGGTCGTCGTATTGGCGATGACGAAGGCAAACAGCCGGATGTTGAAGCTGCTGTACCCGAGGAACCTCAGCTTGTCGTCGTTGATCTTGGTTGCCAGGCAGCAGGCGCCGAAGATGGAGTCGTCGATATATTTGTAGAACGCCCAAACGGCGAAGGCGATCAGGAACGCGAAAATGAAGAATTGGTCCGGCCGCGATATGTCCAGCACGGGCGTGGAAGCCAAGTTGGTCAGGAACCACAGCCCGTTGTCGCCGTGGGTGATATCTGCCAGGACTTTCTGCATGAGATAATAGATGATCACCGCCAGCGCGAGATTCACCAGGGCGAAGTAATCGCCGCGCAACCTGACGAAGAACAGACCGACCGCGAGAGACACGACAATCCCCGCCATAATGCCGATGAGAATGCCGACGTAGGCATTGGTCCCGAAATAATAGAGGTAAAACGCCGTCGCATAGGCGCCCACGGCGAGATAGGCCGGCTGACCGAACGATATGTAGCCCACGCGGCCCAGAAGGAAGCTGCAGCCCATGGTGTAAATCGAAAAAATAATGATCTCATTGGCGAAGGGCAGCGGCAAAACTATCCGCAGCAGCGCCAGCAGCGCAAACGCCAGCAGCAAACCCCACCACCATCGCAAGACGTTCATCGCGATTACCCTTATCGATTCACTTCTAGAGATATTTTTCGCACATCTCGGGCTTGATCGAGTCGCGGTCCTTTAGCTCCGCCATGATGCGACCTTCCTTCAAGGCGTACACTTTGTCGGCGATGGCGCATACCAAAGGCAGATTCTGCTCGACGATCACCAGCGCCGTTTTCTTGCTCAATTCCCCGAAGACGTGCTTCAGGTGCATCACGATGCTGGGGGCTAACCCTTCAGTCGGCTCGTCCACCAGCAGCAGTTTGGGGCCGCCTAGAATCGCGCGGCCGATCATCAACATCTGACGCTCACCGCCGCTCAAATAGCCCGCCTTGCGGTCCATCAGCACCTTCAGCTTGGGGAAATAGTCGAATACCGGGCCCCAGTCGTAATCCTGGCTGGCGTAGCTGCCGAGTTCGAGGTTCTCCCGTACTGTCAGATCGGAAAAAACCTTCTTGTCCTGGGGAATGTATTTGATCCCCAATCCCGCGATGACGTAGGCGGCCATGCCGATCAAATTGGTCTTGCCGGAGCCGATTGATCCCGACATCGGTTTGAGGAATCCGGCAATGCTCTTGAGCAGGGTCGACTTACCGGCGCCGTTGCGACCGACGCAGGCGACGACCTGGCCCGGCCGCACGTTCACGCTGATATCGAAAAGAACCTTCGATTCGCCATAGGAGACATTGAGGCCGCTGACCGTCAGGATATCGTCATCGTTCGTCATGCAACGACAGTCCTGTCCTGCTCGGAAGTCGTTTCGATCTGCCAGTAGCTTCTGCGTACTTCCGGATGCCGCAGACATTCCTCGACCCCGCCGTCGGCGATGACGCGGCCTTCGTGCATCACGGTGAGCCGCTGCAGGAACCCCTGCACGTGGGAGATCTTGTGCTCGACGATCAGAATCGTCTGCCGGCCGACGCGTTGGCGCAGGACATTGAGGACGCTCTGGATTTCCGATTCGGATAGCCCCGCGAGCGGTTCGTCGAGGAGCAGCACCTTGGGCTCGGCCAGGATGGCCATGGCGATCTCCAAGCGCCGCTTTTCACCCAGGCTGAGGTTCTTCACCTCCCGGTCGCGCACGTGTTGCAGATCGAATGTTTCCAACGTCTCGAGGATCTTCGGATCGTTGCGCTGTCCCTTGCAGGTGTTCAAAAGCAGTTGCAGCATGGACGATTTCCGGTGGGCCCGGAAAAAAGCGAGCACCAGATTGTCGATCACGCTGAGATTGTCGAACGTGGCCGTCAACTGGAACGTCCGCATCAGGCCGCGGGCGACCCGTTGCTGCGGCGTCATGCGGGTAACGTCTTCGCCCTTATAGCGAATCGTTCCTTGGTCGGGTGGGTAATAGCCCGTCAGCAGATTGAACAGTGTGGTCTTGCCGGCGCCGTTCGACCCGATGATGCCGGCGACCTCGTTTTCCCGCAGCGAATAATTGACGTTGTCAACGGCGACGAGGGCCCCAAACCGTTTGGTGATGCCTTCCGCCCGGATGATCTCGACGCGCGCGTCACTCACAGGGAATCCTTTTGTCATACTTCCGCCCCGGCGCATGCGCGATGCAAGCGCTGGGGCGGAGATTGACGGCGTTTCATCGACCGAAGGCGAAGATCGCCCGATCGAAGCGGATGTCAGTAACCAAGGGCCTTGAGCGGCGGCAGAACGGATTCGCCGCCCATGGAACCAATCACGCTGAACAGGTCCCATTCATTCTTTTGCTCGCCGGGACCTTTCCCCTTGACCAGGAACGCAGCGTATTTGTAGGCGGCCGAATGATCCTGACGCCAATTGGCGGGTCCCTTGACGGTGTTGAATTTGCCGCCGTTGGCCATCAGTGCAGCGGATACCTTGGGCGCGTCAAACGACTTGGCGGCCTCGAACCCGCGGAACATTTCCGTGTAGGCGACGTACGCGATCGTGGCATAGGCATCGGGCGGTGTGTTGTATTTAGCGCGGAACAGCGCGGTGAACTCCTGCGCGCTCTTTGCCGCTTCCTTGTCCGCAAACCCGCTCAGGTCGTAATAGAAGTAGTGCATGGCGTAGACGCCCTGCAGCGCTTCAGGCGGCAAGCCTTTGGCGACCACGTTGGTGATGAAGCCATTGAAAATGGTCATCTCCTTGCCGAGGCCCATCTGATGCACCTGCTTGAGGAGCGCCACCGAGTCGGCCGCAAACTGAGCGGCGATAAAGACATCCGGCTTTGCCGCCCGAACTTTCTGCAAGATGGTGGTGTAATCGCTGGTGCCCAACGACACCTCGTCATAGCCGACGATCGTGGCGCCGAATTCCTTCGCCGCCGCATAGACACCGTCGCGCATGTCCCAGCCCCAGCTGTCGGAGCGAGCCAGGAAGAAGATTTTCTTCTTGCCCAGCGTTTGCACTGCTGACTTGCCGGCCATATAGCCAACCGTCCATGGGCTGTATGCCACGGCGAAGGTGGAATCGGCGAGCTTGCCCTTCTGGAAGGCCTCCTTCGCCATCACGCAGATGGGGAAGTACGGCATCGGTTCCTTGGAAACGATGGCATTGAGGGCGTAAGCGAGCGGCGCCCAGGTCTGACCGCCGACGCCTTTGACGCCTTCCGAAACCATGTAGCGGTAGCGCCGGACGCCGACGTCGAGCTTGGCTTCATCGTCGTCGACCACGCCTTCCACCGTCACCTTGCCCCACGGCATGTTGAGACCGCCCCGCTTGTTGACGACATCGACCGCCAGCAGCGCGCCCTGCTTCTGGGTTTCAGCAACCGCGGCAAACGTCCCGGTGAGCGGGAGCAGAATGCCGACTTTGATCTTGGTCGGGTCGGCCGCGTTCGCGGGCCCTTGACCGAGGGCGCCCAACAGCACGGACGCCGCCAGTAAGCTCCACAATCTTTTCATCAGGTCTCTCTCCCTTGTGGCATTCGGTTGAAGTCGCAACGAAGCTTCGGACTATGTCGGTGTATAATTCGGACGAAACGGCCGTCGCCGCTTCGTCATTGATTTCGCGCGCGAGGCTCACGCCCGCTCGGGCCCGGAAATGCCGGACCTGTCGCGCGCAACGTCGGTAGCATCCCTAAGTCTTTCTGCGATAACCTTGATTTACATCAAGGCCACGGAACGCTCTGGTGAAAACTGTCGTTCGATAGTGTCGCAGTTTCGCGCCGCACTATTAACGAGATTAATGAGGCCCATTATGCTCGCTCCTGCCGCCGTAACCACGGACAAGCGCTATACAATCCCGGATACCATGCAGGCCTGGGTGCTCGGCGATCCGGGGCAGTTGATCCTGAAACGGAAACCCGTACCGGTGCCGGCCAAGGCCGAGGTGCTGATCCGCATCGACGCCGTGGCGATCTGCGCCACAGATCTCGACAATATTTATTACGGTCCGCCTGCGCTGATCGAAGGCGGACTGCCGTTCAACAAGAACTGGACGCCCGGCCACGAATACATGGGAACGGTGGTCGCCCTCGGGCCTGGCGTCGACGAGTTCGCCATTGGACAGCGGGTTGCTTGCGAAATTCATGCCGGCTGCGGGCAATGCAAGCGCTGCCGCGAGGGCATGTACACCTCATGCCACAACTATGGCTTGAATTATGGCCAGGTCGACAAAGGTCATCGCGCCAACGGATTTACCACCGACGGCGGATTTTGCGAGTACCAGGTCAACCATATCAACACGCTGGTCGGCCTCGCCGATGAAATGCCTGACGAGGTCGGCGCGCTCGTCGTCACCGCCGGCACGGCCATGTATGCATTGACCGAACTCGGCGGTCTCGTCGCCGGCGAAAGCGTGGCGGTGATCGGCCCCGGTCCGATTGGCTTGCTGACGACGGCGGTCGCCAAGGCGCTCGGCGCCTCGCCTGTCATCCTCACCGGGTTGACCGACGATCGCCTCAAGATCGGGCGCGAGCTCGGCGCCGATCACGTCGTCAACGTCAGCAACGTTGATGCCGTCGAAGCGGTGCGTCAACTCAATGGCGGCAAGGGCGTCGATTATGCGGTCGAATGTTCGGCCGCGCCAAATGCGGTGAACATGGCGGTCCATATGGTCAATCGCGGCGGCAAAGTCTGTCTCGCCGCCTTCATGCACGAACAGGTGCCGGTCGATATCGCGCACGTCGTTCGCAACAATATCTATCTGTACGGCATCCGCGGCGAGGGCAAGAGCGCAACCCACCGCGCCGAAGCCTTGATGCGGCAAAAACGATTCGATGCCGGCAAGGTCCACACCCACACGTTTGCGCTGGAGGATCTGCCGACCGCCATTGGCTACGCCAAGAACCACACCGACAATGCGATCAAGGTGGTGGTCAAGGCGCGCGGTGTCGCCAGACGAAGCGTGGCCGTGGAGTAGCCGCGTTCGTTGTCGGCGCCTCGGCGGCGATGCCGTTGCTATAGGCCTTGGCGACCACCCAATCGTCGGGCCGCAGAATTTCAAAATTGTATGTGCTTATGGACGTTCAATTTCAAGATTGCTCGCGCAGCTTGAAGCGCTGGATTTTGCCGGTCTGGGTCTTCGGCAAGACGTCGATAAAGCTGATCGAGCGGGGATATTTGTACGGCGCAATCACCGCCTTGACGTGATCTTGCAGCCGCTTGATGCACAGCGCGTCGCCGATGACGTCGGGTTTGAGCACGACATAGGCTGCGACGATCTGTCCGCGCTCGGTGTCGGGGGCGCCGACCACCGCGCATTCGGCCACATCGGGATGCTGGAGCAGCGCCGCCTCGACTTCCGGACCCGCGATATTGTAGCCGGCCGACACGATCATATCGTCGGCGCGGGCGGCAAAATGGAAACGGCCGTCGGCATCGCACAGGAAGGCGTCGCCGGTCAGATTCCAGCCGTCGCGCACATAGGATGTCTGCCGCGTGTCGGCGAGATAGCGGCAGCCGGTCGGCCCGCGCACCGCCAGCCGCCCGACCGTGCCCGGCGCGACCTCTTTCATGTGCTCATCGACGATCTTGGCTTGGTAGCCGTTGACCGGTCGTCCGGTCGCGCCCGCGATCGCATCGCCGATCCGGTTGGTAATGAAGATGTGCAGCAATTCGGTGGTGCCGATGCCATCGAGAATCGGTTTGCCGGTCTTGCGCGTCCAATCCGCGAACACCGGCGGCGGCAGCGTTTCGCCGGCCGACACCGCGAGCCGCAGCGACGATAGATCGGCGCCCTTGTCCATGGCCGCCATCATGACGCGATAGGCGGTCGGCGCGGTGAAGCAGATCGTGGCCTTATAGGTTTCTATGATCTCGATCATATTGGCCGGCGACGCATTTTCCAGCAGCGTCGCGGTGGCGCCAAACCGCAATGGGAAGATCGCCAACCCGCCGAGACCGAAGGTGAACGCCAGTGGCGGCGAACCGACGAATATGTCGTCGGGTGTGATATTCAGCACGTCGCGGGCATAGCCGTCGGCGATGATCAGCAGGTCGCGGTGGAAATGCATCGTGGCCTTCGGCTCGCCGGTGGTGCCCGAGGTGAAGCCGAGCAACGCTACGTCGTCGCGGCCGGTATTCACCGCGTCGAACCTTACCGGCTTGTCGAGCGCAATGCGGTCGAGCTCGGCGTCGTGATTGGACGTGCCGTCGAAGCCGACGACCTGCTTGAGGAAGCGGCTGGTCTTTGCGGTGGCGACAAGCTCATCGGCGATGCGGCTATCGGTGAGCGCGAGCGCGATCTCGGCTTTATCGACGATCTTGCCGAGTTCGCCGGCGCGCAGCAGCGGCATGGTATTGACCACCACCGCGCCGGCCTTGGTGGCGGCAAGCCAGGCCGCGACCAACGCCGGATTGTTACCGGAGCGGATCAGCACCCGATTTCCCGGCTTGACGCCGTAGTTTTCGACCAGCGCATGCGCCAACCGGTTCGACCAATCGGCTAGTTCCTTGTAGGTGCGCCGCCGTCCATTGCCGATCAGCGCCACGTGATCGCCGAAGCCTTGCTCCACCATGCGGTCGGTCAGCTCGACCGCAATGTTGAGCCGTTCCGGATACTGGAACTCGGGCCGGTCGAGAATGAGATCGGGCCACTGATCGAACGGCGGAAGATTGTCGCGCGCGAACGTGTCGACATGCGCGGACGGGCCGAGTGGCGGGTTATGAGTCATGCGCGCAATCCTCCATTGCGGATACGGCTGGCGAGCCCGTCGAGATGTCGGAGCATAGTCTCCGTTTCCGCGTGGCCAAATTCCGAGAGCAGCTTGTCGACCCAGCCTTCATGGGCTTTTGCAATGTGAGCGAACCGCGCCGCGCCTTTCGGCGTCAGCCGCACGATAAAGGCGCGGCGATCTTCGGCCGGCGCCTTGCGCAACACAAGTCTGTCGGCCACCAGCCGGTCGATAATGCCGGTGACATTGCCGTTCGATACCATCAGAAAGCGCGACAACTCCGTCATGGTCATGCCGGTGCTTTTGCGGGCGAGCGCGGCCATCACATCGAATTGCGGCAAGGTGGTCGCAAAGTCCACCCGCAAGCGCTCGCGCAATTCGGCCTCGATCGCACGCGCGGTGCGCAGCAATCCGATCCACAGCCGCAGTCGCTGCTTGCTGACCGGCCGGTCGGCAAGCGCGCCCATCACACTTTCCCCGTCATGACGTCGGTGCGCGCCTTGCGCCGGTGCAATTGGTCGCGGCCGGCGAGATAGGGCTTCGGCCAGGTCGCGCCGTCGTAGCGGAGATCGGCGGCGGCATGCAGCGTCCAATAGGGATTGGCCAGATGCGGGCGTGCCAGACAGACGAGATCCGCCCGCCCCGCCATCAAAATGGAGTTGACGTGATCGGGCTCGTAGATGTTTCCGACCGCCATGGTGGCGACCCGCGCCTCGTTGCGGATGCGGTCCGAGAACGGCGTCTGAAACATGCGGCCATAAACGGGTTTGGCGCGCATCGAGGTTTGCCCGGCCGAGACATCGATGAGGTCGACGGCGGCTTCGCCCAACATGCGCGAGATGGCGACCGCGTCCGGCGGCGTGATGCCGTCCGGCGCTACCCAGTCGTGTGCGGAAATACGCACCGATATCGGTTTGTCCTTTGGCCAGACCGCACGCACAGCATGAAACACTTCGAGCGGGAAACGCATGCGGTTCTCCAGACTGCCGCCATACGCATCGTTGCGCCTATTGGTCAGCGGCGTGATGAAGGACGACATCAGGTAGCCGTGGGCGTAGTGCAGCTCCAGCCAATCGAAGCCGGCGCGCACCGCCATTTGCGCGGCGCGCACATAATCGTCGCGCACTTTGTCCATGTCGGCGCGGGTCATCGCGCGCGGTAGCTGATTGTCGGGGCTCCAACGCACGGCCGACGGGGCCACGATGTCCCAATTGCCGGCGGCAAGCGGCGCATCCATCATCTCCCAGCCAAGCTGGGTCGACCCTTTGGCGCCGGAATGGCCAAGCTGAATGGCGATTTTCGCATCGGTCTCGGCATGGACAAAATCGACGATGCGTTTCCAGGCCTTCTCATGCTCGTCTCGATAGAGGCCGGTGCAACCGGGCGTGATGCGTCCCTCCGGCGATACGCATGTCATCTCCGTGAAGACCAGCCCGGCACCGCCTTTCGCGCGCTCCGCATAGTGCACGAAATGCCAGTCGGTCGGGCTGCCGTCGACCGCGCGATATTGCGCCATTGGCGAAACCACGACACGATTTTTCAGCTCGACGCCGCGCGCGCGGAACGGCACAAACATTGGTGCACGGTTGACTTGCGGCGCCCGGCCGGTGGCATTTTTCTCGAACCACTTCTCGGCATCGGCCAGCCAGACGCTGTCGCGTTGCCGTAGATTCTCATGACTGATGCGCTGCGAGCGGGTCAGCAGCGAATAATTCAGCTGAACCGGATCGAGGTGGAGATAGCGCTCCACGTCCTCGAACCATTCGGTTGAATTGCGCGCCGCGTTCTGCAACCGCAACACTTCCAGTCTGCGCTCGTCCTCATACCGCCTGAATGCGGCGTCCATGGAGGGCTCAGTGTGCAGATATTCCGCCAGCGCGATGGCGCTCTCCATCGCGAGCTTTGAGCCGGACCCCACGGAAAAATGCGCGGTCGCGGCGGCGTCGCCCAGCAGCACGATGTTGCGGTGGCTCCAACGCTCGCACAGTACGCGATTGAAGTTGAGCCATGCCGAGCCGCGCAGATGGCGCGCATTGGACATGAGTGTGTGTCCGCCCAGATTGCGCGCGAATATCTTCTCACAGGCGGCAATGGTCTCCTCGATGCTCATGCGATCGAAGCTGGCACGACGCCACGTCGCCTCCGAGCATTCGACGATGAAAGTCGCGGTGTCGGCATCGAACTGATAGGCATGCGCCCAGATCCAGCCGTGCTCGGTTTGCTCGAAGATGAAGGTGAAGGCGTCGTCAAACTTCTGATGCGTGCCGAGCCAGACATATTTGCAGGCGCGCACTTCGATGTCGGGCTTGAATTGATCGGCGTAGTGCGCGCGCACGCGCGAGTTCACGCCGTCGGCGCCGACGATCAGGTCGAAATCCCGATAGGCCTCGAGGTCTTGCGCTTCGGTTTCGAATTGCAGATCGACGCCGAGCGCGCGGGCGCGGTCCTGCAGGATATTCAACAGCCGTTTACGCCCGATGCCGCAGAAGCCGTGGCCGCTCGAGGTGACGATCGTATTGCGATAGTGCACCGCGATGTCGTCCCAATAGACGAAATCCTTGCGGATGAGATCGGCGCTCTCGGGGTCATTGGCATGGAGGTTGCCGAGCGTTTCATCGGAGAGCACGACGCCCCAGCCGAAGGTGTCGTCCGGCCGGTTGCGCTCGACCACGACCACCTCGTGCGAGGGATCGCGCCGTTTCAGGGAAATCGCGAAATACAGTCCGGCCGGACCACCCCCCAGACATGCGGCGCGCATCGTCGGCTCCCTTGCGGCAATTCGTATGCAGGAAACAGCATGTCGCAACGTGCGATATATTACAAGTCTAAACTATTTAACTCTAAAGCATATTGCCCTGTGATAGCCGGCGGCAGCGCAATGCCGAAATTCCTGATAGAATTCCTAAAACACGCGATCGAGCCATCAGTTGTGGGCTCGATCGAAAATTAACTGCGGCCTACGGCCGCGAAAATATTTCCACTAGCTTCTCAGGCAATGGGTGCGCCCCAACCCGACCCTGCTGCGGATCGACGGCCGTACAGACCCTTGTCTCCGCGCAGTCGACGGCGAGCACGCCGCCGTTGAAGATACGGTGTTGAATATCAAAGGCGCAGCGGTGAAGGCCGACGATCCCGGTCTCGAAGAGCAACTCGTCACCCCATCGTGCCGGCGCGAAAAACTTGCACTTGTAGTCAACGACCGGAATACCATCGATGCCGAATTCTGACATCAGCGCCTTCAAGGTCACGCCGCCGCTTGCCAGCAAAGCATGCACGGACGAGTCAAACCAGATGAAGTAGTGCGGGTTGTAGACAATGCCGGACGGATCGCAGTGGCCAAATTCGATAGAAATTGTTCGCTTGTTCATAAGCATTGAAGGCCCTCTTCATATTGCCGTGCCGCGAGCAGTTTGACGCTCGTAGCACATCGCGAGACGTGCCGGGCAATCAGCGGGTTGCGTTGCTTATACTTAGCGAAAGCGCGCGATGGAATACGCCAGATCGAGAATCTGCGCGTCGGTGATCGGCGTAAGCACGTCAGCCATGACAGCATCGTAGCCGTGACGGACATTGCTCTTGTACTCGCGCAGCGTTTTGGCGAGATAATCCTCGCGCTGGTTGGCGATGTGCGGAACGCTTTCGCGGCCGGCCAGATTCAAGTCGTGGCAGTTGTTGCAGCGATGCTGCGTGATCAGCATGCGGCCGTTCTGCGTGCGGGCTTCGTCCGGCGTATCACCCGGCGGCTTTGGCGGCGGCAGCTTGGATAATTGATCGGAGAATGCGCGCAGGTCGTCGTCGGTGAAGCCCTTGGTCATCTCGTTCATGATTTCGACGACGCGCTGCTTTTCGCGAAACAGGTAAAGCTGGATCAACAGATAGGGCGCCGGCTGGCCGCCGAGCGACGGCGTCTCCGGCGTGTCGGACTGGCCGGTCTCGCCATGGCAGGCCAGACATGGCGCCATGCGCTCCGCCAACGTCTCGGCGAGGAGCGGCTGGCCGGCGACGCCCATCAGCATCGCGGCGGCGCAGAGGCTGCGCGTGACGTCAAGGAGTCGCATGATGTGGGGTGCCGAAATGGAAACGGCCGGGAGCCAAGTCCCCCGGCCGTTTCATGACAGGTCAGCGGCCGGCGACTTTTGCCTTGCCGTAGCTGATGCGATAGACCGCGCCGTTCCAATCGTCGGATATCAGCAGCGAGCCATCCTTCATCTGCTCGATATCCACTGGACGGCCGATGTATTTGTTGTCGACCAAGAAGCCGGTCATGAACGGCTCCATCGACTTGACGGTGCCGTTCTTGTTGAACGTCACGAACAATACGTCGCCGCCGAGCTTCTTCGAGCGGTTCCACGAGCCATGGCGTGCAATGAACGCACCGTTCTTGTACTTCGCCGGGAACTGGCCGCCGGTATAGAACCGCATGCCGAGCGCGGCGGTGTGCGGACCGAGCAGTGCGACCGGCGGGGTGAACTCGCTGCAGGCATGGCCCCAGCCGAATTCAGTATCCGACAGATTGCCCTGGTAGCAGTAGGGCGACCCGAAATGCTCGCCCACCTTGGTGACGCGGTTGAGCTCGTCGTTCGGAACGTCCTCTGACATCCAGTCGCGGCCATTGTCGGTGAAGTAGAGCTGCTTCGACACAGGATGCCAGTCGAAGCCGACCGTGTTGCGCACGCCGCGCGCTATCACTTCCGCTCCGCTGCCGTCTAGATTGATGCGGCGGATTTGGCCGTGCGCATCGTCGTTCAACACGTTGTTGCCCGGCTGTCCGACCGGGACATACAGTTTCTCGTCCGGCCCGACGGCGATGAACTTCCAGCCGTGCGGCTCATCCTTCGGCAGGTTGTCGTAGATGAGCTTCTTTTCGGGCTTGTCGAGATTCTTTTCGATGTTGTCGAAGCGCCAGACCTTGGAGAGCTCGGCGACGTAGAGCGTGCCCTTGTGGAAGGCGAGCCCGTTCGGCCGATGCAAGCCCTCGGCGATCGTCTTCATCTCGGTCTTGCCGTCCTTCTTGACGATCGCGAACACCTTGCCGATGAAACGGTTGCCGACGAAGAGTGTGCCCTCAGTCCCCAGGCGCAACGAGCGCGCGTTGGGAATGCCGCTGGCATAAACCTCAATGTTGAAGCCCGGCGGCAGCTTGAGCTTGGCGGTCGGCAGCTTGTCGGGCGCCGCTGGAATCGGCGGCGCGGCGACCGGCGCCAACTTGGCGGCGGCTTCGTTGCCTTCCGGGCGGCCGAATAACGGCGTACCGACCAACGACCGCGGCGCGGCAGGTGTAGCGGCCGGGGCTGCGGCAGCCGGAGGTGCCGACGCCGCGGGAGGCGCGGCGGCGGGTGGAGCGGAAGCGGGCGGTTGCTGGGCGGAAACCGGAGCGGCCAGCAGAAGGCCGGCGATCGTGCTGGCAAGCAATAGGCGACGCCGAGCCGTGACACGCTGATTCATCGAAGTTCTCCCTGATGTGGAGGCGCTTGTCTCCGCGGCTTAACCCGAAATCGGCCGCCGCGGAGCGCGCCGCCATGTGTGGGTAAGTCTCCACCATTTGCCCCACGGGTTGCAATCGGGGGTCTGCCAATTCCGCGTGATCAGGAGCCCCGGTAGCTGTAGGTCACGTCCTCGCGCGCGGTGGCCAATTGCTCGACCAGGGCATGCTGCGGCGAGAGGTGACATACCGGATCGGCGGCGCGCGCGTCGCCGGCAATCAGAAAGGCCTGGCAGCGGCAGCCACCGAAATCCTGATCGCGGCGCGCGCAACTCCTGCACGGCTCCTGCATCCAGGCGGTGCCGCGGAACGCCGCAAAGGCCGGCGAGGACCGCCAGATATGCCCGAGCGAATGCTCGCGCACGGTCCAGAATTCCAGCCCGGGAATAACCTCGGCGGCGTGGCAGGGCAGTACCTTGCCCGCCGGCGTAACATTGAGCGAGCGCCGGCCCCAGCCGCCGACGCAAGGCTTCGGGAAGCGCGCATAGTAATCAGGCACCACCGCGTCGATGACGATGCGGCCGTGATGGCGCTTGCGCAGGTCTTCGACGGCGCACACGGCCACCTCGACCTGCTCGCGCGTCGGCATCAGCGCGGCGCGGTTCTTCAGCGCCCAGCCGTAATACTGCACATGCGCGATCTCGATCCGCGAGGCTCCGAGCGATAGCGCTAGTTCCACCATCGCCTCGATGCGGCCGATATTGGCGCGGTGCACCACCATATTGACGGTGAGCGGCAGCCCGAGCTTCACGACTTCCGTCGCGAGCGAGCGCTTGCGCGCCGAGGCGCCGTCGTAGCCGGCGATATGGTCGGCGGATTTTTCCTCGCTATCCTGGATCGAGACCTGCACGTGGTCGAGGCCGGCGTCGGCGAGCCGTGCCAAAGTCGGCGGCGTGAGCCCGACCGCCGACGTGATCAGATTGCTGTAGAGTCCGGCCGTGCGTGCGGCCGCCACGATCTCGGCGAGATCGCGCCTAGCTGCCGGCTCGCCGCCGGACAGATGCGCCTGCAACACGAACAACGATGCAGCTTCGAGGCCAACGGTCGACCAGTTGGCGGTATCCTGTT
>JACRAS010000169.1 GCA_016234705.1 Betaproteobacteria bacterium | reverse complement strand
TTGCTGACGGCCGCCACTGCAGCTATCGAATGGCCCTCATAGAGCACTTTCTCGCGCGCCATGATGTTGCGCGTCATATGCCAGAAATTCTGCGCCACGCGCTCCGGGCCGACATATTCGAACTTCTGCTCGGGGAAGTTCGCCGACGTTATGACAGCCTTGACGCCGGGCAGCGCCGCCGCCTTCGAGGTATCGATCGATCGAATGCGGGCATGAGCGTGGGGTGAACGCAGGATGCGGCCGACCAGCATGCCGGGCAGTGCCAAATCGGCACCGTACTGGGCAAGCCCCGTGACCTTCGGCACGCCGTCCGGACGAACCGGCCGCGTCCCAATCCACTTGAAGGGTTTTACAATTTTTCCATTATCGCGGGAGATGGTATCGCTCACAATTACCTCGCCTAACCGGCGTGTTGCGTCCGCCAATTTATAAGAGTCGCGCGGGCAGCGCGCAAATGCAAGATGTTCTGCAATCGGATGAGCCATGCGCGCGTAGCCGTCGCGAAGTCTTGCTTCGGCCTAGACCGCTAACCAATGCTGGACTAGCGTCCCGCTCGCAAGTTTGGAGACGCCAATCGCATGCTCAATTATATAGCCCCGTCGACGGTCGAGGAGGCCGTTCGCATCTTGGCCGGAGCCTCCGGCCTTGCGAAGGTCCTATCCGGCGGGACCGATCTGCTGGTTCAGCTCCGTTCCGGCCGAATCAAGCCGGACCTGATCGTCGATATCAAGAAGATTCCCGGCATCTCCGGCATTCGCGAGCAGGGTGGCGTCTTTGCGATCGGCGCCGCGACGCCCGGTGCCGTGATCGGCGAATGCGAAGCTCTCCGGCAGGCCTGGCCCGGGGTGGTCGAGGCCGCCAATCTGATCGGCTCGACCCAGGTGCAGGGGCGGGCGTCACTCGCCGGCAATCTCTGCAATGCGTCGCCGGCGGCTGACAGCGTCCCAGCGCTGATCGCCGCGCGCGCGACCTGCGTGGTCGCGGGTGCCAACGGGCGGCGCGAGGTTCCCGTGGAGAGCATCGCCACGGGTCCGGGGCGTACCTCCCTGCGGGCGGACGAGTTCATCGTCGAGTTTCATCTGCCCAAGCGGCCGCCCCACTCGGCGGACGCCTACCTCCGCTTCATTCCGCGGACCGAGATGGATATTGCCGTGGTTGGTGCCGGGATCAGCGTTACGCTTGATTCCGGCGGCGCCTGCACCGATGCGAGGGTCGTGCTGGGTGCCGTGGCGCCAACCGCGATCCTGGTTCCCGAGGCCGCTGCCGCTTTGGTTGGGCGCATGCTCGACGAGACGGCGCTCGCCGCGCTCGACCAGGCGGCGCGGCGCGCCTGTAAGCCGATCGACGACAAGCGCGGGACGATCGAATTCAGGACCAAGGTTGCCGGCGTGATCGCACGCCGGGCGGCGGTTATCGCCTACAAGCGCGCAAGGGAGCGTCGATGAGCAAGCATCGCGTATCGACCACCATCAACGGCGAGCCTACCGAGTTTCTGTGCGAGCCGCAGCTCACACTGCTGGACGTGCTGCGTGACGAGCTTCATCTGACCGGCAGCAAAGAGGGATGCAGCTCGGGCGACTGCGGCGCTTGCAGCGTGATGGTCGACGGTCGCCTGGTCTGCTCGTGCCTGATGCTTGCGGTCGAGGCTGAAGGACACGCGATCGAGACGGTTGAGGGCTTGGCGCAGGGCCAAGATCTCCACCCGCTGCAGCGGAAATTCCTCGAGCATGCGGCGCTTCAGTGCGGCTTCTGCACGCCGGGCCTGCTGATCGCGGCCAAGGCCTTGCTGGACCGCAATCCGAACCCGACGGAAACCGAGACGCGCTACTGGCTCGCCGGCAACCTTTGCCGGTGCACCGGCTACGACAAGGTCATCCGCGCCGTTCTTGACGCGGCTGCCGAGCTGCGGGGGGAGTGAGTTCGAACGAGCGGAATACGACCTGTCTGTAGCGAAACTGCATCCGACGCCGCATTCGATTTTGCCAAAAAAAATCCCCTGTTCCTGTACCGGAGTCCCTGTTCCGTCGAAATAATTGGGAATCTTATAAAGCGCGCTAATTTAGCGAAATTTCCCGTTCATTTCCCTGTTAGCAGGGAATTTGCGAGTGGAGACGGGTTCGACTACGACTGCGTCCGCCACCACGCAGTCCTTCGTTATTATAATCAGTCGCGAACGCATCGATCGCTGCTTAAGGATGCTGCGATGGGTCGGGCGGACCAGCGATGTGGAGCTGTTGTCGCTACGCCGGTTCTTTCGGGGCTGCATCATCGCTACGTGTGGATATGATTTTCGGGAAGGACAGCCACCGTTTTAATGCTCGTCTCTACCATTCTCCGATTATGAATTTTGGAAAGGAGAGGGCTTCTGCGAGTTATCCATGGGCGTGCTTATGAGTTCACGCATCGTCGAGATGTGCCGCCCCACTGCGCATGAGCCGGGCCGCATTCCGCAGTGTTGTCGGTTCCCAATTGGGAGCGAACTCAGCCATGATATCGATTGCAGCGGCGGCGAGATGGTCGGTCAACAAAGCGACAACCGTCGCAGGTTGGCGCCGCTTGCAGGCCTGATAGAGTTCCTCATGTTCGATGGCGGCGCGACGAAATATCTCGGTGAGTCCCGCCTGCGCGGCGTTGTAGACGTATCGTTCGCTGCGCTGGTTATCGACGGTCATGCGTTTCTGCAGCAACGGGTTCGCCCGGCAGAATAGCATCTGATGAAATGCCCGATGGTTCTTGAGCCAACGGCGAAGATTATGTTGCTTTTCATCTTTGCGCAGTTGGCGCAAAAGCTCCGCGAGGATTTCGACGTCCTTATCGGTCATGCTTTGCACAGTGACGGTCGCCGCAATTCCCTCATTGGCAATGCGCGAAACATAGAGCGCTTCCAGTTCACGCGGATCGAAACCCAACACCCGACAACGATAATTGGGTTCGGCCTTGACCAGGCCTTCTTCCATCAGCATCCGCAGCGCCTCGCGCACGGGCGTGCGGCTGACCTTGAGGCAATCGGCGACCTCAACCTGCGACAGAATTGTTTCCGGCGGCAGGACGTTCGAAAGAATAAGGTCGCGCAGATAGCGATGAATATCGACCGAGGCGCGACGGTGGCTGTCGCCAGCCAGCGGCCGTAGGATCTTTTTCAGCGTCGGGGCCTTGCGCGGTCTAGGTCGTTGTCTGGCCATGGCTCGCATTATGCCGGTGTGACCGCAGATCTCCTTGAACGGTCCGACCTGCGGTCTCGTCTCCGGCACGATTGGTCGATGAGTCTCAACGCGCCCGCAAGGCCTTGGTCGCCTTTTCATCCACTTGCAGGGTATCCGGATTGATGACCACTCGGTAGACCTCCTTGGCCGTGGCGATCGAA
>JACRAS010000168.1 GCA_016234705.1 Betaproteobacteria bacterium | reverse complement strand
TCCGCGAAAGTTACATCGCCACAGCTGGATTTATCCTCCTATGTTCGTCGATTTCAATGTGCGCCCATTGCGCGCGCTCGCGCGCAAACCGTGTTTTTGGTACGGATAGAAACCATCCGTACCAAAATCACGGTTCCGGATAAAGGCAATAACGGCTTGGGGTTGCTTTTATCCAAGATCGTCGATTGCGCACGGATGTGCTTTTCATCCGCGTGCAATAGGCGATCCGCGCGGACGGGCCGCCGTCCGCGCAAGTTAGATCGCTACAGCTCGATGTATCCTCCTATGTTCGTCGATGTCGATGTGCGTCCATTGCGCGCTCGCGCGCGCCAACCGTGTTTTCTGGTACGGATGAAAAGCGCATCCGTACCAGAAAACACGGTTATGGATAAAAGCAACCGCGGCTTGAGGTTGCTTTTGTCCAAAATCGCAACTCTGCAACAACGCGTGGGTGCGATTTAAATCGCCACGCATATACGCCTGCAATCACGCTGGCAATCAAACCCGGTAATACGAACGATACCATTCGACGAAGCGCCCGATGCCGGTTTCGATCGGCGTGGCAGGCTTGAACCCTACCGCTGCCGCTAGCCGCGATACGTCGGCGATGGTCTCGGGCACATCGCCGGCCTGCAGCGGCAGCAGATCCAGTTTCGCTTTCTTGCCCAGACACTGCTCGAGCACTTCGATATAGCGCATGAGCTTCACCGGCTGGTTGTTGCCCAAGTTGTAGATCCGGTAGGGCGCATTGCTGCTCGATGGCGTCGGCGCAAGCGCCGTCCAGGCCGGGTCAGGTCGCGCGGGCCGGTCCATCACCCTGAGTACGCCTTCGACGATGTCATCCACGTAAGTGAAGTCGCGCACCATGTCGCCGCGATTGAACACCGGTATCGCCTCGCCGGCGAGCATGCCGCGCGTGAACTTGAACAGCGCCATGTCCGGCCGCCCCCATGGACCGTACACGGTGAAAAAGCGCAAACCGGTACAAGGCAGGCGGTACAGATGGGCGTAACTATGCGCCATCAGCTCGTTCGCCTTCTTCGTCGCCGCATAAAGCGACACCGGGTGATCGATATTGTCGTCCTCGGCGAACGGTAGCTTGGCGTTTGCGCCGTAAACGGAACTCGACGACGCGAACACGAAGTGCCCGACGCTGGAGCGGCGCGCGCCTTCGATGACGTTGGCAAACCCGACCAGGTTGGCGTCGATGTAAGCGCTCGGGTTTTCGATCGAATAGCGCACCCCGGCTTGCGCGGCGAGGTGCATGACAGCATCAAACCTGCGCTCGGCGAACAGCCGGGCCATGCGCTCGCGCTCGACGATGTCGGCGCGTTCGAATTCGAAACCGGGGTAGGCACGCAGGCGCGCCAGCCGCGCTTCTTTCAGCTTGACGTCGTAATAGTCGTTGAGATTGTCCAGCCCGACGACGCGGTCGCCCCGTTCCAGCAGCCGTCGCGCAAGTGTCGAACCGATGAAGCCGGCAGCGCCCGTTACGAGGATATTCATGTCATTTTACCGCCGCTATTCTACCGGAGCGGCGGCGAAGAACTCCGTCACCTGGTCGAGCACGCGCGTGCGCCGCATCGCCGGCAGGCTCATCCAGATGCGCCGCCCATAGTGCTTGCTGATGAGCCGCGGGTCGCAGATCATGAGCACGCCGCGATCGATTTCGTCGCGGATCAAGCGCCCGGCGCCCTGCTTCAGGCTGATCGCCGCGCGCGGAAGCTGGTACTCCATGAAGGCGTTCTTGCCTTGCTTGTTCAGATATTCGATGCGGGCGGCGAGCACCGGATCGTCGGGCGGCGCGAACGGCAGCTTGTCTATCACCACCAGCGACAGCGCTTCGCCGCGCACGTCCACGCCTTCCCAAAAGCTCTGGCTCGCCACCAGCACCGCGTTGCCGAGCCGCCGGAAACGCTCGAGCAACTCGCTGCGGCTACCCTCGCCCTGCAACAGCAACGGGTAGTCCACGCCTTGCGCTTCGAAGCGCTCCCGCAGCAGCTCGTGCGCGCGGCGCATGGCGCGCAAAGTCGTGAACAGAAGGAAAGCGCGGCCGCGGCTGGCTTCGATCACCGGCCAGGCCGCCTTAACCACTGCGGCGGTGTGCGCCGCATCGTTAGGCTCGGGCAGGCCCTCGGGCACATACAGCAGCGCCTGCTCCGGGTAATTGAACGGGCTGTCCCAACATGCCGTGCGCGCCGCATCCAGGCCCATCTCGCCGGTGTAATGGGCGAAATCGCGGTTCACGGCGAGTGTCGCCGAGGTGAAAATCCAGGCGCGCGGATGGCCCTGCAATTGCTTGCGGAAGATCTCGGCGATGTCCAGCGGCGCCGCGTTCAACTGGAAGCTGGCGCTGTAGGTTTCGGTCCAGCGCACCATGCCCGCCGACTCCGCGGCTAGCCAGCGCTCGAGCCGGGCGTGCAAATCGAGCGCGCGCCGCCAGCAGTTCGCGAGACCTTCGCCGCGCTGCGCCTGCGTCTCCAGCAGCTTCGACAACTGCTTCAGCCTGTCGTCGAGAAGGGCAAGCGTCTCGCTGAACGCCTTCTTCGCCGTCGCCGCGGCATAGTTAAGGCGCGCGCTATCGAGCGGCAGCGCGAGCCGCGCATCGCGGCTCGCCTTCTCCACGGCGGCCACGGCCGGACGCATCTCGGGCACGTCGCCGGCGCCGGCGATCGCTTCCACCAGCGTGTCGCGGCACAGATCGAGCAGTTGGCCCGAGCTCAGGTTTTCGCCGAAAAACAGCGTCGCCGTTTCCGGCAACTGATGCGCCTCGTCGAATATCACGGCGTTGCAGGCCGGCAGCAGTTCGGCCATGCCCTCGTCCTTCAACATCACATCGGCGAAAAAAAGATGATGGTTGACCACGACGATATCGGCGTTCTGCGCTTCGCGCCGCGCCGCCATGACGAAACATTCCTTGTACTGCCGGCAATCCTGACCCAGGCAGTTCTCGCGCGTCGAGGTCGCCGACTGCCAGGCGGACGCATTCTCGGGCACGTCGGCGAGTTCCGCCCGGTCGCCGGTCCTGCTCACTTTGGCAAAGCGCGCGATCTTGTGCAAATGCGCCACGTCCTCGCGGCTGGCGAAGCGTCCGTCTTTGATCGCGCCCTCCAGGTGATGGTGGCAGACGTAATTCGCGCGTCCCTTGAGTAGCGCCGTGCTGAGCGGAACCCGCAGCGCATCGCGCACCGTCGGTAGATCACGTTTGTAGAGCTGGTCCTGCAGATTCTTGGTGCCGGTGGAAATAATGACCTTGCCGCCCGCGAGCAGCGCCGGCACCAGGTAGGCGAAAGTCTTGCCGGTGCCGGTGCCGGCTTCGGCCACCAGCAGGCTGTTGTCGCGCATCGCCTGGGCGATGGCCTGCGCCATCTCGACTTGCTGCCGGCGCACGCGAAACGCGGGTATGGCGCGGGAGAGCGCGCCGTCGGCGCCGAACACGGCCTCGAGCTGGTCGTCTGCGGGAAGAGGCATGAATGCGGAATCTCTGGTTGAATCAGTCACGAATCAAGTGGCGGCACAATTGGCGATGAATCTCGGTTCTTTTGGGTTTCAGCAGGTCTCCCGATGTAGCGGGAGACGATGGACGCATAAGCAAGCCTGTTCGCTTCCGGCTTGTCCGGCTTAGGGATATCCCGGTGAGGACGACAATATCCGTCTAACGCCTGATGCGGTCGCCGGTCGCGCTCCTGTAGTGTCAATATTTCTTTACTTTTTCCTATATATCTCCTAGATTACTTCAATGCGGAAGTATAATCTACTGTTTTTTATCGGTTTCATCGCCTTGATCCTGAGCGGATGCGCAAGCAAGTCAGTGCGCCTGCCGGAGACCGAGGCCGAGCCAGCGGCCGCCACGGCTCCGGTGATCCATGCGAGCGACAGGGCGAGCAGCATCGCTTTGCAGGCCCTGGCGCATTTGGGCACGCCTTACCGAGCGGGCGGCTTATCGCCGCAGACCGGCTTCGACTGCAGCGGCCTGGTAGCCTACGTGTATCGGGAAGGCGCGGGGCTGGCCCTGCCGCGCAATACTTTCGAGCTCAGCCTCCTCGGCCAAGCGGTCGAGCGCGGCACGCTCAGGCCCGGCGACCTGGTGTTCTACAACACCCAGCGGCGCGAGTACTCGCACGTCGGTATCTATCTGGGCGAGGAACGCTTCATCCACGCCCCTGCAAGCGGCGGTGAAGTCCGCGTGGAAAACCTGCGCGCCGACTACTGGGTGCGGCGTTACAACGGTGCACGCCGCATCATTGCCCAGCCTGGGTAACGCGCCGCTCCCGTTTGTCCTCCAAGAGGACTTCCGTTGGGCGTACGAGGCCCGCCCTCGGCCGATCGGTGTTCGATCTATCTGGGGGATATAAGAAAAAGGCCCAAGGAAGGAGCTGGATCCTTTCTTTCCCACCCCGGCCTCTTTTTGCAGCAGATTCTCAGGAGTTCGGATTGTCCAGGTTGAAGATCACCGGGACGTCGATGCTGAATTCGCGACCGCGCAAGCTGACCGGAATCGGCACCGTGGTCTTGCCTTTCTTGAGCATGTCCAGCGCCTGGTTATCCAGGATCTCGTGGCCGCTGCCGGTCTTGATCGAGGCGTTGGCTAGCATGCCGTTGGCGCCGATCACCATGTGGACCTCCACCTTGCCCTGCCAACCCTTCTCCATGGCAATCGCCGGATAACGCTTGTAGCGCCTGGTTGCCACGATCAGAGCCAGACGGTATTGCTCCAGCGTTCCTTTGTCCGCCTCGTTGCCGGACTTGGCGGTGGCCTCGGTCGCGGGGATGCCGGCGGGTGCCTGAGGCGCCGTCCTGGCTTGGACCGGCGCCGCGGGCTGCGTGCTCGAAACCGCCGAGCCGGGCGTCGCCGTCGCGGGCTCAGGCGGTCGAACCTTTGCCGGTTCGGCAGGCGCTGTCTGTTGCGGGCCCGGTGTCGGAGCAGTTGCAGGCTTGGTCAATGCCGGACGCGGCGCTGAAACCGGTTCGGGAGGTGGCGGCGGCGCAAGCCTCGGTTGCGGCGGCTGCACAGGTGGATGCGGCGCCGCAGCGAAAGGTGCCAGCGTTGCCGTCAATACCAACAGCGTCCTGGCCGGCGGCGCCGGCGTGTCCCCCCGGGACATGCCGAGCAACACCAGTGCATGCAGCGCGATCGAAGCCAGCACGCACCAGAACAAAGCACGCTCCTCCGTGAGCGGTCGGAGGAGTTCTGCAGTGGCGGCTGATGAGGACATGGGTCAAGAATAGCCGAAGGGCGGCCGAAACCAATTAAAAAAGCGCGCGTCGGTCGCTTTTTTGGTATGGCGGAAGGGTGGGATTCGAACCCACGGTACGGAGAACCGTACACCGGATTTCGAGTCCGGCACCCGATCGCGCGCAACGACCTGACGGTTTGCAGTATTGTACCCGCAACCGTTCAATATTTTTCGATCGTGCACTCTTCGGAAAGTGGCGCCAACGCTGGGCCTGGTCTTAGATATTTGACAGAAAAAAATGGCGGTCTGCAGAGGTTTGATCTCCGCAGACCGCACTTCCAATCCGGCGCGATTTTTCTATTTCAGTTACGGGAAACTAGTTCAATAACGTTCGAAGATTTGACGACATAACTGCCTTGAAATTATTCGCAGCGTCATAGCCACCTTCTCTCTTCCGCTTAAAGCATTTGGTTATCGGGCGTCCGTAATTTTATCAATCCGGACGCCAGATACAAAAAAGCCGCCGAAGCCGATTCATTTAATTGACCTAACTGTCTTCACAAAGACGCCCCTTATCTGGCGCATTTCGTCTCCAGAAAACTTACGGCCAGCGAGTGTTACCGCGGTTTTGGCGATTAAGCGACGATCAAAATCAGGGGGGACAGAATTGCTCGAAACAAAGTGGGCCTTTAATCCTTTCAGCTGTTCCCCTGTTGCAGTGGTTAACAATTCCATGCTGATCTTTTCGGCCGCTTCATCGATAGATAACGCTTTGCCCGCAGGAGCCGGTGCGGCTTGTTTTGTTGCCGGCGCAGCCGCAGCCGCAACAGGCGCATTAATTGCAAAATGCTCGATAAACCACTTGCTAGGTAAGGAACCTACCGAATCAGCCTCCATCTGAAGTGATGCGCTCACGTTGTTTCTTGGCTCGCCAGCAGCCAGAACATGCACACGAACACCAAATGACTGTGCAACCTGAACGGCGATGCGCAAATCTTCGTCGCCAGAGATAATCACCGCGTCCGTGATTGCTCTATTCCGCGCGAGATCAATCAAATCTGTAACGATCAACGAATCGACGCCCTTTTGCTCACCTACGTTGTTTAGGACGCCAAGCCGCAGCTTGACGTATGGCAGCATAGCGATATTGCTTTGCTCCAGGGACAAGCGTGGGCCTGGCATTGCGTCATACCAATATGTCCTTAGTAGAGGCACGTTTCCCGCTTGCGAGAAGGCGGCCGCGCGCAATGCTTCCAAAGCCTTATCAGGGGCCTTTAGGGAGATCAGTTTTCTTTGGATTTGCTGCCCTTGGGCAGCTTGTGCGCCAGCGGAAAAGAAATAGCCAGCATCTACGAATATAGCGTGACGATCCATAATAAAGTCCTTTCGGATTTTAGTAGATAAAGGAAAGCCCCTTTCGGGGCTTTGTATAGGCGCTCGCGCCAGATATAACGTAGTGGCATACGAACGCGACGTTTTACTCTACCACTACTGTCCCAAATTTGCAATTTGTCTTGCGAACAGTAGAGCCGACAGATGCACCAGCCGGGCCTGGCAAAACCAATCTTCATGCCATTCCGCCGCAAAATATTGGACATTGTCCAATATTCGGTGCCAAAGCCAAATATATGGCAGCCCGTGTGCCGCCTAACTCATTGATTCTGGCGGAAAGGGTGGGATTCGAACCCACGGTACGGAGAACCGTACACCGGATTTCGAGTCCGGCGCTTTCGACCACTCAGCCACCTTTCCGGGCCGCGTCCCCCAAGGGGACTTTCCCCTCTCCCGTCAAGCGGGACCGAGGAAGGGGGATCGAGACCTTCGGGGCGTCCCCCAAGGGGACTTCCTTCGGGGCGTATTTTACCAGCAAGCCCAGTGTCTGAGCGAACAGAAATTCAAGTGCAGCGTTGGATGCGCTCCACCCCGTCCATATAAGCTCGTAGCGCCGGCGGAACCGACACGCTGCCATCGGCATTCTGATAGTTCTCCAGCACCGCGACCAAGGTGCGCCCTACCGCCAGTGCGGAACCGTTCAAGGTATGCACCAGCTCGGGCTTGCCCTTCTCATTGCGAAAGCGCGCCTGCATGCGCCGCGCCTGGAAGGCCTCGAAATTGCTGCATGAGGAAATCTCGCGGTAGGCGTTCTGCCCGGGCAGCCACACTTCGAGGTCGTAGGTCTTGGCGGCGGAAAAACCCATGTCGCCCGCGCACAGCGCCATCACGCGGTAAGGCAGTTCCAGCTTTTGCAGGATCGTCTCTGCATGGCCGGTCAACTCCTCCAGGCCGGCGTAGGATTTCTCCGGCCGGATGATCTGCACCAACTCGACCTTGTCGAACTGATGCTGGCGTATCATGCCGCGCGTGTCCTTGCCGTAGGAGCCGGCCTCGCTCCTGAAGCAGGGTGTGTGGCAGACGAATTTGAGCGGCAGCAGCGCGAGCGGCACGATCTCGTCGCGCACGATGTTAGTGACCGGCACTTCGGCAGTCGGGATGAGGTAGAGATTTCTTTGCCGCGGAGACGCGAGCGAGCTCACACCCTGTGTTGCGACTTCTTCGATCTCCTTGGGCGTGGGCTCTTCCAAACCGAACGGGAGCCTAAAAAGGTCCTCCTCGAATTTCGGCAGCTGCCCGGTGCCGCGCAGGCTCGCCGCATTCACCAGGTAAGGCGCATAGACCTCGGTGTAGCCATGCTCGCGCGTATGCACGTCGAGCATGAATTGGGCAAGGGCTCGGTGCAAGCGCGCGAGCGGCCCGGTCATGAGCGAAAAGCGCGCGCCGCTGATCTTGGTGGCGGTGGCGAAATCGAGCATTCCCAGCCCTTCGCCGAGGTCGACATGGTCTTTCACCGGAAAATCGAACTGCCGCGGCGTGCCGTAGCGGCGCACCTCGGCGTTGTCTTCCGCCGATTGGCCCGGCGGAACGCTGGCATGCGGCAGGTTGGGTATCAGCAGCAGGAAATCTTGCAGCCTCGCCTGGATCTGAAGCAGCTTTGCTTCCAGGGACTGCAGCTCGGCGTTGGCCCCGCTTGCCTCGCTCATCAGCGCCGAAACATCTTCACCATTGCCCTTCGCCTGGCCGATGCGCTTGGACAGGCTGTTGCGCGCGGCCTGAAGTTCCTGGGTACGCGTTTGCACCAGCTTGCGCTCCTGCTCCAGCGCCTGGAACGCCGCGCCATCGAGATGGAAGGGTCGCAGCGCGAGCCGATTCGCGACGCCTTCAGGATCGTTACGCAATGATTGAATATCGAGCATGGAAGGATCTAAGGAATCCGCGTTAAGACTTCTTCGCTTTTCTGTCGAGCTCGCGCAGGTAGGCAAGCTTCTCGGAGATCCTGGCCTCCAGACCGCGCGGCGTCGGCCGGTACCAATTCACTTCGGGCATGCCTTCCGGAAAATAATGTTCGTCCGCGGCGTAGGCATCCGGTTCGTCGTGGGCGTAGCGGTATTCGCGCCCATAGCCCAGTTCCTTCATCAGCTTGGTCGGCGCGTTGCGCAGATGCTCCGGCACCAGTCGCGACTGGTCTTGTCCGACGAACGCACGGGCGTCATTATACGCCACGTACACCGCGTTCGATTTCGCCGCGCAGGCGAGATAGATCACCGCCTCGGCCAGCGCCAGTTCGCCCTCGGGCGAGCCCAGCCGCTCGTAGGTCTCGCAGCCATCCAGCGCGAGGCGCAGCGCGCGCGGATCGGCGAGGCCCACGTCTTCCATGGCCATGCGCACCAGCCGCCGGCCGACGTAGAGCGGGTCGGCGCCGCCATCAAGCATGCGTACCATCCAGTACAAAGCGGCGTCGGGGCTGGAGCCGCGCACGCTCTTGTGCAGGGCGGAGATCTGGTCGTAGAAAGCATCGCCGCCCTTGTCGAATCGGCGCAGATTGCGCGACAGGGCATGGTCGACGAACGCGCCGTCGATACCGTGCTCGGTCTCGCCTGCGGCGGTCTGGATGATCTCGAGCAGATTGAGCAGGCGCCGCGCATCGCCGTCGGCGAGCCCGATCAGGCGTTCTCGCGCGCCCGTGTCGAATTGCAGGCCAACGAGCGGGCCGGCCAGGGCGCGTTCGAGCAGCTGTCCGAGTTCCGCGTCGTTCAGGCTCTTGAGCACATATACCGCAGCGCGCGACAGCAGTGCGCTGTTCACTTCGAATGAGGGGTTTTCGGTGGTGGCGCCGATGAACGTGAACAAGCCCTGCTCGACGAAGGGCAGAAATGCGTCCTGCTGCCCCTTGTTGAAGCGGTGCACCTCGTCGACGAACAAAATGGTGTGCCGCCCTGACTGCGCCAGCACGACTTCGGCGCGCTGCACCGCCTCGCGGATGTCCTTGACCCCGGAAAACGCCGCGGACAGGGCGATGAATTCGGCATTGAAGGCGTTGGCCATCAGACGCGCCAGGGTGGTCTTGCCCACCCCCGGCGGCCCCCACAGGATCATGGAATGCGGCTTGCCCGATTCGAACGCCAGGCGCAGCGGCTTGCCCGGTCCGAGCAGATGCGGCTGGCCCACCACCTCGGCCAGGGATTGCGGGCGCATGGCCGCGGCTAACGGTGCTGCAGGTCTCGCAGTGCCGAACAGGTCAACCATAGGCTCGACAGTACCGGCAACGCGGGTAAGGGCGCGTAGCAACCCGCGCGGTCCGTTGGCGCGCCGCCGACTTTGCCTTGGGGAATAGATCGCTCACCGACGGCATGCGCCGATTTCCGCCTCAGTCGCCGATCACGTCTGCGCCCTTGGGCGGGACAAACTTGAACAGCGCCGCGTTGAGTTTCGGATTGCGGCGCAAGGCGGTGAACTTCAGCACCGTGGTCTGGCCGAAGCTGTCGGCCAATTCCATGATCTCCAGTCCGGAGAAACCGAAGCCCATGCGGATGGTGTCGAAATTCGTTTCTTTTTCGCGCGGCTGGGCCTCGACCCATTCCAGGCCGTGTTTCTCCCCTTGGTCGCTGAGCTTGAACGCTCGCTCGATTTCGTTGCTGCCGGCGAGCAGCGCCGCGGGCGTGGAACCGAGCGCGCGGTCCAAGCGCCTTACCGTGACCTGATTCAGGTCCTCGTCGTAGACCCACACTTTGGCGCCGTCACCGACGATCAACTGCGCGTAGGGCTTGGCATAAGTCCAGCGGAACCGGCCGGGGCGCGAAAAAGCCAGGGTGCCGCTAGCCTCCTGCGTCAGCTTGTGCTTGCGGTCGTAGACTTTCTGTTCGAATTCGCCCTGCGCCGATGCCGTGGCGGCGATAAAACTGCGCAGCGCGTCCACACCCGAGGCGACGGCGCCGCCTGCGGGCAGCAGCAGCGCGGCGAGCAGTAGCATCCGAACCCTCATCGATCAGCCCTCGGTCCGGTTGGGCACCAGCACGTCGCGGTTGCCGTTCGACTGCATCGCCGAGACCAAGCCCACCTTCTCCATTTGCTCGATCAGGCGCGCCGCGCGGTTGTAGCCGATACGCAGATGCCTCTGCACCAGCGAGATGGAAGCGCGACGCGTGCGCAGAACGATCTCCACCGCCTGATCGTACAGGGGATCGGCCTCGCCGCTGGCTTCGCCTGCGCCATTCGGCTCGCCGCCGGGCTCGTCTGCGTCGAGCACGCCGTCTATGTAATCGGTTTGGCCGAGTCTCTTCAGATAAGCGACCACCCTGTGCACTTCGTGATCGGCGACGAAGGCTCCATGCACGCGCTGCGGCAGTCCCGTTCCCGGCCGCAGGTAAAGCATGTCCCCCTGGCCCAGCAGCGCTTCGGCGCCCATCTGGTCGAGAATGGTGCGCGAGTCGACCTTGCTCGACACCTGGAACGCGATGCGCGTCGGAATATTGGCCTTGATCAGCCCGGTGATCACGTCCACGGAGGGGCGCTGCGTGGCGAGAATCAGGTGTATGCCCGCGGCGCGCGCCTTCTGCGCCAGGCGCGCAATCAGTTCCTCCACTTTCTTGCCCACCACCATCATCAGGTCGGCGAGTTCATCGATCACCACCACAATATAAGGCAGCGGCGCGAGGAACTGCTGCTCGCCCGTCTCCAAAGTGGTCGGATCCTCGAGCGGCCTGCCGGCCTTTTGCGCCTCCGCCACTTTGGCGTTGTAGCCCGAGAGCTGGCGCACGCCGAGCCAGGACATGAGCTTGTAGCGCCGCTCCATTTCCGCCACGCACCAGTTAAGCGCGCTCGACGCCTGCTTCATGTCGGTCACCACTGGCGCGAGCAGATGCGGGATGTCCTGATACACCGACAGTTCCAGCATTTTCGGATCGATCAGGATCAGTCGTATCTGGCGCGGCTCGGCCTTGTACAGGAGCGACAGGATCATGGCATTGAGGGCCACCGACTTGCCCGAGCCGGTCGTTCCCGCCACCAGGAGGTGGGGCATTTTTGCGAGGTCGGCGACCATCGGCTTGCCGGCGATATCCTTGCCCAGCGTCAGGACCAGCGGCGAGCCCATCTCGTGGTAGACCTCGGAGCTCAAGATCTCCGACAGGCGCACGATCTGGCGCTTCGGATTGGGGATCTCCAGCCCCATGCACGATTTCCCCGGAATCGTCTCGACCACGCGGATGCTCACCACCGACAGCGCCCGGGCCAGATCCTTCACCAGGCTCATAATTTGGCTGCCCTTGACGCCCACCGCCGGCTCGATCTCGTAGCGCGTAATCACCGGTCCCGGATAAGCAGCCAGCACCTTTACCTGCACGCCGAAGTCAGAAAGCTTCTTCTCGATCAGCCGCGAGGTGTATTCCATGGTCTCGGTGCTCATCGCCTCGACGTCGCGCTGCGGCTCGTCCAGCAGCGACAAGGGCGGCAGCGGCGTGTCGGGCAGGTCCTGGAACAGCGGCACCTGCTTTTCCTTGATTACGCGCTCGGACTTCTGGATTTCAACCACGGGCGCTTCGATACGTATCGGTTCGTGATCCTCGATGATGCGCTTCTTGTCCTCCTCTACGATCACCTCGCGTTCCAGCGTCGCTATTTCCCCCGCCTTGCGGTCCTGGCGGCGCTGCCAGCTTTGCAGCACGAACGCATACGTGGATTCCAGCGCCGCGCCGATCGACTCGATCACGGTCAGCCAGGAAATGCCCGAAAACAGGCTCAAACCGATCGCGAACAGGGTCAGTATTATCAGCGTCGCCCCGGTAAAGCCGAAGGCAGCGGAGAAGCTGCCGCTGACCACTGCACCGAGTATGCCACCGGGCCGCAGTGGTGCTTGCATCGCGTTGAGGGTGTAGAAGCGCAGCGCTTCCATGCCGCAACTGGCCGCGATCAGCACGACAAAGCCGGCCAATGCGACGATCAAGGGACGCTGGTCCAGCAACCGGCTTCCATCAAGCCGACGATAACTGGCGATGACGATATAAGCGAGCAGCGCAACCAGCCAATACGCGGAAATGCCGAATAGATGCAGCAGCAGCTCGGACAGAAATGCCCCAACGCGCCCGCCCGCATTTCTCACGACAGCGTTGGCGGTACTGTGAAACCAGCCGGGATCGGACTTATCGAACGTGAGCAGAATCAGCAACAGGTAAAGCGCCAAGGCTAGAAGCGCAAACCACTTGGATTCGCGCAACAGCGCGGCGATTTTTCCCGGGAGGGGCGGCGTATCGGTTCGGTTCAGGGTGTTCATGGGCTGCCACACGGCTATCCGGCCATTTTACCCGCTTGGCCCGTCTGGCACCAAAGCGCTGCCGGGCGCACCCTAAAAAAAATCCCCGCGCAGGGCGGGGATTTTCCATGATCGGAGAACGGCGCGGCTTTAGCGGCGCACTACGCACTCCTGATTCTTGCCCGAGTTCACTGCCGCGCCCGTCATGATGCTCTGGATGAAGGTCGCCGGCGGTGTGAACTGCAGGCCCGGATCCGTGGACAGGAAGCGCGCACGGCTGTTGCGGTCCGAAATCGCGCCGAACTGGCCGGCAAGGAAGCTTTGCGAGCCGGCATTGTTGGTCGCGACGATCTCCCCGTCGGTCACGCTCACGTACACGCTGGCTTCCAGGTTGTCGCTGCTCCCCGGCTTGGGGCAAGGCGTGGTCAGGCAGTCGTCCGCGCCGTAGCTGGTGCCGCGGATGCCGATCGTCGCAGTGGCCGTGCCCAGACTGTAGGCGTCCTGGTCGCCGCGCTTGCCCACCAAACCGGTGACCGCCCGCAGGCCGCCCTTGACCAGACCGAAAATAAAACTGTCCTTTTCCGGCTCTTCCTGCTTGAACCGGAACTGCTGGATTTTCACGCTGCTGTTCGGTTTAAGCGTGATCGTACCGCCGTCGGAAAACTTGATCTGCGCGTAGCTGTCTTTCTGAGTGTTAATCGTGTCGCCGCCAATTACCTCGGATTTCTGCGACAGAATGCGCACGGAGCCGTCAGCCTTCTGCACCGACAAGGTACCCGACAACTGCGACACCGTACCGGTATTGGCCCACGCGCCGGCCGAGATCAAACCCAGACCCGCGAAAACCAGACAGTTCAAGCTTGAACGATAGACTTGCATGTTCTTGCTCCTTCTTTCGAGACGGAAAAAACCGCCGCGCGACAACCCCTCTAAAGAAAGCAACTATATTTCACGTTCTGCCAAAAAACCGAGGAACAAGTTCACGGTTCACAAAATATTCCGCGATTTACCTGAAAAAAACAAGCTCATCGCCGGAGAACAAGCCGTGATTCGTGAATTAATTCACGTTCGCCGCTAGTCCGACGGCGGAATATTCTCGCGGATGACGATGGTGTCGCCGCGCGCTTCGATATACCCCGCCGATTGCAGGTGCTTCATCACCCGGCTAACCATCTCGCGCGAGGCGCCGATCATGCGTGCGATATCCTGTTTGGACAGTTTTCTGGTTACCACCTTCTCCCCGTCGATCACTTCGGCCGTCTCCAACAGCAGCCGCGCCACGCGCCCGAAGACGTCCATCAGCGCCAGACTGCCGATCTGGTTGTCCGCCTCGCGCAGCCGCTTCACCAAGCCGCGCATCACGGTCATGGCCATGTCGAAATTATCGGCCAGGCAGCGCTTGAAATCGGGCTTCGAAATACAAACCAGCTCGCAGGTTTCGAGAGCCACGACATTGGCCGAACGCGGGCTGTTGTCGATCAAGCCCATTTCGCCGACAAACTCATTCGGCTCGAGAATGGCGAGAATGACCTCCTTGCCGTCCAAGTCGCTCATGAACACCTTGATGCGGCCGCTGATCAGAATGTAGAGCGAATCGGTGGGGTCGCCAGCGCCCAGAATCAGGCTGCCGCGGGCGTAAGATTTGCGCGAGACGACGCGGGCCAGCAGCGCGATCTCTTCCTCGCTCAGCACGGAAAGCAAGGGGACGTTGCGCAAAAGCGCGGTGGAAACGCTGGACGTGCCCGACATGCTTCCCGCCATTTTATTTTCCCCCGGTGAGCGGCACGTGCCTGCCTCGCGGGGGTTTCCACCTCATCGGTTGGTCCTCCATCGGGGCCCGTTTGCATCGTGCGCGCATAAAGCGACTGCAAATTGTTCTTTATGCTATCAGATTCTACCCGGGCCGGCTCGGCCGGGGCGACTGGCCGGGGCGTTCAGGCGGACGGCTGCAAGCGCAGCGACGCCTATTCGGCGAGCAGGATGTTTTCACGCAGGACGATGGAGCGGCCGCGCACTTCGATATAGCCGCCGAGTTGCAGGTCTTTCATCACGCGGCTGACCATCTCGCGCGAAGCGCCTATCATCTTGGCGATGTCCTGCTTCGACAGTTTTTTGACGATCACCTTCTCTCCATTCACATCGTCGGCCATCTCCAGCAACAGCCGCGCCACCCGGCCGTACACGTCCATCAGCGCCAGGCTGCCGATCTTGCCGTCGGCCTCGCGCAGCCGCTTCACCAGGCCGCGCATCACCATCAGCGACAGGTCGAAATTCTCCGCCAAGCTGCGCTTGAAGTCGCTCTTCGAAATGCTGAGCAACTCGCACGGTTCCAGCGTGACCACACTGGCCGAGCGCGGGCTGTCGTCCAGGAGGCCCATCTCGCCGAAGAACTCGCCCCGCCCGAGGATGGAAAGAATCACTTCCCGGCCGTGCTCGTCGCTCAGCATCACTTTGACGCGGCCGTCGATGATGATGTAGAGCGAATCGGTAGGATCGCCTGCGCCGATGATCTTGGCGTTGCGGGCGAAGCTCTTGCGCACGATCATGCGCACAAGCACGCTTAACTGCGCCTCGTCCAGCCCCGCGAACAGCGGCACGTTGTGCAGCAATGTGGTCGATACGCTTGCCGGTCGGGCCATGTCGCGTTCCCTGCTAGTACTCATTGCCGAGGCGGGCTGCACCCGGTTTGCCGTTTCTTTAGTCCTACCGTGCCGGAAAACGCATTGCTGCCCCGTCAGGGGCATGGAACCTGGAACGGTTCAGGCTACGTAAGATGTTTCAAAATGAGGGAATATATTCCTTTGTATGTTGCTTCTTGTATGTTGCTCATACTCCCCTATTTCAGAGGCCATTTCGGTAATTCCAAAACGGCCTCTGAGCTTAATTGCAGGAAGGCTTGCTTAGGTCATCCGTGCCGGAAGCGCTGGTGCGGATGCGCCCGGTCCGGGTTTCCTCGTTTGCAGCAAAGAGAATATACGCCAACAGCGAATCGTCGAAGCCGCGTGTCGACAGCGACTGGATAAAGGCCGTGGCCTTGGCCGTATCCGTGTTCAGGTAGTAGAAGCCGCCGCCCGCGCCTCCGTTTACCGCGGGGAAGCGTAAGAAAACTTGGGAGGAGACATCGTCGAGAAGCGTGATCTGTTGATTGCTGCGGTCAAAAATTCCCGATCCGGTTCCTCCTGCCAGCAGCAGGCCGACATTCGGCACCGTGTGTTCGTTCCCGGCCGCATCCTTATAAGTGTAGTCGAACTTGCCGCCGACGTTGATCTGGATGTCGCCGCCGCTGAGAAGGGCCGCTGGTGCACCGGCGCCGGTACCGCCGATGAGCTTGATGGTGCCGCCGGCATTGACCATCAGGTTGACCGGATCGATCGTGGCGGAAGCCGACACCTGGCCGCCGTCCTTCGAACTTGCCGTGCCGCCGGTCAGCAGCAGGTTGCCGCCGATATCGATGAACTTGCTGCTGGTGCCGAGTATGAGCGCGTCGGCCGCGGCCAGCGCACCGCCCCCAGCCTTGGTATTGCTCGTGGCCGTACCGCCCTGCAGGGTGATATTGCTGCTGTTGCCGGCGTAGGGCGCCAGCGGGTTGACGATTTGCCTATCCGGATTCTGCGCAATTGGCGTCCCACCCTTGATCCCGAGGATGGTGACGACATCGCCGCGGACCGCGGCCAACGCCGAACTCTTCGCCACGTCTTTGGCGGAGGTCGCCGAAGCCGTACCGCCCGTGATAAAGATATTGCCCGACGTTCCGGGGCCGCCCTGGTCGCCATTGAGATAGATGTCGAGCTTGTTGTCGGCGCGCAAGATCGTGTCGAAAAACTTGCCGGTGTTCGCCGCACTCGCGCTGTTATCGACGATCAGATTCTGCACCGGCAGCGGCTTGCCGTCGGCGTCCTTCACCCCGACGATGATATTCTTCGCGCGCACCTCGACCGAATTTCCCGCCGAGCCCACGATGATCACGCTGCCCGAGCCCGCGCCGAAGCCGGCGACGCCGCCGGGTCCGGATGCCTCGTTCGCGCCGGCGTTGGCGCGCAGCGCCAGGTCGCCCGTCACTTCGACGGTGCCATAAATCCTCACGTCGCCCGCGGCGACCAGCTTAAGGGTGTGATCGAATTTCTCGAACTCCCTGTTGCCTAGCTTGTCGAGGGTGCCCAAGTCCCGCCCGATCACGACGCCGCTGCTGCTGCCGCCTGGATTGTTCAACACAATATTGCCGGAGGCGTACAGATTGAGCGAGCCGCCCGACTGCCCGCCGTTGATCTGCGCGTTGGTGACGGCCGACCTCACGGTCACATCGCCCGCAGTCGCTATCAGGCTAACGTCCGAGCCGGTGAGGTTGACCCCCGGGCCAATGTCGATCGCCGCGCCGGCCAGCGAGAAATTCGCCGCCGTGCCGATGCCGGAAACATTGATGCCGTTGATGCTCTTGTAATCGATGCTGCTCTGCGCATAAGGCGGCGGATTGGCCGAGCCCGCGAGTCGCGCCTCCAACGTAATCGGTCCCATGCTGTTGCCGCTGCCGACAAGGCTGTTCCGCAGGTCGATCGCGCCCGCCTGGTTAGCGCTGTTGAAGGTGCGTACCTTGAGCGGACCCTGCGCAACCGTCCCGGCAGCCGCAATGCTCTGCATTCCGGCGGCAACGCTCGCACTCTGTTTGACGGCCCCGGTAGAGAAGATCGAGATCGCGCCACCGTTCCGGGCGATCACCGGGCCGTTGATGTTCACTCCGCCCAACGTGCCCGCGGCGACCGATGCGGGCGACAGTCCGAACCCGCCGGCACCCGTATAAGTCGTATCGTTGCCCGTAACAAACTGGACATCGCCGATGGTGTTTTGCACCGTGCCGTTGATATTGAGGTTGGCGCCGACATTAAGGTAGATCCCGCCGCTCGCGGCCGCGCTGTTGCTGATCGAGGTGACCGTGAGGTCGCCCAGGTCGGCGCGCTCGAACACCCCGCCGCTGGTGGTGTTGGTCACGCTCAGCGTGGTCCCGGCCGCGTGCGACAGCACCATCGGCGAGGCCAAGGTTCCGACCCCGGTGGCGGCGTTCATCGCCAGCGTCCCGCTCACATCGAGCGCGCTGCCGTTGGTGCTGATCGCGCCGGCCGCCGCGCCGCCGCCGTTGGCGCTCAGCGTCAGGTTACCGTTTCCGGCCGCGTAAGTGAGCGGCGCGTTGATGGCGATGCCGCCCGTGTTGTTTTGCAGCGTCAAACCATTCTGCGCCGTGGTCGGCTTCAGCGCGCCGACAACCGTGATGGCGCCGGTATTGTTGCCGGCGCCTACCGTCAGGCCGCCCGTGGTGGTGATGGTATTGAGCTCGCTGTCGGCCAATTCCAGCGTCCCCGCGGCGTTGTTCGTCGCGGCGGTCGCGACGCCGAGCAGGATGGCATCGCTCGCGTTGTTCGGCTTCAGCGTCACTGCACCACTGCCGGAGTTGATCGCCGCGGTCAGCACCGTCTCGTCTGCGATCAGCGCGATGCCGCTATCAGTGGTGGCGATGGTGCCGCCATTGTGCGTGAGAATCCGGTCGGTGCCGATCACGTTCAGCGTCGCTCCGGCCGATGCGGTCACGCTGCCGCTGATTGTCATATCGCCGCCTGTAGTCAGCTTGACCGTCGAGCCCGCGCCGGCTGCTATCGAACCGGTGCCGGAAACGTTCAGCGCGCCGCTCGTGGCCAGGCTGGTATTGCCGCTGGTGTCGACCGCCCCGTTGATGGTCGTGATTCCAGCCGAAGGCGTCGTCGACGGCGCGCCCGTAGCGCCCAGCGCCTGCGTCAGGGTCTTGGCGCGGAAGCCCGACTGCACGGTCACGTCCTTCGCCTGGGTGATGAGCACATCGCCCAGCCTCGTCGCGCCGGCCACTGCGTTGAACGTCACGGCACTGCCGTTGCCAACGCTGATGCTCAGGTTCTCCGCGCCCGCCGTGGTGCCGGTGAGGGTATTACCGAAGGTGACGTTCGCGCCGGCGGCATTCGCCCCGGTCGTCGTGTCGATGGTGGTGGTGCCTGCGCCATTCAGGGTGACGGGGCTGGCAAAGCTCACCGTATCGCCCGTAGTGCTGATCGCGCGCGGGCTGGCGATGGAAACCGCCCCGGTCCCGGCGCTGCTGATCTGTGCAAAAGCGCCGTCGGTGCCGACGTTCTGCGCGATCGTCATGACGCCGCCGTTATCCAGCGTTACCGTGCCGCCGGCGGCCGTCGTGATGCCCGTGGTGCCAACGGCGGACGGCGCGTCGGCGACTATGCCGACCGTGAAACCATTTACGTCGCGATAGCTGACATTACCCGCCACATTCGCCGCAAGGGTAGTGACGTCATTGCCCGCGTTGCTAAGAGTGAACGGCCCGTTGCCGAGCAGTTGCAGCCCGCCTGCGCTCACGTTGTCCGCCGAACTCGCCTGGGTCACCGCGCCATAGGCGTTCAGCGTCAGTGTATTGGCTGCTGTTGTCGCCGTGCCCACGGTGATGCCTTTGGTCGTATCCGCCGCGCCGCCTGCGGTTTTCGCCGTGCTCAGCCCACCCGCGCCCGTGCCGATCGAAAAACCGTTGGCATCACGGTAGGACAGCGTGGTCGTCCCGCCCGTAAGTTCGGCTACCAGCACGTTGGTATCATTGCTCGCCTGGTTCAGGTTGTATGCGCCCGAACCGATCAGGCGCAGGCCGTTGGCAAGGAGAACACCGCTGCCCTGCGAGACTCCGCCGCCGACCTGGTTGAGCGTTATGTTGCCTGTAGTCTGTACCGTCGTGGCGTCACCGCCCGCGCCGAGGACCATGCCGCCGCCGGTGGTGCCGTTCAACAGGATGTCGCCCGCTGCGTTCGCCCCGCCGATGCTGTTCGTGCCGCTCGTCACCTTGATGTCGTTGCTGCCCGCCGTACCCGTGCCGGTGATCTGAATCGGCGCGGCGCCAGTCGAAGTGATGCTGCTCGAGTTAAACAGGTTCACCCCGATCCCGCCGGCGCCTGCACCCGTGCCGCGAATGCTGATGGCTCCTGTACCGGATACCAGTTGCGCAGTGTCTAGCTTCACGCCGTCCGCCAGCGCGCCCGTGCCGATTGCCGCCGTGATGAGCGGATTGAATCCCCCACCCAGCGTGATACTGCCGCCGTTACTGTTGATTACTGTGCCCGAGTTCAACTGGATCGCGCCACCCGCCGACGCATCGCGATCGGCGTTCAGCACCACGTTGTAGGTGTTCGTCGCGCCAGCCGCGAGTCCTGCGCCGGCGGCATTGTTGAAAATGATGTTTCCGTTCGCCTGCAGAGTCAGGGTCTGCGCCCCGGCGCCGCCTTTCTGGATGTTATTGGACACCGTAATATTGCCGGCGCCGAGTGCCGTCAGCGTGATGTCACCCTGCGAGGTCAGGCCCGCGGTAGTCACTTTGCCGACGATGATGCTGTTGCCGGCGGTATAAACCACCGAGCCCTTCGTATTTCCCGCCAAAGTGATGACGTTGTTCCCGCCATTGGTCAGCGCGAAGGAGCCGGTGCCCTGGACTTCCAGGCCTGCTGCGAGGATGTTGCTGGTGGCGCCTGCCTGCGTGACCACACCGCCGGCAGTCAGGGTAACGTTGGCGGTACCCGCGCCGGCGTTGATGCCGTTGGCGCCGGCGAAATTGCCGAAGGGGGCTACCGTGGCGATCGCAAAACCGTCGGCATCCTGATAGGTGATAGCACCTACAGTGGTCTTCGCCGCCATATTGACGACGTTATTCGTCGCGCTGTTGACATCGATCGCCCCGGCCGCAATCATCCCCAGCGTGTCCGCTGTGATTTTCGTCGTGCCCTCAGTGATCCCCGCGCCGCTGGTCAGGTACACGTTGCCCGTGCCGGCGCTGATGTCGTTGGTGATCGTCAGCAGGCCGCCGGTCTTGACGTCCACGCTCGCGTTGTTGGCCGCGATCGCATTGGTACCCGTCGAACCCGGGTAATTGCCCGAAGCCGAAGCGGCCAGGCTCTGCAATGTCAGCGCGTTCGCGTCCTGATAGGTGATCGTGCCTGAACTCGTCTCAGCCGCCAGCTTGGTCACGTCATTGGTCGCGGAGTTGACGTTGATCGCGCCCGCCGCTTTCATCCCCAGCGTCGTCGCCAGGATCTTCGCCGCGCCCTGCGTGATCCCCGCCCCGCTCGTCAGGTACACCGTGCCCGTGCCCGCGCCGATGTCGTTGGTGATCGTCAGCAGGCCGCCAGTCTTGATGTCCACGTTCGCATTATTGGTCGCAATCGCGTTGGTGCCCGTGGAGCCCGTGAAGTTGACTGAAGCTGCGAGGCTCTGCAGCGTCAGCGCGTTTGCGTCCTGGTAGGTGATCGTGCCCACGCTCGTCTCCGCCGCCAGGTTGGTCACGTCATTGGTCGCGGAGTTGACATTGATCGTGCCGGCGGCGCTCATCCCCAGCGTCGTCGCCGTGATTTTCGCCGTGCCCTGCGTGATCCCCGCCCCGCTGGTCAGGTACACCGTGCCCGTTCCGGCAACGATGTCGTTGCTGATCGTCAGCCCGCCAGCGCCGGTCTTGACATCGATGTTGCCGCCCGTCGCGCTGCTATCCAAGCCCACAGCGCCGGTGAAATTTCCCGTCGCCGACACACTGCCCACCGTCAGCGCCGTGCCGCCGTTCTGGTAGGTAATCGCCCCGCCGGTAGTCTTCGCCGCCAGCGTACCGACCGCGTTCGCACTGTTTACGTCGATCGGCCCGGCCGCATTCATCCCCAGCGCCCCGGCAGTGATCGTGCCGCCCGTCTGCGTGATCCCGGCGCCGGAAGTCAGATAGACGTTGCCCGCGCCAGCCGTCACGTTACTGTTGAGCGTCAGCGTTCCCGCTCCATTCTTGATGTCTATGCTCGCGTTGCTCGCGCTCAGCCCCGTCGTGGTCGGGAAATTCCCGGACGCCGCCAAACTGCCCACCGCCAGCGCATCCGCATCCCGATAGGTGATCGTCCCGGAACTCGCCGTCGCCGCCAGCGTGGTGACGTTGTTCGCAGCCGAATTCACCGCTATCGTGCTTGCCGCATTCATCCCCAGCGTGGCCGCCGTGATCTTCGCCGAACCCTCCGTGATCCCGGCCCCGCTGGTCAGGTACACCGTGCCCGTGCCGGCAACGATGTCGTTGCTGATCGTCAGTCCGCCAGCACCCGTCTTGAGATCAATGTTGCCGCCCGCGGTGCTGCTATCCAGTCCCGTGGCGCCCGTGAAATTCCCCGCGGCCGCCACGCTGCCCACGGCCAGCGCCGTATTGTCGTTCTGGTAGGTGATCGCCCCGACGGTGGTTTTCGCCGCGAGCGTACCCACCGCGTTCGCATTGTTTACGTTGATCGCCCCGGCCGCATTCATCCCCAGCATGCTCGCGGTAATCTTCGCCGTACTGTTCTCCGTGATCCCTGCACCAGACGTCAGATAGACATTGCCCGCGCCGGCCGTCACGTTGTTGCTGATTGTTATCAGCGCAGTGCTCTTTAAATCAACGGCACCGCCAGCCGTCGTAGTCGCGCCGCTCGTGCTCAACGTCCCGGTGTTCACTACCGTCACCTTGCCTGTGTTCTGGCTGATGCCCGCGATCGTCAGATTGGCATTGTTGGTCAGCGTAATATTGCCCAAACCCGCATTGGTCGCGTTGAAGCTGGTCACCGCGTTGCCGCTGCCGGTGAGGCTCGTGCCCCCGTTCGAGGTCGTGGTCAGCAATGCGGCCACCACACCCGTGGTGCCCGCCGCATCCGTAATCGTGCCACCTGCGCCCGTGCCGCCATCGGCCGTCAGCGTCAGCGCCTTCGCGCCGTTACCCGAGGTCAGCACGTTGTTGATCGTGATCCCGCCGGTCTTGTTGGCCAGCGTCGTGCCGCCACCGCCCGTGGGATTGGTCGTCACCGCCGCGCTCACGGTAATCGCGCCCGTCTGGTTCACATCGCCGATCGTCAACGTCCCCGAGGTGTTCACAGTCGCGAGTTCCGCATTCGACAGCTCTAGCGTCGCCGCCGTCGTATCCACCGTACTGCCCAGCTTGATCGCGTTGCTCGCTGTTGTCTGCTTCAGCGTTATCCCGCCAGAACCGGTGCTGATCGTACCTCCGGACAGAGCCATTTTGTCAGCCGTCAGCGTCACCGCCCCGCTCGTGCTGCTGATGGCGTTCGCCGTGTGATTGAGCAGCGTGTTGGCACCTGTAACCGTCAGCGTCACATTGCCCGTGCCCTGCGCCGTCACGTTCTGCGTCACCGTCACCGCCCCAGCCGACACCAGCGTGATGTCGTTGTTGAGCGCGCTCGTAACAATCCCGTTCAGGTTCGAACGCCCATCAAGCCCCGTCGCCGTGCCCACCGTCAGCGCACCCGCTGTCTGGTTCAGGAAGATGTCACCCGCCGTGCTCACCCCGGCGCTCACCGCCGCCACCGTGCCCACCGCCGTGTCGATCCGGTTGCTCGTGGTGCCAATCGAGTCCTGCGCATCCAGCAGCAACGTGCCGCTGGTAGCAAATTCGTTCGTCGCGCCAGTCCCTGTGCTGGTTAGTATGTGCCGGCCCGAAATCACCTGTAGATTGCCGCTGGTCGAGGATATCGTCGCTCCGTTGATATTCACATCGTTCGCGCCCGCGGTCTTCAGCGCCACATTGCCCGAGCCGGTCGTGCTGACGTTTTGATTGATATTCAGCGACCCAGCATCCACGCGAACCACAACATCGCCGCCGCTAGACGTGATCCCCGCTACGCCCACCCCAATGGCCAAGTTCGCACCTGCACTGAGCTCGCGCAGCACCACGTTGCCCCCGGCGCTGGCGGTCACCGCCGTAATGTTGGTGTCAATGTCCTTGTTCGTCACCGTGTCGCCAATCTTCAGACCAGCGCTCAGTGTGACATTCGTGCCGGTGATGTCCGCAATCGTTTCGTCCGCTGTATTGTTGTCGCTGATCGAGCCTATCGTCGCGGTCACCCCCACAGTGCTTCCTGTATTCACTTCGCCCAAAAGAACATTTGTTTGCGCCGACAACGTTACTGGCCCACTGCCGGACAGCACTCTCGCCGCTCTCGCACCAGTCG
>JACRAS010000171.1 GCA_016234705.1 Betaproteobacteria bacterium | reverse complement strand
TGCATGAGTTTGGGATTTGCACAAACCGCCGATGCGCAAGGTCGAGGTCCAATTGTCAATTCCTGGACCGGTTTCTACGTGGGCGGCAATGTTGGCTACAGCTGGGGCAAAGCTGACACCACAGCCGCGGTATCGCCTTTCACGCAGGTGGCTCCACCCTTTCTCGTTTTTCCAGGCGCGAGCAGTTTCATTCCATTGAAGCCCAATGGCTTCATCGGCGGCGGCCAGATCGGATATAATTGGGAAGTTGCACCGCGTTGGCTCGCCGGCATCGAAACCGATTTACAATGGTCAGGCCAAAAGGACTCGAAGCTTGGCACTTTCACCGGTTCTGGCGCCTGTTACCTCACTGTTTGTAGTTTCACAAACACCACGGACATCACCGCGAAGCTGAGCTGGTTCGGCACCGTTCGCGGTCGCCTGGGAGTGGTGTCGAATAATATGTTGTTTTACGGCACTGGCGGTCTCGCTTACGGCAAGGTGTCGGTGTCGGGCACCAACACGTTGTCCGTCGCTGGAGCGCCTCCTGTGATATATTCAACGCCCTTCAGCTATTCCAGGACAAAGGCAGGCTGGGCATTGGGTGCCGGCATTGAAGGCCGCATCGGCGCGAGTAATTGGAGTTGGAAAGCCGAGTACCTTCACATCGATCTCGGTTCTATTGGCGGCGGCAGCTTCGGCACCGTTCCGGTTGTTACGCTCAATACGGGCAAGTTCACCGATGAAATTGTCCGTTTCGGCCTCAACTATCGGTTAGCCGGCGGGCCGTGATCACACTGACGCTAACGGGTCTCTAGGCCGCTCGCGTCGTTAATTTATCAATGACGATGACCGAGCCACAGAGGCAGCTTCGGGTTGCCTTTTGCCGAGGCCGTTGCGTCGGCACCGAAAAGAATTTTTGCCAGCTCTACAGCTGCCGCCGCGCTTCCGCGCGCGCTCGACGAGGTGATGGTGGACCGCATCGAGACCACGCTGCCTTTGTTCCGCGCGCTGGTGCGCGAGAAGGATATCATCGACGGCAACTACCATATCCACTGGCTCGAGCAGTTGCTCAGCCAGGGCGGCGGGATCGAGAGCTAGGGCTGTTCCGGAGACACACCCATGCACGACCTCAATGCGGCGGTCGCTTATTGGCTGCACTTTGTCGGCAACGGGATCGAGATTTTCGGCGTCCTGGTCATCGTGCTGGGGATCGGCTGGTCGACTTATCTGTATGTCGGTCAGCGGATGGCCGAGACGCACTACGGGACCTACAAAATCCGCATCGGCCGCTCCCTGCTGCTCGGCCTCGAGGTGCTGGTCGCCGCCGACATCGTGAAGACCATCGCGCTCGAGCTCACCTTCACCAGCCTTGGCCTGCTGGCCGGCCTGGTGCTGATCCGAACCTTCCTGAGCTGGACACTGTTGCTGGAAATCGAAGGCCGCTGGCCCTGGCAGCGCCGCAAACATCGCCCCTGAATTCGTGCTGGATTTCGGTCGCGTGCCATCCGTGTATTGCGTGGCCATCTGATCGATCCTATCGTGGCGGGCAAATCGGGGCGCGCTGGCATGGCGACCATCCTGTTTTACGGCCTTGCCTTCTATGCCTTGTGCGGCATCGTCACCGGTATTGCGTTCGTGACTGTCGGCGTCGCGCGGGTGCTGCCACATGCGAGCGTAACCGCGCCGGCGCGAATTCTTTGGCTGCCGGGCGCGGCGATCTTGTGGCCTTATGTGCTCCTGCGCTGGCGGCAAGCCCGCGCCGCCGCAACAAAAAATAGTGCTCAATGAGACGCGCGCACCGCTCCACGCATCGCATGCTGTGGCCGGTCCTGGCGCTGGTCGTCGCCGTCGGCTTTGCGCTCGCGCTGTATCTGCGAGCGCCGCCGCCAGTCTGAAAGGAGACGTTGATGAGCCTCGGCTTCCGGGCGGTGCAGTGGAACCGGGACAAGCTCGTCTATGACGGCATCCTGCTCGCCACCGTCGAGTTGTTCATCGCCGGCTTTGTCGCGATCCATTGGCAGCTCCATCCGCCGAAAAAAATGCCGGACGCGATCGATATCTGGATTCGCGCCACCGGAACCTGCGCCTTCCTGATGCTGACGGTGATCCTGTGGATCGGCCCGCTGGCGCGGCTCGATCGCCGCTTCCTGAAGCTCCTGTACAACCGGCGGCATTTCGGGGTGCTGACCTTCCTCGTCGCGCTGACGCATTTCTGCTTCCTGCTGTCTTGGTACCTGGTGCAGCACAATCTGCCGAACCTGCTAACCGAACTGACCACCTGGAAGGATTACGCCAAGTTCATCGACTTCCCGTTCAAGGCGCTGGGTATCGCCGCCTTGCTCGTGCTGTTCGTGATGGCCGCCACCAGCCATGATTTCTGGCTGCTGTTCCTGACCCCGCGCATCTGGAAAGCGTTGCATATGGCGCTCTATGTCGCCTATGGGCTGGTGGTCATGCATGTCGCGCTCGGCATCATGCAGGGCGAGTACACCGTGCTGATTCCCCTGATGCTGGCGGGCGGACTTGGCAGCGTGGCCGTACTGCACATCGTCGCCGGCTGGCGCGAACGCAGACTGGACAAAGGCATCGCTTTAAGCGCCGAAGGCTGGCTTGCGGTCGGCCCGCCGCGCTCGATTCCGGACAAGGGCGCGCGCATCGTCGCGGCATCCGGGGCCGAGCGCATCGCGGTGTTTCGCGACGGCGATGAGATCGGCGCGCTCACCAATCTGTGCGCGCACCAGAACGGCCCGCTCGGCGAAGGTCGCATCATTGATGGCTGCGTCACCTGCCCCTGGCATGGCTATCAGTATCGGCTGGCGGACGGCTGCGCGCCGCCGCCATTCACCGAGAAGCTCGTCACATACCGGGTGCGGATCAATAACGGCATGGTGGAAGTCGACCCGCGCCCGCTGCCGCCGGGCACGCCGGCCGCGATCAAATGTCCATCGAACCTCCTGTGAGGGATCATCATGGCTGGAGATGAAAACTGGGTCGACATCGGCAGCGCGGAGGAGTTTGCCAAGACTCCGCTCAAGCGCATAACGGCGATGAACCGGGAGCTCGCGGTCTCGTTCAAGGATGGAAAATTCGGCGTCGTTTCGAATGCCTGCAACCACGTCGGCGGACCGCTCGGCAACGGCCGGCTGGATGGCGATT
>JACRAS010000166.1 GCA_016234705.1 Betaproteobacteria bacterium | reverse complement strand
TCGACGCGCGCCTTGGCCGCGGCCGGATTTACTCCGTTTTTCTCCAACCCGGCGCGCACGTCTTCGCGCTCCAGATAGTGCTTGAGTTTTTGCCGCGCGGATTCCGCATGGCTTGCGGCAGCGATGCTGTAAGTCGATACCAATTCGGCATGCGCCGGCGAGATGGGCAATTCAAAATAGCAGAGGCTGACGACCAGAAGTCGAATCAGATGTTTGTCAAATGTGTTCAAGGTTTTTTCCTTTTTCAAGCGCGGATTGGCATTCGCACCAAGGCGCCACATGGCGCCCTTGGTTTGCGTTTACCGTGACCTGGCTTAGCGCAACAAGCCTCTGGCCAGGCCCGGATTTGCCGTGTGCCCTATGGCAGTCAACGGAGGGGTGCCGTAGACGCCGACCGCGCCGCCCATACGCACGGACCCGTGCGCGTTGACGCCGGCGTCGGCGCCGCCGGCGCTGACCACCCCCCGGCCGTGGATGCCGACGTTCGCGGCGCCGGTCTGCACCGGTGCTCCTGCGGCATTGCGAATGCCCGCGCCGGTCGCAATCGCCGTCGTGGTCGAGGCGGAGCCGGACGAAACAGCAGACGCCGCCGGGCTCATTCCGGACAAGCGCTGGTTTGCGGATTTCATGCCACCGACCACCGATCCCAACTTGACCCCGTAGTTATTGGCGATCTTCCCCCAGCCCATGCCCTGGCTGCGCAACTGCAGCACGCCTTGCACCGTTTGCGTCTGCGGTGGATTGCCGCTTATCACCGTCCCTCCCATCAGCGCAGCCTGCAACTGCTGCGGCGTAGCACTGGTGATCCCTTGCGCCGCCAACTGCTGTCTCGCCAAGGACAGGGCGAGATAGATGTTGCCATAGCCCATGGGTCGCGTCGGCGGCGTGATCCTGACTGTACCGGCCCCTTGGGCCAGGGCGGTGGCGCTGGTGCCGCCCGCACTTGTCAGGGTAATGGCCCCGCCGGAGCGCAGGCCGGTCACCAGGCTGCGCGCGTTGCTTTCGGAGCCTGCAAAAGCGCTGAAATCCTCGCTTATGTGCTGCTGCACGCGTGTCCCGCCGACAGTGCCGGCGATATCGTCCATGCTGGCGGCCTCGATCGCTGCGCTGCTGGTCTGCGCGTATGCAGGGCTGGCGAGGGCAGCGAAGCCGAGCACGCCAGCGGATACGATTCGATTAATTTGAGTACGTTTCATGATTGACTCCTTTAAGCGTTGATAAGCAGTTTTTCGGTCTGCAGGATTATTTCGGTTGCGGTGGCGCTGTCATAGATCAGCGTGCCGTTCTTGGCGATGGCGCGCATCCGCGTGGTGTTGACGCTGATTTTCTCCAACTCGATTTCGATCTGCCGGCCGGTCGCGGAGGCCTTGATCAGCTCACCGTTGTCCGTCGTTTGCGCAGAATCGACCTTGATGCCCATGCGCTTCAGCGCAGCCAGGGTGGCGACGTGCACGCGTGACAGCGGCGCCGTGAAGGTACGGTAGGTGACGCCGCTCAGCGTATGGGATACCCCAGCCGAGGCCCCCACGCCAAACGCCGTTATCGCCAGCGGCTCGCATCCGGCCAGCACGACGCTTAGGCACGCAAGTGAAACCACGCCGGCGCGCAGCCTGACGTTGGTAAAGTTTTTCATTGAATCCATCCCCTCAGCGAATCGGCTGCCAGCGTGTCACAGCAGCAGCAGGCTCAGGACGAAAAACGTTCCCGCGAACGCGCAGACTGCGGTCAACAGATGGTAGGACGCGCGCGGATCAACGCTGTCGAGCCAGACCTTGCCGGCGAGCAGCCCGAGCACGCCAACCGCAAGGCAGTAGAAGCTGGCTGGCTGGTTGCGCTCGACGAGGTCGATGATCCAGAACAGCCATCCGCCGGGCTTGAGCAGGTTCCAGGCGACGCCAATGACCCCGACCCACATGAGGCAATTCATTAGCAGCCACGTCAGCGACTCGAAATAATTTTTCGCGCGGTATTCCATGCTGAACTCCTATTTTGGTAGAGTGGAGCAACTCAAGAACGGGCGATCACGGTGCCGTTGACGACGCGCACGCGCTCGCCGACCGCAACCGCGGGTGCGCTGGACTGTGAGACCGTGCGGAAGGAACCATCATCCATGCGCACCGTCACGCGGTAGCTGTAGTGTTTCTTCACGTTTTTCTCGATCTCGTTGCCGGCCAGGGCGCCGCCAGCGGCGCCGAGAATGGTCATGGCGGTGTTGCCATTGCCGCGGCCGATCTGGTTGCCGACCACCGCCCCCGTTACGCCGCCCGCGACTGCACCCAGGCCGGTCGCATTGCCCTTGAGTTCGACCGTATGGATCGACTCGACTGTGCCGCACGTCGCGCAGGCGCTCTCGCGTGCTGCGGGCCTGGTCACGCCATGACGGGCGCTGTCGGCGGCGGGTGTGCTCGTTTGCGCAGGTGAGTCGGTCTTGTCGGAGCGCGCATTCGGCAACAGCCCGCCGATTGCTGCCGCGCCCACGAGGCTAACGATGATCACAGATGCGGCAGCGCCCAACACGAGCGGATGTATCTTTTTGAAACCGGTAGCTTCCATGTCAGTTCTCCTTTACCTGTCGGTTGATGCGCGGCCGGTGCACATGGTCGTGCGCCCGCCGCAATGCTTACTTCAGTTTCAACGCGTTTTCGACCCGCTCGACGCCGCGCACCGCCGAAGCCAGTCGCACGGCGTGCCGCGCCTGATGCCGGTCATCGACGAACCCGCTGAGCAGCACGCGACCTTGGTTGGTCTCGACACCGACGTCGAACGCCTTCAGATCGAGGTCCTTGATTAGAGCTGCCTTGACCTCCGCGAACGCCTGGTCGAATCCGCGCGCGTTGGCAGCCTCGCTGCGGCTGACGTATCCGTCGTGGTTGACGTCAAGTTGCAGGAACAGCCTGCTCGGCTGACGACTGTCGTCAGCCGCGTGCGCAACGCCGCTCGCAGCAGGCGCAGTGGACGCGAGCGCGGCGATTGCGATACGGAAAAGCGGTTGCTTCGGTTTCATCATTTCCTCCTGTACGAGTTCTGAAAGGCGACGGCTTGATCCATCGCGCCCTGCTGTTGTAGTGCAAACGCCGTGCCAGAAAACGTTTGTAGTGCTTTATCAATTGGTTAGACTATTTTGCCGGATCTCGGGGCAGCCTCGAATCAGCGCAGGTTGTAGTCGGCGCACGACACGCCGGCCCGGCGGTCTGCGTTAACAGATTGATTCACGTGGATTCTTGGCTGTCGCCGGCGGACGACGATAGGCCCGCAGCGATGCGATGGTGGTTTAGCGCGGCTTTTTCGGACGACAGTAATCAGCGCCGTCTTGCCAGCCTTGCAAGAACGAAGCGTCGCCTTTGGGGCGCCGTGCCGAGTGGCCCGGTGCGTCCTTCGTGTTATCGCAACCTGCGGCAAATCCGCGTTTGTACTCGGGCGGGAAGCCGAAGAGATTGATGGAATTTGTCACCTGCGCAGGATCGTTCGCGCCAGGCCGCAGCGACTGGGATGCGCATCCCGCCCAGAGCGCACAAAGCATCATTAACACGGCAATTCTCACGGCGGCAACCCTCTTGTCTCAGGCGAGCGCATACTCGGACCTAGGAATGACCGAGGGAGAGCAAAGTGCGTGCCTGGAGCGGCCGTGCCCCTTTACCCGATTCAAACTCCTTCCGACTTGAACATTCCCGGCTCGAGCCCATGGCGCTCGAGCAGCTTGTAGAATTCGGTGCGGTTGCGTTGCGCAAGCTTTGCCGCCTGCGCGACATTGCCCTGGGTGATCTTCAGCGTGCGCACCAAGTAATCGCGCTCGAACGCGCGTTTCGCCTGGTCCAGCGGGGTCAGGCCGCTAGCCCGATCGTTCAGCGCGCTTTGTACCAATGACGCCGGAATCATGCCGTTGGTGGCAAGGGCCACCGCCTGCTCCACCACGTTTTGCAACTGCCGCACATTGCCCGGCCACGACGCCGCCACCAATTGCTCCAAGGCCTCGGGCGCGAAGCTCGTGACCTCCTTGCGATAGCGCGCCGCCACCTGCTTCAAGAAATGCAGGGCGAGCGGGACGATGTCCTCCGGACGCTGCGCCAGTGCGGGGATGCTCAGCGAGACGACGTTCAAGCGGTAATACAGATCTTCGCGGAACTGCCTTTCCGCTATGTGCTGCTCCAGGCTGCGGTGCGTGGCGGAGATGACGCGCATGTTGACGTCGGCGGTCTGGGCCGCGCCTACCGGACGCACCTGGCGCTCTTGCAGCACGCGCAGCAACTTCGCCTGCAGCGGCAGCGGCATATCTCCGATCTCATCGAGAAACAGGGTTCCGCCGTCAGCGCTTTGCAGCAGGCCCTTGTGGTCGTAGATGGCACCGGTGAAAGCGCCTTTCTTGTGCCCGAACAATTCCGATTCCATCAGCGTTTCCGGGATCGCGGCGCAATTTACGGCGACGAAGGGGCCGGCGGCGCGGGCGCTGGCACGATGGATGGCGCGCGCGAGCAACTCCTTGCCGGTGCCGCTCGCGCCATAGATGAAGACACTGGCGTCGGATTGGGCCACGAGCCGGGCGCGGCTAAGCACGTCTTCCATCGCCGCGCTGGCAGTGACGATGCCGTCGCGCCAATCGCTGTCCGCCGACGCTGTTTCCGTGACGCTTATTCCGGCAGATAGCCTCAACGCCTGCGCCACCTGTTCCAGCAGGGCCTGGTGGTCGAACGGCTTAGGCAGGAAACCGAAAACGCCGCGCTTGGTCGCGGCCACGGCTTCGGGTATGGTACCGTGCGCGGTGAGGATGATCACCGGCAGCGTCGGCGCCGCGTTGCGGATGGCTTCGAACAAGGCCATGCCGTCCATGCCGTCCATCTTCAGGTCGGTAATTACGAGCTGGGGACGCGATGCGGCCAGGGCCGCCAGGGCCGTCTCGCCGCTGTCCACCGCCTGTACCTCGTAGCCGGATGCGTTCAGGCGCATAGCCACCAGCTTAAGGATGTCGGGATCATCGTCGACCAGCAGGATGACGGGCTTGGCGTCGCTCATCTGCGCCTGGGCTGGCTTTCCTGCCCGCGTTCCATAATAGTGCGCTCGACTTCCTTCAGCGCATCGAGTTTTTCTCGCAACTGGTTGGCGCGCTTCTGCTCGCTCGCATTCTCGATCAGTTGCGCATATACCAGCCTGGCGAGCGAACGCAGCGGGCCACCCGCATCGCCCGGCGCTGCCATCGGTTCGAGCAGGCCCGCGGCCCGGGAAGTGTCGTGGACGCTGCTTCCGGGGGCGGCAAGCAGCAACGCGAGGCGCATGCGGCTCATTGCATCCTTGTCCCTGGCGAATTCCTGATTGTTGGCACTGTACTCGCGGCGCTGTTGTTCCGCTGTCATTGTCGCGACGCGCTGCGCATAGTTGATCAACTGAATTACCTGGCGCTCCTCCAGCTCGCTCCCCGGCTGGCTCAGATTGCGCAGGCTGGCGCAACCCGCTAGCAGCAGCGCGATCGCGATAACAAAGGCGTTGCGTATCATTGTTCGATTCATCCCCGGGCGCGCAGTGCAGGCAAGCTGACGCGGAAATGCGCGCCAGGCGCGCGGTCCGCGATGACTTCGATGCTGCCGCGGTGGGCCAGCACGAATTCGCGCGCGATCGCCAAACCCAATCCGCTGCCTTTGACCCGTCCTTGATGGCCGAGTTTGCCTTGGAAAAACCAGTCGAACACCCGCTTGCCGTCTTCGGCGGCGATTCCGGGACCGGCATCATCGACCTCGATCACAACCTTATCCTTCTCGGTACGCACCGCCAAGGAAATAGTACCGCCTTCCGGCGAAAACTTGACTGCGTTCGACACCAGGTTGTCCACCACGACGCGCAGCTTGTCCGCGTCCGCCGTCAGCACGGCGGGCTCGAGGTGCAGAAGGAAATTGAGCTTACGCGCGGCGATGGCGAGCTTGTGCGCCTCTGCCACCTGGCGCGCGATGTCGGACAAATCGAGCGGCCGGAACTCGAGCCGGTTGACGCTGTCGACGGCCTGCTGGTAACCGAGCAGTCCCTCGATCAAGTGTTGCAGTTGCAGGCTGTTGTGCTTGAGGATTTCAGCGATCTCGCTCTGCTGGCGGCTGAGCGCTCCGCTCGATCCGTCCGCAAGAAGTTCGGAGCCTTCGCGCAACGCCGTGAGCGGAGTCTTGAGTTCATGCGACACATGATGCAGGAATTTGGTTTTCTGCTCCTCCAGTTCGACCAGGCGCTGTCTCAGCCACTCGAGCCGCTGACCGAGATATTCCAGATCCGCCGGCCCGCGCACGCGAATAGCCGTGGCGAACTCGGCGCCACCGAGCTGGCGGATGGCTTGATCGAGCTGGCGTATGGGTTTGGCGATGAGGAACGCGAACAGCATGGCGATCAGGACGCCGAGCGGAATCGAAGCCGCAAGCTGCCACAGCAACGAGCGCTGGGTGCGCCGAGCTGCCTCGCCCATATTCTCTACTTCGCGGTCGATCAGCAGATTGCTCTGGTTAAGCACATTGTTCGCCAGTTCCGACAACTCGACGTAGCCCCCGATCAGCTGCCTGCGGCCGTCGCGCTTGTCGTGCTTGCGTCCAAGCTGCTCGAACAATGCCTGCTCTTTCTCGATCGTTCTGTTCAAATCCCGCAATTGCGACTCGTCGAGCGGCAACAGCGACATATCGCTGGTGGTCTGCTTGAAACCGCTGCGTACTTTGGCGTAATCGGCAAGCAATCCGGCGTCACCGAGAATCAGATATTGCCGCGCCAAGCGTTCCATTGCCGTCACCTGCTCCATCAGCACGCGGCTGCCGCGCGCCGCCTCGGCCGCCTGATCCACGGCGGCCTGACTCTGAGTGGTGAGCCGATCCACATACGCGGTCGCATTCAGCAGCGCCAGGATCAAAGGCAAAGAAACCAGACCAAAGCCGAGCAGCAGCAGCTTCAGGAACGATCTTGGATAGCGAAGACCTGGGAATTCGAGCGTGCGCTTCATGCGGGATGGGACCTTACGTTACGGATTCAATCATAGCAGCGCCCGGCAGCGCGGGTGATGCGCGCACATGGTTTGCCCTCCCGGAGGGTTTTAGGTCGATTTTGACAATCGACCTCTTACCATGACCACCCCGTCCTGCCACCACAGACGTTTTTTTCACATAAGTCACCACGCTGGCGGCGTTGGCCCGGCAATTCCTGCTGCGTGACCTGGCCGCGATGCGTGACATTTTCCTCATTTCAATCGAATTGATCTGACCCAGGGTCAGCCTTTATCCGTATGCGTGCGTTATGCATACGTACACTTGAAAGGAGATCCATCATGAAACGATTCTGCTTTGTCGCAGCCCTTGTCGTGATAACCGCATCCACGCCGGCGCTTGCCGCTGACGTTGGTGTATCGATCAGCGTTGGCGAACCCGGCTTCTATGGCCAGATTGATATCGGTAACGTTCCGAGGCCGGTGCTGGTGCATCCGCGGCCGCTAATTATCCAGCCGGTACCTGTCGGCGTGGTGGCCGAGCCGATTTACCTGCACGTGCCGCCGGGCCACGCTAAGAACTGGCGCAAGCATTGCGCACGGTACAACGCTTGCGGCCGGCCGGTCTATTTCGTGCAGGGCGGCTGGTACAATAACGTCTACGTGCCGCAATACCGCCGTGAGCACGGCGACCGGTTCGACCACGGTGATCGTGACCATCGCGGGAATCGTAATGGACATCGCGGAGATCGGGACGACCAACGCGGCAGGGGCAGGCGCGGCGACTGATTGCGGGCGATCCGGGCCGCCTAGGATGCTGCCCCGGGCTTTGGGGGGAACTGGTTCCGAGTCCTGACGCAATACTTGGCGTCGGGCCTGCGCCCGACGCTGTCCATTGCATTGTGAAGTGCTCGCTCCAAGAGGAAGACCTTCAGAAATATAACGAACTGAGAACTAAGGTAAAATATTATCCCAGTGCCTTTGGTGCCGAGGAAGGGACTCGAACCCCCACAGTGTTGCCACCGCATGGACCTGAACCATGTGCGTCTACCAATTCCGCCACCTCGGCACAAGGTGCGCAATTCTATAGGAATCATGATTTTTGTCAACGAACACCCCCCCCACACGTAATCCCATTTCGCGCCCCGCGCGCAATTCCGAATCGCGCGTTAGCGGCGCGCGAGCGCGCGATCCGCACTATGAACGCGAAGCCGGGCGCTACGCGAATCCGCTGCCGAGCCGCGAGCTGATCCTCGACACCCTGGCCAGGGAAGGCATTCCGGTGCAGGAAGAAAACCTGTGCCATCTGCTGCATATCGAGCTCGCCGAGGTCGACAGCTTCCGCCGGCGGCTGCGCGCGATGGAGCGCGAAGGCCAGCTCATGCGCAACCGCCGCGACGCGATTCTGGTGGCGGGAAAGCTCGATCTGGTTGCGGGCCGCGTCGAAGGGCATGCCGACGGCTACGGCTTTCTCGTGCCAGACGAAGGCGGGCCAGACATGTTCCTCAGCGAGAAAGAGATGCGCAAGGTGCTGCACGGCGACCGCGTCATGGCGCGCGCGAGCGGCGTCGACCGGCGTGGGCGGCCCGAAGGTGCCATCGTCGAAATCATTTCGCGCGCCAATACGCGCCTGGTCGGGCGGCTGCACAAACCCCACGGCGTCGCCTTCGTCGCCGCCGAGAACCGGCGCATAAGTCAAGACATTTTGATCCCCGCCGGCGCGGACATGGGGGCGCAACCGGGCCAGGTGGTGACGGTGGAAATCGTGGCCCAGCCGGACAAAAACGCGCAGCCCGCGGGGCGCATCGTCGAAGTGCTGGGCAATTACGCCGACGCGGGCATGGAAATCGAAATCGCGCTGCGCAAACACGAATTGCCCTACGAATTTTCGGGCGCGGCGATGCGCCTGGCGGAAAAACTGCCCGACGAGGTGCGCCCGAACGACGCCAAGGGGCGCGAGGACCTGCGCGCGCTGCCGCTGGTGACCATCGACGGCGAGACGGCGAAGGATTTCGACGATGCCGTGCATTGCAAGCGCGAGGGCAGGGGTTACCGCCTGTGGGTGGCGATCGCCGACGTCAGCCACTACGTGCGCCCGGGCGACGCGCTGGACGCCGCTTCGCGCGAGCGCGGCAACTCGGTATATTTCCCGCGCCGCGTGATCCCGATGCTGCCGGAGAAGCTGTCCAACGGCCTGTGCTCGCTCAATCCGAGCGTGGACCGCCTGTGCATGGTGTGCGAAATGAGCGTGGATGCACAGGGCGAAATCGGCCCTTACCGCTTCTATCCCGCGGTGATGCGCTCGCAGGCGCGCCTGACGTACAACCGGGTGGCGGCTGCGCTCGGCTTGCAGCCGGAAAAGGGGGAGCCGGTGCCGGCGCATCTGCTGCCGCATCTGCAGAATCTGTATGCGCTGTATCACGTCCTCGCGAAAGCGCGGGAGAAGCGCGGCGCCATCGATTTCGAGACCATCGAGACGCAGATGCTGTTCGATCTGCAGGGCAAGATCGAGAACATCGTGCAGACGCAGCGCAACGACGCGCACCGCATGATCGAGGAATGCATGCTCGCGGCCAACGTCTGCGCCTCCGATTTTCTCCAGAGCCGCAAGCACCCGGCGCTGTACCGCGTGCACCAGGGACCGACGCCGGAGAAGCTGGAGGCGCTGCGGACCTTCCTCAAGCAGTTCGGCCTGGATCTCAGCGGCGGCGACACGCCGCACGCGAAGGACTATGCGAAGCTGCTCGCCGGGATCAAGGGCCGTCCCGACATCCAGCTGTTGCAGACGGTGCTGCTGCGCTCACTGAAACAGGCGCAGTACAGCCCGGACAACGTCGGCCATTTCGGCCTCGCCTACGAGGCCTACACCCATTTCACCTCGCCCATCCGGCGCTATCCGGACCTGGTGGTGCATCGCGCCATCAACGCCGCGCTGGCGGGGAAAAGCTACACCCCGGGCAACTGGGAGGAACTGGGCGCGCATTGCTCCATGACCGAGCGCCGCGCGGACGAAGCCACGCGCGATGTCGAATCCTGGCTCAAATGCTA
>JACRAS010000165.1 GCA_016234705.1 Betaproteobacteria bacterium | reverse complement strand
ACGAGTTATTGACTTAGTGCGCTCACTTCGCCACGAAACCGGCTTCGTTCATCAGGCTGGCGTTGAGCTTGTCGTCTTCCTCGAGGAATTTGACCATGTCCTTGCCGGTGATGAAGGCGGGCTTGAGCGCCTGCTTCTCCATGTAGTCCTTGTATTCCGCGGTCTGCCCAACCTTCTTGAGCAAATCCTCGAAGAAGGCGACCTGATCCGGCTGTACTTTGCCGGGCAGGAAGAAGGCGCGCAGCATCTGGTACTGCACGTCGAGCCCTTCTTCCTTGCAGGTCGGGATGTCGTTCCACGACTGCTTGTCGGTCACCTTGCTCTTGTAGGCAATGCGCTCGGGGCTGAACACGCACAGCGCCCTCACCTGGCCGGCGCGCCAGACTTCGAGATTTTCCGACGGATTGTTGACGTTCGACTGGGTGTGATTGCCGACCAGCTGGGTCGCCGCCTCGCCGCCCGACTTGTACGGCAGATAGGCGAACTTGGCGCCGGTCTTCTTCTCCATGAAAACGGTGAGGATGTGGTCTTCGCGCTTTGAGCCGGTTCCGCCCATCTTGAAGGGCGGGTTGGCGCTCTTCGCCGCGGCGATGAAGTCCTTGACGGTCGCTTCCTTCATCGTGGTGTTGTCCCATAGCACGAATTCATCGAACGCCGTGACCGCGACCGGCGACAGATCGCGCCAGTTGAACGGGATTTTGGCGGAGAGCGGCAGCATATAGATCAGCGAATAGGCGAGCAGCAGCTTGTTGGCGTCGCCGTCACTCGACTTCATGTACATCAGCGCTTCGGCGCCCGAGGCGCCGCCCTTGAGCGTCACGATCAGCGGCTGCTTCATCAGACTGTTCTTCTGGACCGCGGCCTGGATCATGCGCGCCATCTGGTCGGAAGCGCCGCCGGCACCGGCAGCGACCACGATTTCCACCGGCTTGCCGGGCTCCCAGGCCATGGCCGGTGCGCTTGTCAGCAGCACGGCCGCAGCCGCCGTGGCGGTATAAACGAACTTCTTCATGCTAAAATCCTCCGCTGTGTGTCGCGCCGGATCAGACCGGCGATTAGACTAATGCCGCCCTTGTTATTGCGCCCATTAATTGCGGGTATTGCCCCGGAGCGCAAGCCGCTCCCGGGATCAATGCGTCAATTCGGCGCGTACGATGCGGGCGCCTTCGACCATGGCGCACAGCTTTCCGTAGGCCACCTCGCGCGGCAGGTATTTCAAGCCGCAATCGGGCGCGACCACGATGCGTTCGGCCGGCACATGCGGCAGCGCGCGACGGATACGCGCGGCGACCGTCTCCGGCGTCTCGACGGCCATGTCGGACAAATCGAGGGTACCGAGAATGACGGTCTTGCCCGGTAATTTTTCCAGCACTGCGCAGTCGAGCTTGGACTGCGCGGTCTCGATCGACACCTGCGCGACCTGCGACGAAGCAAGCTCGGGCAGGAACGAATAGCCTTCCGGGCGCACATGGATGATGGCGGCATAGCCGAAGCAGATGTGGATCGCGGTCGTGCCCTTCACGCCGTCGAGCGCCGCCTTAAGGCCGTTTAGGCCAAACTGGCGCGCCTTCTCCGGTCGCGCCTGCATATAGGGCTCGTCGATCTGCACGATATCGGCGCCTGCGGAAAACAGGTCCTTGATCTCGGCGTTCACCGCGGCGGCGTAGTCGAGCACCATCTGCTGCTCGTCTTTGTAGAAATCGTTCTGCGCCTGCTGCGACATGGTGAAGGGACCGGGCACGGTGATCTTGATGGTGCGGTCGGTGTTGGCGCGCAGGAATACCACATCGCGCACTTCGACCGGATGCTTGCGGCGCACCTTGCCGGTCACGCGCGGCACCGGATTAGGATGGCCCGAGCGGTCGAGCGCCGTTCCCGGGTTGTCGATATCCACGCCCTCGAGCGCGGTGGCGAAGCGGTTGGAATAGCTTTCGCGCCGCATCTCGCCGTCGGTGACGATGTCGAGGCCGGCGCGCTCCTGGTCGCGGATGGCGATGAGCGTGGCGTCGTCCTGCGCCTGGTCGAGGTATTCCGGCGCGACCCGCCACAGTTCCTTGGCGCGCACGCGCGGCGGAAAGCGGCCGGCGAGTTTCTTGCGGTCGATCAGCCAGTCCGGCTGCGCATAGGAGCCGACCAGCGAGGTCGGCAATAGCGGCAAAGGCATT
>JACRAS010000164.1 GCA_016234705.1 Betaproteobacteria bacterium | reverse complement strand
GTCGTCGATGATGCCGATCTTCTTCGCGATCTGCTTCATCGCCGCCACCGTGGACTTCACCGCCTCGCCGCCCTCGGTGGCTTCCTTCGCCGCCTTGGCCGCCATGCCGTCGGTGACCTTGGCGTTCTCGGTGTTCTGCGAGATCGAGGCGGTCATCTGCTCGATCGAGGCGCTGGTCTCCTCCACCCCGGCGGCCTGCTCGCTCGAGGACTGCGACAGCGACTGCGCCGTCGCGTTCACCTCTTCCGCGGCCCCGGACAAGGAATCGGCCGAGCCGCGCACTTCGCTGATGATCTGCGCGAGCTTCGCCAGTGTGTTGTTGGTGTATTGCTTGAGTTCGCCGAATGCCCCTTCGTAAGGCTTGACGATGCCGCTGGTGAGATCGCCTTCGGACACGGCGCCCATCACGCGCACCACGTCGTCTATGCTCGCACCGGTGGTGGCAACCAGTTGGTTGAGCCCCTCGCCCATTTCCTTCTGGAAACCTTCAAGGCCCGCCAGATCGACGCGCGCCTTGAAATCCCCGCGGTTGGCCGCCGCCACCAGCGCGCGCTGGCCGTCGATCACCTGTTTCAACCGGGCTACCATGTTCTGCATCGCCGCGAGCAGTTGCCCGGTTTCGTCCCGGCTGTTGACCTCGATCTGCACGGCCAGGTCGCCGCCGGCGAGCGCATTGGATACCGCGACCGCTTTCGCCAAGGGCCGGGTGATGCTGCGCGTGATCAACACCGCCGAGAGCACCGATATCAGCACCACGAGCGCCAGCGCCGCGAGCGCCAGGCGTTCGGCTTGTGCGCCTACCGCCATCAGTTCCGCGTCGGCGCGCTTGGTGCTCTCTTCGGTGAGCTCGCGCAATCTCGCGATGGCGGCGTCGATCGCCTTGTCGGCGCCCTTGACCGCCTTGTCGAGTTCGGCGACGTCGGCTTTCTTCTCGCGCAGCGCGACCAGCGTTTCCATGTCGTGCCGGTATGTGGCGGTCGCCGCGTGCACGCTGGCCAGCGCCTTTTCTTCCTCGGCGCTGATGTTCCCCGCCCTCTTGTAGTCGTCGGCAACGCGATCGACGGCGCTCATATCGTCGCCGAACCGTTTCGCATAGTCGCCGCCGCGGATGATGAAGTTCTTGAAATGATGCACGCCATCGCCGAGCGCGCTAATGGCATTCGTGCTCGCGCTGCGCTTGGCGAGCACGCCCTGCTTGAACGTCTGCCATTGGTCGTTCATGACGCGGGTCTCGTACACGGCGATCAGGCCCAGCGCCACGGACAGCAGCGTGGATAAAGCAAAGGCGAGCCCCAGTCGCAGGCTGATTCTAAGTCCTGAAAACATGTCGATCTCCTTTGCGCAATAGTTGATTAATGCCTGACGCGGCCGACGCCGCGTCAGGCCGCCAGTTGCTGCGGTGTCCGGTCCGTGCTCTGCCGCACCAGCGCCGGCACGTCCAGGATCAAGGCCACTTCCCCGCTGCCGAGGATGGTGGAGCCGCTGATGCCTTTGAGCGAGCTGAACACCTTGCCCAAGGGCTTGATCACGGTCTGAAACTCGCCCAGCAGCGTATCCACCACCAGCCCGGTTTTCCTGCCGGCGTGCCTGACTACGACGATGTTCGGGCGCCGCGCCGCCTCGCCGCCGATCTCGAACTGCTCGCGCAGCCGGATCAAGGGCAGCACCTGCCCGCGCAGGTTGGTGTAGTCGTGGCCGGGCTCGGCGGAGTATTCGACGCACTCCTCTATCATGTCGAGCGGCACCACGAAAGTCGACTTGCTCAGCCCCACCAGGAAGCCGTCGATGATCGCCAGCGTCAGCGGCAGGCGCACGGTCACGGTGGTGCCGACACCTTCCTCGCTGGCGATGTCGACGCTGCCGCGCAGCGCGGTGATGTTGCGTTTCACTACGTCCATGCCGACCCCGCGCCCGGAGAGATTGGTGACCTGCTCGGCGGTGGAGAAGCCGGGTTCGAAGACGAGGCCGTAGATTTCGCCGTCGCCGAGGCTCTTGCCCGGCTCGATGAGTCCGCGCTCCAGTGCCTTCGCCAGGATCTTGTCGCGCTTCAACCCGCCGCCGTCGTCCGACACCTCGATGACGATGCTGCCGGAGTCATGGTAGGCGTTGAGCTTGACAGTCCCGGCGGGCGGTTTACCGCGGGCCGCGCGCGCCTCGGCGGGCTCGATGCCGTGGTCCATCGCGTTCCTGACCAAGTGCGTCAGCGGATCGGTGATCTTCTCCACCACCGTCTTGTCGAGCTCGGTGTCCTCGCCGCTGACGGCAAGCACGATGTCCTTGCCCAGTTCGCGCGCCACGTCGTGCACCACGCGCTGGAAGCGGCTGAACGTCGCGCCGATCTTGACCATGCGCAATTGCAGCGCGCTATCGCGCACCTCTTCGACCAGGCCGGAGAGCGTCGAGATGGCCTCGCGCAGCTCGGGCATGCTCGCGCGCCGCGCGATCAGGTCCACGCCCGCCCCGGCGATGATCAACTCGCCCACCAGGTTGATCAGTTCATCGAGCTTTTCGGAGTCCACCCGGATCGAGCGGCTCTCCTGCGCTTTGGACTCCTTCACCCGGTTCTGCTTGGCTACTGCGGCATCGACCACCGCGGGACGCACCGCCTGCTGCTCGATGAGGATCGCGCCGAGTTTTTGCGCGTCCGCCGCGCTTGCCTGCGCCCGAAGCGCGGCGTCGAGCTCCTGCGTGCTCACGCTGCCGCAGCGCACCAGGATCTCTCCGAGCCGTGCGTTCTCCTCGGGCAGTTCCTCGATCAGGTGTACGTATTCCGCGATCCGGCTGTGCGGCGGCAGGATGCGGACGCGGCAATCGTCGCGCACGAATTCGAACGCGTTCTCGATCGCGGCCTTGCCGGCGCCGCTCGCGAATGCGATCTCGAAGCCGAGGTAACACGATTCCGGGTCCATCTCCTCGGCCGCGGCGATGGCGTCGGCCAGGGTGACGATGGCCTCGATGCTGCCAAACGTACCCAGATAGCGGATGAACGACAGCGGGTCCATGCCGTTTCTGAGCACGTCCTGGCCAAAACGCAACGAGATGTGCCAGTTGTCGGCGTCGCTCCCTGCGCCTTCGATGGGATCGGTCGCGGCGGCATCCTGGCGGACTGCGTCGACCGCCGCCGCGGCTGGCACCTGCGGCGTAACCAGATATTGGTGCAACTGCTCGATGAGCGGCGTGCCGCGCAGCGTCGTGGCCGCGTCGGCGTCGAGCTGGCCGGCCTCTACCGTGTCGATCAGCACGCGGATGTGATCGCAGCACGACAATAGCAGGGAAGTCAGCGCATCCGAAAGCGCGACGTTGCCGTCGCGCACCTGGTCGAGCACGCTTTCAACCACATGGGTAAAGGCGACAATGTGGTCCAGGCTGAACAGGCCGGCCGAGCCCTTGATGGTATGCGCGGCGCGAAAGATCGCATGCACCGCCTCGTCTTTGGCCTCGGCCTGCGCGAGCGCGAGCAGCGCGGTTTCCATGTCCTCCAACAGTTCGCGCGACTCGACGATGAAGGTCTGCAGGGCTTGATCGAGATTCATTTGGACTTCTCGCTGACGGATTGAATGGGGTGCGCGTGGCGGCTCACGCGGACGCTGACGACATGACGCGCGGATCGCCGAAATCCGTCGCCAGGTTGAGCAATTCGAGCACTTCGGCCACCGCGGGGCTTTGCGCGACCAGGCGCAACTCGCGCTGTCGGACCTGCGCTGCTTTCTTCGCCAGCAACAGCAACTGCACGCCCGCGGTGTCGAATTCGGTGACCCCGGCCAAGTCGATTTCGACCGCCGCCGAGTCCTTCAGCCGGTCGAGCAGCGCTTGTTTGAGTTCGAGCGCCCGATAGATGGTCATTTCGCCCTCGATGCGCAGCAAGGATGTTCCGCCTGCGCCGCTGTTTGCATTCGTCATGACCTTCTCCTCTGGACCGTGCGACAAAAAAAACGGGGCGGGATCACGGCAGCACCAGCTTCTGCACCGCGCCCAGCATCTGGTCCGGCCTGAACGGTTTCACCACCCAGGCTTTGGCGCCCGCGGCCTGGCCTTGCTGCTTTTTCGCTTCCTGCGATTCGGTCGTGAGCATGATGACCGGCGTAAACTTGTAGGCCGGGAGTTGCTTCAGCGCCTTGACGAAACTGATGCCATCCATGTTCGGCATGTTGACGTCGCTGATGATCAGATGCACCTTCTGGCCGCTCAGCTTCGCCAGCGCGTCCCGGCCGTCGCACGCCTCGATCACGTCGTAGCTCGCGCCTCTGAGCGCAATGCCCACTACCTGCCGCAACGAGGCCGAATCGTCCACTACCATGATGGTCTTCGCCATATTCGCTCCTAGAAAAACGTAACCCCTGTCCCTGTTCCGGCCGCTGCCACCGCACGCAAGCCGCGGTGGGCGTCGCGCTGCTCCTGCGTCGTGTAGCCTCTTTCCGCTTCGGCTAGCCAGGCCCGAGCATGCAACGGCTGCACGCCGTCCGCCTCGTCCGGCCCGCCATCCAGCAAGCGCCGCGAAAGCTCGTCCAGGTGGTCGCGCACTTGAGCCAGAATCTGACTGGTCCTGTCCTGGAACTGCAGGGACACCAAGACCTCTTCGATCTCCTGGCCGATGCCGCTGCTCGCCTGTCGCAGAACGCCTGCGGACTCGGTCAGCCGGGACATGATTTCGTTGAAGCGCTCCAGCACCCTGCGTATCGTCGCCTCCGCGCTGCTGATGGCCAGGTCATCCGTTTGCGCCGACTTTTCCGATAGGACCGACACGCCTTCGATCGCGGAACTGATGGCCTTCACCTTGTCGGACATGCCTTTCGCCGTCTCCCCGGATTGGACCGCGAGCCTGCGCACTTCGGCCGCCACCACGGCAAACCCCCGTCCCGCCTCGCCGGCATGGGCCGCTTGAATCGCGGCATTGATCGCAAGTACATTGGTCTGCATCGAGATGGCGCCGACTTCTTCGGTCATCTTGCTGAGATCCCGGATCCAGGCGGAGAGACCGCGCACTTCGTCGAGCGTGGTTGTCCTGCTTTCCAGGAGGACCTTGAAGTTCCCGGTGACGGCGCCAAGATCCGCTTCGCTCTCCGCGATCACGGCCAGCGCGCCACCCTGCCCTTTTCCGGTCGAGTTGCCTGCTTCATCGCGAGACGCGGCCGCCGCCGTCTCCAAGCGTTGCGACAGTCCGGAAAAGCGTTGCGCCAGATCGCTGATCGCCTGCTCCGTCTGACTGCGCGCGTTTTCAATCTGGCGCGACCAGATCGGGAGTGCGCTGTGCCATTCTTCCTTCCGCTCGCGCCTCGCCAACTCCGAGCCCGCTTGCGAGAGCGCAGCGGCGACCGCAAAACGATGGCGCCGCGCGGCAAACCAGGCGGAAATACCCGCCGCAGCGATCAGAACGGCAACCAAGCCCGCCGATATCCAGTTCAACTCGTCCGTCATTGCGAATGCCACCGCACCGCGAACGCCCGGTCATGCCGCATTCCATTAGAGTTCTGCAATAGCATCGATCCTCCGTCTTTCTTGTTGCCCCAGGCAGATCGCGCAGTCGGGACGCGTCCGCACCAACCAATGCTCCGACTCCGGCCTGCTGGTCAGTTTAGAATAAGAGACCTCCCATGAAAGCGCGGAACAAGTTCGATTTAACCTCTCAATTCCGCGTCAGCGTCCGGGAATGGACTGCCTCCAGCGCGATTGCCGTCGACGATAAGGCGCGTGTCTCAACTTCTATCGACCGAGCCACACTGATCTTGAGCGCCGGACCTGCGGACCGCTGTCTCCGCGTAAACAGTAAACAGTCGGCCGGAACCACGCGCCGCCAGTCCCCTTGGCCTGGTTCTATTGAGCCGGCGTTGATATCGCATCTGATCGAGAATGCTGCCCCGGGGGCTATCCACGCAATGTCCCGCGATGTTCTTTCAAGCACGCTTGGCGCTGGTGCAAGAGCGCTTGCCAATGCCGGCGCAGCAATTCCTTGCCGCCATTCGCCCTAAAGTTCTCCCGCCCGCTGCCGATAATGCATCGAGCAGCCCTGTTCCGAGTGCCGCTGCTCTATATACATACAACATGGGCCAACTCACCAACCCGTCCGATATCGCCAGGGAAACCTTGCGCCTGCTCGCTTCGCGCCGCGTCTCCCCCACGCCGGACAACTATCGTCAGCACTACCAGGAGACCGCCGGTCAAGTCGTCGCTGATGCGCCGGCGGACGCCGAGCAAATGCTGCGGCAACTCGCTGCCGATCTACGCGCGCAACCAGGCGCAGCCCGCCTCGCGGGCGCGCTCGACAAGGCTGCGCTCGAGAAAGACTGGTCCCAATATCGAAGCGCGCTGCTGGAGCTGCTCGACGCGAGAGCGGGCCAGAGCGCTGCCGCCCCCGTCTGGGCGCAACTGATTCTCGAGCTGGTGAAACAATGGGAGACGCGCCACACCGGCCTCACTACCGCGAGAAAACGCGAGAGCCTGGAAAGAGTCCTCGGCGTCCCCGGTTCCGATGCCGCCGGCTTGGCGACGAAACTGCACAATCTGGTGACATCCTGGTCAGCGACGGCTCTGGCGCAGGCCGACGATCCCGGCCTCCCCGGCGATCAGGCGACGGCGGTGCCGGAGATCGGCAGCGCCATCGCCGCCAGGCATCCTGCCGCGCCCCAGGCCGTCGCGGCGGATGCCGGAAATGGGCTTGCCGAGTTGCGCGACTTGCTGGCCCAGACCTTGGAATTCGCGGTGATCTCGCAACTCGGACATGCGCCCGATCTGGCCGAGGAAGCGACAACACTGGCCAAGGCGGCACGCGCCGCCGACGCGAAGGAAACGATAGAGAAGCTAACCACGGCCTTGCGGCAGTTCTGGTTCAAACTCGAGGTGCGCGGCGGCGACAACGCCGAACTGCACCAGGGCTTGCTGCGCCTGCTGCGCCTGCTCATCGACAATACGCATGAGCTGCTGAGCGAGGACCAGTGGCTGCGCGGGCAGGTAGCGGTGCTGCAGCAGATCGTCACCGGCCCGCTCGACCTCGCCGCTATCGCCGAAGCCGAGCGCCGGCTCAAGGAAGTGATCTTCAAGCAAGGGACACTCAGAACCAGCCTGCAGGAGGCCAAGGCGGCGCTGAAGCAGTTGATCGCCAGTTTCATCGACCGCCTCGGCGATCTGTCCGAAAGCACCGGCGGCTACCACACCCGCCTGGAAAATTATGCGCAGAAAATCCGCCAGACCGACGATATCAAGCAGCTCAATGTCGTGCTCGCGGACCTGCTCTCGGACACGCGCTCGGCCCAGATCGATGCCGCGCGCACGCGCGACGACCTGATTGCCGCGCGCCGCCAGGTGGAGGCGGCGGAGGTCAAGGTGAAGGAGTTGGAGCGCGAGCTGGAGCAGGTGAGCGGACTGGTGCAGGAGGACCAGCTCACTGGCGTGCTCAACCGCCGCGGCCTGGAGGATGCCTACGAGCGCGAGGCCGCGCGCGCTGACCGCGCCGACGCACCCTTGTGCGTGGGCCTGCTCGATATCGATAATTTCAAGCAATTAAACGACTCCTACGGCCACCAGACCGGCGACGAAGCGCTGCAACATCTGGTGCGCGTGACCAGGCGCACCATGCGCCCCAGCGACGTGCTCGCCCGTTACGGCGGGGAAGAATTTCTGCTGCTGCTGCCGCAAACGCGGCAGGAAGATGCAGTCGAGGTCATGGTCAGGCTGCAACGCAACCTGACCAAGGCGTTTTTCCTGCACAACAACGAACGCGTGCTCATCACCTTCAGCGCCGGCGTGGCATTGCGCCGCGAAGCCGAACCCCAGGCGGCCATCGTCGAACGCGCCGACAAGGCCCTGTACCAGGCCAAGCGCAACGGCAAGAACCGCGTCTGCGCCGCCTGAACCCGATCCATCGCGTTGGTGTTGCGGGGAGCGATCTCGGCCCGGCGTCGGACCTGCTCCAGCGCAAACGGCGAATTGCGCCGGATTTCCCCATCTGTTTCCGGCCACGCCCACCCTCGCCACGATGCTAGCCTAGCGTTCATTGCCAAGCACCGGGAGCGTCCCGGTCGGCGCGCGAAGGAGAGAGAACGATGGCAAGCGACATGGATCGAGGCGTGCTGCGCCTTGCGACACCTGCCCGTGCGGCCGGGCCGAAGCGTGCGGCGCGCATGCCCGATGGCCGCTCGCTGTCGGCGGCCCCGACCGAATACTACAAGCGCATCGAGACGTACGCGCAAAAAATCCGCGAGACCCAGGATGTGCGCGAGATCATCGGCCTTCTGGACGAGGCACTGAGCGAGACGCGCGCCCTGCACACCGCCAACGAAATGGCGATTGTGCGCCAGCAGGTGATCCTCGCCGAGCAGCGCATCGAGCAACTCAAGGGCGAACTCGAATTGGTGACCAAATTGGTGCGCGAAGACCAGCTCACCGGCGCGTTGAACCGGCGCGGCCTGGACGACGCGCTCGAGCGCGAAGCGGCGCGCGCCGACCGCGGCGGCACGCCCTTGTGCATCGCCCTTATCGACATCGATAACTTCAATAAAATAAACGACGCCTTCGGCCATCAGGTGGGGGACATCGTGCTGGTGCACCTGGTCGCCATCATCCGCGAAACCATCCGCACCAACGACCTGATCGGGCGCTACGGCGGCGAGGAATTCCTGTTGCTCCTGCCCGATTCTCGCATCGACGAGGCGACTGCGGTAATGGCCCGCCTGCGGCGCGAGCTGGCGTGCAAGCCGATTTCCTGGGGCAAGCAGCAACTGCTGGTGACTTTCAGCGCCGGCGCCGCCGCGCACGCTCCGGAGGAAGCCATCGAGGCCCTGATCCATCGCGCCGACCAGGCCCTCTACGAAGCCAAGCGCGTAGGCAAGGACCGGGTCATCGTCGCGCCTTAACAGCCCGTTTCAAATCAGGTCCTAGGCCGGGCCTTCCAAGCTTCGACATGGACGTGCCGGAGGCGGGCGCTGGGGCTGCGTACCGGCCGCGCGCGCAAGAAAATCCTAAACCTTTGGAGCGGAACATCCGATAAGCCTGGTAACGGCGGTTTCAGAGCTTCGGCGACGAGGCCAACCAACGTGCCCGGCTCCAAGCGCCGGAATTTTCGATTAAACAAAGGAGATACATCATGCCTCAAGTCATCAACACCAATATTTCTTCGCTCAACGCGCAGCGCAACCTCAACACCTCCCAATCCGCGCTGGCCACCTCGTTGCAGCGCTTGTCCTCGGGGCTGCGCATCAACAGCGCCAAGGACGATGCCGCCGGCCTCGCCATCAGCGAGCGCATGAGCGCGCAGATCAAGGGTATGAACCAGGCGGTGCGCAACGCCAACGACGGCATTTCGCTGGCGCAAACCGCCGAAGGCGACCTGACGCAGATCACCACCAACCTGCAACGCATCCGCGAGCTGGCGGTACAGTCGTCCAACGCCTCCAATAGTTCCAGCGACCGTACCGCGATGCAGGCTGAAGTCAGCCAGCTCGTGGCGGAAATCGACCGCGTCGCGGCCAACTCGTCGTTTAACAGCGTGAAACTGCTCGACGGCACGTTCACCAGTCAGGTCTTCCAGGTTGGCGCCAACTCCACTGCGAACGACAAAATCACCATCAGCTCGATCAGCAGCGCGCGCACCACTTCGCTGGGCGCTTCGACCTCCGCAACGGTCACTTCGAGCGCGGTGAACACCACTGCCATCTCCAGCGGGAACGTAACCATCAACGGCGTTCAAATCAACGATTCGGTCAGCGACGGCGTTTCCACGGCCAGCGCGAGCGCCAGCGCCAAGGCCAAGGCCACCGCCATCAACGCCACCAGCGGCACCGGCGTCACCGCCACCGCGAACGCGACCGCGGTTGCGGGCACCAGCATGGTCACGGCGGCACTGACCGGCACCATCACCATCAACGGCATTACCACAGCCTCGGTCACAACCGGCGGCGGCACGCTTTCCGCGGACCGAATTGCCGTGGCCGCCGCGATCAACCTCATCAGCGGTGCCACCGGGGTGACCGCCACGGACACCGGCGCCGACGCGACGGGCGTGACATTGTCGGCGGCGGATGGCCGCAACGTGGTCCATTCCTTCACCACCCTCACTGCCGCCGCCACCGGCGTTGGCGCCGCCGCGACCACCTTGTCCACCCTCACGCTGACGTCGGCAGGCAGCATCACCGCCGGCGGTACCGTGGCGATCATCGGTTCGCCGACGACCACCGCCGCGACTTCGACCGGGACTGCCATCTCGAATATCAGCGTCGCCAGCGTTTCCGGTGCTCTTACGGCCTTGGATTCGGTCGATGCCGCGCTGAATTCGGTCAACAGCAGCCGCGGATCGCTCGGCGCCTACCAGAACCGCTTCCAGTCTACGGTGGCCAGCCTGCAAACCACGGCTGAAAACCTGACCGCCTCGCGCAGCCGGATCCAGGACACCGACTTCGCGGCGGAAGTCGCCGGCATGACCCGCAATCAGATCATGCAGCAGGCGGGTACGGCGATGCTGGCGCAGGCGAACTCGTTGCCGCAAAACGTGTTGTCGCTGCTCAAGTAACGCAACCAGCAATGCGATCGGACGCGGGACGGCAGCGATGCCGCCCCGCGTCATCGCGATTGATCAAGGAGTAAAGACGTGGCCATTCAACTCGTTTCCTCAAGTGACAACGCGGGTGCGGCCGACCCGGTGCGGAAGACGCCAAGGCAAGCGCCACCCGTGCTCCAGGCAAGTTCGGAAGCCGTTGCCAATCCGACCCCTGAACGCATACTGCAGGCCGTGCACGAAATCCGGCGCGCCGTCGAACCAATCGCAAACAATCTGAATTTCTCGATCGACCAGGAAAGCGGCAAGACCGTCATTCGCGTAGTCGATAGCAAGACGCGGGAGTTCATCCGCCAGATTCCCTCCGAAGAGCTCCTGTCGATATCCCACGCGCTCAGCCGGCTGGCCGGATTGCTGGTGCAGGCGAAGGCTTGATGCGAACCTCCAGGCAGGGGAGCTGACATGGCGATTACATCACCCGGGATCGGCTCCAATCTCGACGTCAACGGCATCATCAGCAGTTTGATGGCGCTGGAACGCAAACCGGTGACGGCGCTCGACACCACGGAAGCGAGCTATCAGGCGAAGCTGTCCGCCTACGGCAGTCTGAAGGGCTCGCTCGCCTCGTTTCAGAGCGCGGCGCAGGCGCTCTCGACTCCGGCTAAATTCTTGGTGCAGAAGGCCGCGGTTGCCGATGCCGGCATTTTTTCCGCTACTGCGGGCAGCGGCGCGGCCTCGGGCAGCTACGGCGTCGAGGTCGGCCTGCTGGCACAGGCGCAGAAACTCAAATCCACCGCCGTCACGGCCACGAGCAGCACCATCGGCAGCGGCACGCTGACCATCGATTTCGGCACCTACAGTGGCGACAGCTTCACTCTCAATCCGGACAAGGCAACCAAGACGATAAGCATCGCCAGCGGGCAAAGCAGCCTGGCCGGAATCCGCGATGCGATCAACGCCGCCAATGCGGGCGTGACCGCCGGCATTGTCAATGACGGCACGGGCTACCGGTTAACTCTGTCTTCCAGGGATACGGGCGCGGCCAACGCGCTGCGCGTTGTGGTAGCCGACAGCGACGGGACACATACCGACACCTCCGGGCTGTCGCAACTGATGTTCGATGGCCGCACCAGCGGCGTGAAAAATCTGACGCAAAGCGCGGCGGCGCAAAATGCCTCGATCACCATCGACGGTATCCTCATCAGCAAGGCGTCCAACGCCATTACCGACGCAATCGAGGGCGTGACCCTCAACCTGCTCAAGCAGAGTACGGCAGGCACGACGACGAACCTGCTGGTGGTGCGCGACAGCACCGGTATCAGAAACGCGGTGGAGAGCTTCGTCAAGGCTTACAACGACTCGGCCAAGGCGCTCAAGGATATCTCCGCCTATAACGCGGCGACCAAGCAAGCGGCCGTCCTGCAGGGCGACGGCGCCGTGCGCTCGATCCAGTCGGCGCTGCGCAATGTCCTCAACTCGGCGCTGACCACGGCCGGCGGCGGCCTCACGATGCTGTCGGACATCGGCATCGCGTTCCAGACCGACGGCACGCTGGCACTCGATAGCGCTAAGCTGCAGACGGTCGTGGACGATCCGACCAAGGACATCTCGACGCTGTTCGCCGCCGTCGGCAAACCGACCGACAGCCTGGTGTCGTTCGGCGACGCCAGCAGCAGCACCAAGGCCGGCAACTACGCCATCAACGTCAGCCAGCTTGCCGCGCAAGGCGCGGCACTGGGCAACGTCGTACTGGGCGGAACCACCACCATTACCGCTGGACTGAACGATGGGCTCAGCCTGAGCGTGGATGGCATAGCGGCCACGGTGACGCTGACCGCGGGCGACTATACGCCGGCGCAGCTGGCGGCGGAAATCCAGTCGAAAATCAACGGAGCCGGCGCGCTGTCCGCAGTCGGCAGCAAAGTTACCGTCAGTCTTGCCTCCGGCACGCTTTCGATCACCTCGAATCGTTACGGTTCCGCATCGAAAATCCAGAGCATTTCGGGTAGCGCGCTGGCCGGGACTTTCGGCACGGCCGATTACACCAACGGCACGGGCAAGGATGTCGCCGGCACCATCGGTGGCGTCGCCGCAACCGGCTCCGGGCAAGCCCTGAGCGGCGCCGGCGATGCGGTCGGCCTCAGCCTCAAGATAAGCGGCGGCGCCACCGGCGTTCGCGGCAGCGTGAAGTTCGCCCAGGGCTATGCCGCGCAATTGGACAAATTGCTCGGCGGGATCCTCGCCTCCGACGGCACGCTTACCAGCCGCACCGACGGCATCAACCGTTCGATCAAGGACCTGGGCGCCCGCCGCGATGCGCTGAACCTGCGCCTGGCCGAGATCGAGAAGCGCTACCGGGCGCAGTACACGGCGCTCGATATGGTGATGTCGAACATGACCAAGACAAGCACATTTCTGCAACAGCAATTGGCCAATCTGCCGGGCGCCGCGAAGAAATGATCGCCGCCGCCTCAACCGCTTATTGATCCGTCAACCGGACACAGGAACCTGTCATGAATGCATTCTCCAGCCGCGCCGTCAACGCCTACGCCAGGATCGGCGCCGAGACCGGCGTGGTCTCGGCATCGCCGCACCAATTGATCCTGATGCTGTATGAGGGCGCGATCGTCGCGATTGCATCGGCGCAGCAGCATCTGCGCCTGAACGGCATCGCCGCTAGGGGCGAGGCAATTTCCAAGGCGATCTCGATCATCGACGGCGGCCTCAAGGCGAGCTTGGACCTGAACGTCGGCGGCGAATTAGCGAAAAATCTATCCGAGCTGTACCAATACATGGGGCGCCGCCTGGTCCAGGCCAACCTCAGGAACGACCATGCCGGCTTCGAAGAGGTAAGGCTGCTGCTGCTGCAGCTCAAAGGCGCATGGGAAACCCTTGCTCTGGCCTCGGCCGCGGCTGCGGTACAACCGGGCCGCCCCGCCGCCGTCAATCCGTCACCGTCCAGCCGCGTTGCGGCCGCCCACGGAAGCATTTGAATCATGAGCATTCAGGAACATATTCTGGACATCTACGCATCGATCTCCGACAAGACCGGAGAGATGCTGGAGGCGGCGAAATCGAGGGACTGGGACCGCCTGGTCGCGCTGGAGCAGGACTGCCGCGTGCTGATCGATTGCCTCAAGGACACCGACGCCGGTCCCGTCCCTGGCGTCAAATTCGTGCAGCGCAAAGTCGCGCTGATCCGCAAGGCCCTCGCCGACGATGCCGAAATACGCAAATTCACCGAACCCTGGATGAATCAGCTCGAGGCTTACCTTGGCAGCGCGCGCCGGGAAGGCAGATTGCAGCGTGCGTATGAAACCGACCACGGCGGCTAGCCCGTAGCGTGCGCGCTGCGCACGCCAGGCCGCGCAAGAAAGCCGCAGCTGGGGAACTGGCACGCTCGCCGATTCGCCCAGGGCGAGATTGAGGGACTAGGCCTATGATTCCGGTCATTTTGCTGAAGGGCGTCGAACCGGCTGCGGCGGGAAAGCCTGCGGGCAGCGGCCGGGACGATGCGCTGCGTCTCCTGCCGCAACTCGATCCGGGAGACATTCTCAGCGCACGGGTCGAAGCCAAGCTCCCCGACGGAAGTTACAAGGTCATGGTGGCCGGCCAGCCGATGAGCATGGCCCTGCCCTCGTACCTCGCCCCCGGCGATACGCTGGAACTTGCGTTCATCACGCGCGAACCGAGGCTGACGTTCGCGCTCAACGACATGCCGCAGGCGGCGTCCACGCCGGTACCGCTATTGTCGGCCGCCGGCCGCCTGGTTGCAGCGACTATGCTGCAGCCGGGCGAGCCGGCTCTACCTGTGATGGCTTCGGCAGCGGCACCGCTGCTGGCCACGCCGCCTGCCGACGGCGCCCGCCTGTCGGGCGCGCTCGCGCATACGCTTGCAAGCAGTGGATTGTTCTACGAATCGCATCAAGCCGAATGGGTCGCGGGCAGGCGAGACCTGGCCCAAATCCGGCGGGAGCCGCAGGCGCGACTGACTCGGAGCGCGCCCGCGCCCGAAGCAGACACCGCGTCTGCGGCCGCCGCGATCGAACTCATTTCCGCCGCGCCCGCGCCGCGCCAGGAGCAGACGATCCACCCGCGCACCGTCCCTCTGGTGCAGCAGCAGCTTGTCGCGCTCGATAGCGCCAGGGTCGTGCTGCAGCTCGAGATCTGGCCGAAGCAGTGGATGCAGTGGAAAATCGAAGAGCATGCTCCCGGCGCGGAGCGCGAGCTGGAGGCGGCGCGAAGCTGGAATACGCAGTTGCGGCTGGAGCTGCCGCTGCTTGGCGCACTCAAAGCCGCGCTGGCCCTGGGAAGCGGCGGCGTGCGCATCAAGCTCGAGGCCGCCAGCGCCGCGAGCGCGGCGCTGTTGCGCGACCACCGCGCATCCCTGCAGGCAGCGCTCGCCGCGGCCGGCGTGCCGCCCGCTAGCATCGCGATCGCACAATATGAACAAACCTGAACCGCCACAGCCCGGCCGCGCCGTAGCGGCGATCGGAGCGCATCTGCCCGAGGTCCGCGCAATCGGCCCGCAGCAGTCGGCGATCGCGCTGACCTATGGTTGCGACGAGGCCGCGCCCAGGGTGGTCGCCAAAGGCCGCGGCCTGGTGGCGCAGGCCATCATCGAGCGCGCGCGTCAACACGGCGTGTACGTGCACGAATCGAAGGAGCTGGTAGCGCTGCTGCTGCAGGTGGACATAGACCAGCGCATCCCGCCCGAGCTCTATCGCGCCGTGGCGGAGCTGCTGGTATGGGTCTATCGGCTGGAGCAAAACGGATCGACGCCCGGCGCCGCGGCTGCAGGCGAATTGTTGATGCCATGGGGAAAAGCATAGTAGAAAATGCATTAAACTTTCCACGCTAGACGAGCGTCACACCACCATGCAAAATCACACCGACAAACATCTAAAGCCAGACGCCGCCGGCGCTGACCAGAGCAAGTACCTGATCTACTCGCGCCTGGAGATCGCCGCGATTCTGGGCACGCTCGGCAAGGCGGGCAGCATGGTCACGGCGTATTTCGGCGGCGGCAACGACTTCATCCTTACTTCAATTGTCGCGGTAAGGCCCGAGCAGAACATGGTGTTTCTCGATTACGGCGCGGACGCGGCCGCCAACCAGCGCGCGCGGCAAGCCGGCAAGATCACTTTCGTCGTGGTGCACAAGCGCATCGAGATCCGGTTCGCCGCCGAATCCCTGCGCCAGGCGCGCTTCGGCGGCCGCGATGTTTTCAGCATGGCGATGCCGGCGACGCTGCTCCGCCTGCAGCGGCGCGAGTATTTCCGCATCACCACGCCGCTCACCCGGCCGCTCGTGTGCATCATTGCGCCGCAGACCGCGCAGGTGCATGCACCGGCCGAAGTGACTATCGTCGACATCAGCTGCGGCGGGATCGCGGTCATCGATCCCTGCGTCCCGGACGATATCGACACCGGGGCGTGTTTCCGCGGCTGTCGCATACTCTTGCCCGAACTCGGCGAGGTGACCACGGACATCGTGGTCAGGAGCGCTTTCGAGGTCACGTTAAGAAGCGGCGCCAAGCACAAGCGCGCGGGATGCGAGTTCGTCGATATGCGCGAGCGTGCCCGTTCGCTGATCCAGCGTTACATCAGCAAGCTCGAGCGCGAGCACAAGGACCGCGCCGGCGCGCGCTGGGAAAAAGCGTAAGAATCCAACAATGCCAATGCGTACCCTGAACGCCTGTCTATACGAAATTCTCGAAGTCAGTCCCACAGCGCGCCCCGCCGTGATCAGGGCGGCGTATCGCTGCCTCGTTCAGGAATACCACCCTGACAGGAATCCCGGCGACGCCGCCACCGCCGCGCGCATGTCCCTGATCAACCATGCCTACTTGGTACTCGCCGATCCACCGCAGCGCACCCGCTACGACAAAAAAATCGGCATTTCCGCCACCGAGCGGCGCGGCAGCGGATTCGCTTCGAATCCGGCCAAGCCGGACGCCGGCAAGGGCCGCTCGAAGCTGCGCCCTTTTGCCTTCCGGCCCCTCAAGTAGTTTCCCGCAACGACGCGGGCTCTTGTCTGACGTCAGCGACTTGCTCGGAGGCTGTTGAAATTCGCTTCCCTGGCACAGTTGCAAAATATTCGGCAATACCGTTACAGAGGGAAGCGAATTTCGGCAGCCTCCGATAGGGGGATATACGCCCCGAAGGAAGTCCCCTTTGGGAAAAGGGCGTGCCCCCTGTTTCAACAACCTGCTAGCGGTTGAAGTTTGCGACGCAATCCTTCAGCGCGTTGACATTGCCCGCGGCCAGGGTGCAATCACCGGACTGGGTCGGACCCGGCTTGCGTTCGGCGCCGCCGCTGCTGCCGACGGGAGGTGGGCGCGGGACGTTGCTTGCGCGATCGGCCGCGCGTATCGATTCCAGAAGTCTAACCGCTTCGTCGAGCTTCTTCTGCTTTTCCGCCGCGGCCTTCGAATCGTTGAGAGACGCCTCAAGTTTTTTCTCCGCCTCGATGCGCTTGGCTTGTGCTTCCTCGAGTTTTTTCTCGGCTTCCGCACGCTTGGTTTGCGCTTCCTCGAGCTTCTTCTGGTTCGACGCGACGGACTTGGACTGTTTCGATATCGCTGCCTGCAGGCGCCGGCTTTCAGCGGCCTGACGCTCGAGCAACTTTGCCAGCAGCTCGAATGCGAGCGCCCCGCCTCCCATCCCGCCCGCGAGCAACACGCCGGAATAGATCAGGCAGGCGAGCAGACGGCGCTTCGGTTTGGGTGCCTCGGCCTGCGCTTCGTCCGAGGGCGCTGCGGCGTCGCGCCCCCCGCCCGGCCTGGCGTTCCTCAGCCCGGATCTTTCCTCCCCGGTTTGCGCGTCAGCGTCTTGCGTACCGCCGGCGCACTTGCGCAGCCGCTGCAGCAGTGCTATGCAGGGATCAAGAACGCCGCATGCCAAGGCGCTCAGCCGGGACCGCCCCAAGCGCTCGGCGTGGGCATACAGGCTCTCCGGCGTAACCGTTTCTTCGGCCGGGGCTCGCGGAGCGCGGGCCGGCGCGCGCGTAGCGGCATCGGGCTGGGCTACGTTCAAGAAGACCTCGCAATATGACTTCGACCTTGACTCAGACCTGCATATTCATGATGTCGTGGTAGGCCGAGACCAGCCGGTTGCGCACCTGCACCATCTGCTGGAACGACAGGTTCGCCTTCTGCATCGATATCATGACATCGTTCAGGTTGGCATTCGGAGCCCCGAGCTCGAAGTCGCGCGCAAGGCGCGTGGCATCGACCTGGCTGCCGTTGATCCCATCGAGCGAATTCTTCAGCAGTGTGGCGAAATCCTTTCCTGCGGCGGGCGCGGCCGCCGCGCGCGCCGGCTGACTTCCGCTTGCGGCCGCCGCGCGCAACTGGCCAAGCAAGTTGTCTATAGCGCTGGTATCCATCTGCCTCTCCTTGCATCAACCCATACACGAACCTGACGAGAACTGCGCCACCCCGCGCTTCCAGCGCCGCGGCGAATGGTGCGCGCCGCCGCCCTTTCTCTATTGGACGGCTCACAGACTAGCACCGCGCAATTCGTCCACGCGGCGCAATAAAGGCCGATAAATGCCCCCTTCTCGCCGATTTGGCGCGCGGCGTTTTGCCCATAATCGCTTCAGTACTTCGACACCAGGCCGGAAACAGGATGGCAATCAGCATGAAACACAGGCAAGCATTCACCGCCGAGAGCAACGCTGCCGGCAAAAGACCATGGCAATAGGCGCCGCGCATCTGCCGGCATCCCGCATCCAGGTGCTCGGCATGATTCCGTTGCAGCAGAAATTCGGGCTGATGGCCGCGCTCGCGGTGATCGTGGCGCTGCTCGTCGGCGGCTGGCTGTGGGGCCAGAGCCCGGATTACCGGGTGCTTTACGCCAACCTGTCCGACCGCGACGGCGGCGCGATCATCAGCTCGCTGCAGCAGATGAACGTGCCGTTCAAATTCGCCGAAGGCGGCGGAGCGCTGCTGGTGCCCGCGAACCAGGTGCACGAAGTGCGCTTGCGCCTCGCCGGTCAAGGCCTGCCCAAGGGAGGCCTGGTCGGCTTCGAGCTGATGGAGGCGCAGAAATTGGGCACGTCCCAGTTTCAGGAACAGGTCAACTACCAGCGCGCGCTCGAAGGGGAACTCGCGCGCTCGATCCAGTCGCTCTCGGCGGTGAACGGCGCGCGCGTGCATCTGGCTTTTTCCAAGCCTTCGGTTTTCGTGCGCGAGCAGCAGAAGCCGAGCGCATCGGTGCTGTTGGGCCTGCACCCAGGCCGCAGCCTGGATGCAGGGCAGGTCAGCGCCATTGTCCATCTGGTGTCGAGCAGCATCCCCGACCTGCCGGTGAAGAATGTGACCGTGATCGACCAGAACGGCAGCCTGCTGAGCGCACAGGGCGGCAACAACGTCGGGCTCGACCCGGGCCAGCTCAAATACTTGCACGAAGTCGAGCAAAGTTTCGTCAAGCGCATCGAGGCCATCCTTACCCCGATTACCGGGGGCAACAATGTGCTCGCCCAGGTGACCGCGGACATCGATTTCTCGCAGACCGAAAACATCGCCGAAATCTACAGCCCGAACCAGTCGGCGTCGGCGGCCGTGCGCAGCCAGCAGACGAGCGAATCCAGCGGCAGCGGCAACGCGCCGGCTGCCGGGGTGCCGGGTGCGCTCAGCAACCAGCCGCCGGCGAACGCGAGTGCACCGCTCAATCCGGCACCCGCGCCGAACCCGCTGCCCGCAGCGGGCCAGCCGTCCGCGACCCCTGCCGCGGCGGCCACGGCGCAGACGGGCGCGAGCGCGGCACCCGCCACTGCGCGGCGCGACTCCACCATCAACTACGAAGTCGACAAGACCATCAAGCATACGCGCCAGCCCGTAGGCGCCATCAAGCGGCTGTCCGTCGCCGTGGTGGTCAACCATCGCAAGCTGGTCGACGCCGAGGGCAAGGTCGGCACCAAGCCGCTGGCCGCAGAGGAAATGGCCCAGATCAACGCCCTGGTGAAGGAAGTCATGGGCTACAACAAGGAGCGCGGCGATTCGCTCAACGTCACCAATAGCGCCTTTTCCGTGGCGGAAGTCGAACCCGCCGCCGAGGTGCCGCTGTGGAAGCAGCCCGAGACCATCGCCACGGCCAAGGACGTCGGCAGAAACGTGCTGATCGCTGGCCTGGTGCTGTTCCTGGTGCTGGGGGTATTGCGTCCGCTGCTCACCAAGCTCGCCGAAGTGCGCCTGCCCGAGCCCGCGGCGCCCGGCGCCGATGCTTCCGCCTTGCTGCAGCGCCAGACCGGCTACGCCGAGAATCTGGATGCGGCGAAGCAGCTCGCCCGCAGCGAGCCGAAACTGGTGGCCAATGTGGTCAAGGAATGGGTAACGAGCGATGAATGAAGAAGGCATAGAGAAAGGCGCCATCCTGCTATTGTCGCTGGGCGAGGAAGGCGCGACCGAAGTGTTCAAGCATCTCGGTCCGCGCGAAGTGCAAAAACTCGGCCTGGCCATGTCCAACCTCAAGAACGTCACCCGCGAAAAAGTCGAACGCGTGCTCAGCGCATTTCGCAGCCGCGCCGATGAGAAATCTCCGCTCGGCCTCAACTCGCGGGAGTATTTGCGCAAAGTGCTCACCAACGCGCTCGGCGACGACAAGGCGGCCAACCTCATCGAACGCATTCTGCATGGCGGCGACACCAGCGGCATCGAAGGCCTCAAATGGATGGATTCCGCGGCGGTCGCGGAACTTATCAGAAACGAGCATCCGCAGATCATCGCCACCATCCTGGTGCACCTGGACCGCGACCAGGCGAGCGAGATTCTGAGCCTGCTCGCCGAGCGCATTCGCAACGACGTGGTGCTGCGCATCGCCACCCTCGACGGCATCCAGCCCTCGGCGCTGCGCGAGCTGAACGATGTGCTGACCAAGCTGCTGTCGGGCAACAACAACCTCAAGCAAAGCCCTATGGGCGGAGTGCGCGCGGCCGCCGAGATCCTCAACTTCATGTCCGGCAACGTGGAAGGCGCAGTCATCGAAGGCGTCAAGGAGTACGACGCCGATCTGGCCCAGAAGATTCTGGACGAGATGTTCGTGTTCGAGAACGTCATCGATATCGACGACCGCGGCATCCAATTGCTGCTGCGCGAGATCCAGTCGGAATCCTTGATCGTCGCGTTGAAGGGCTCCTCCGAAGGACTGCGCGAGAAAATATTCAAGAACATGTCGCAGCGCGCGGCCGAGATGCTGCGCGACGATCTGGAGGCGAAAGGCCCGGTGCGCGTATCCGAAGTCGAGGCCGAGCAGAAGGAAATCCTGAAGGTCGTGCGCCGCCTCGCCGACGAAGGCCAGATCGTTCTCGGCGGCAAGGGCGAGGACAGCTATGTCTAGCCCGTCCACGCCGAAAGAGCAGCTCACCGCCTACCAGCGCTGGGAACTCGACTCGTTCGACGCCCCGAAGGTCTCTATCCCCGTTGATGGGTAAGTCCCCTTGGGGGGCGACCCTAAGGGAGTCGCCTTTGGGGGCGCCCCGAAGGTCTCGATCCCCCTCGAGGGGAAAGTCCCCTTGGGCGACGCCCCGAAGAGAGGCCACAAGGCCGCGATTCTGCCGACCGCCGCGCAGTTGGAGCGCCTGCATCAGCAGGCACACGAAGAAGGCTACGCCGCCGGCCACCGCGAAGGCGGCCAGCGGGCGGCCGCCGAAGCGCTACGGCTGCAGCAAATCGTGACCGCGCTGGCCGAGGAGTCGCAACAGTTCGACCAGCGCCTGGCCGACGATCTGCTCGGACTCGCGCTCGCGATCAGCAAACAGGTGATGCGGCATGCGCTCAAACTGCGGCCCGAATTGATCCTCGCGGTGGTGAACGAGGTGCTCGGCCAGTTGCCGCTCGCGCATCGGCGCGCGCGCCTGATCCTGCATCCGGAGGACGCGACGCTGGTGCGCCTCGCCCTGGGTGAGCGCGTCAAGCAGTCCGGCTGGGAGATCATCGAAAACGCGGAGATCAGCCGCGGCGGCTGCCGCCTGGAGGCGGCCGAGTGCGAAATCGACGCGACGCTCGAGCGCCGCTGGCAGCGCGTGGTCGATGCGATCGGGACTGAGCATGCCTGGATCGAGTGAGTTCGCGCTTGAGCCGCGCAACGAACGCTGGCGCAGTTTCCTGCGCGACTGCAATGAACTGGTAGCGCAGACCAATCCGGTGCGGGTGAGCGGGCGCCTCACCCGCGTCGCCGGATTGGTGATGGAAGCCACCGGGCTGAGCCTCGCGGTCGGCAGCGGCTGCTCGGTGGAGCTTCCGAACGGCGGCGCCGTCGACGCCGAGGTGGTCGGCTTCTCCGGCGACAAACTATTCCTGATGCCGGCCAACGACGTCTACGGCCTGGTTCCGGGTGCAAAGGTCGTTCCGGTCGAAATTGCGCAGACCCTGCCCAGGAACGGCGGCGGCATCCGCCCGCGGCGGCGGGGCTCGGATCGCGCCAAGCACGTTCCGGTCGGCGACGCCCTGCTCGGGCGCGTGCTCGACGGCGCCGGGCGTCCCCTGGACCGCCTCGGCCCCTTAGCCGCCGCGCACAGCGCGCCACTGCAGAACCGCCCGTTCAATCCGCTCGAGCGCATGCCGATCACCCACACGCTGGATGTGGGCGTGCGCACGATCAACGCCCTGCTCACCGTGGGCCGGGGACAGCGCATGGGCCTGTTCGCCGGCAGCGGCATCGGCAAGAGCGTGCTGCTCGGCATGATGGCGCGCTATACCAGCGCCGACGTTATCGTGGTTGGACTCATCGGCGAACGCGGCCGCGAAGTGAAGGAATTCATCGAGGACATCCTCGGGCCCGAGGGATTGGCGCGCTCGGTGGTGGTCGCGGCGCCGGCGGACACCAACCCGCTGATGCGCCTCCAGGGCGCCGCCTACGCCACCGCCATCGCCGAGCATTTCCGCGACCAGGGCAAGCACGTACTGCTGATGATGGACTCGCTCACGCGCTTTGCCATGGCGCAGCGCGAGATTGCGCTCGCGATCGGCGAGCCCCCCGTCACTAAGGGCTATCCGCCCTCGGTATTCGCAAAACTGCCGCAACTGGTGGAGCGCGCCGGCAACGGCAGCGAGGGCGGCGGCTCGATCACCGCTATCTACACGGTGCTGGTCGAAGGCGACGACCTGCAGGATCCGATCGCCGACAGCGTGCGCGCCATCCTCGACGGCCACATCGTGCTCGCGCGCGCGCTGGCCGATCAGGGACACTACCCTGCGATCGACATCGAGGCCTCGGTCAGCCGTGTGCTTCCCGGCCTGGTGAGCCCGCAGCAACTGGACCTGGTGCGCCGCTTCAAGTCGCTCTATGCCCGCTATCAGCGCAGCCGCGATCTGATCAGCGTGGGCGCCTACGCGAGCGGCCACGACCTCGCCCTGGACCAGGCGATCCGGATGCAGCCGCAGTTCGAACACTTCCTGCAGCAGGGCATGCGCGAACGCCAGCCCTATGCCGACAGCGTCAGCCAATTGGCTGCCCTGTTCCCGCCGGAAATTGTGCCGTTAACCAGTCAATGACCGAGTGACAGAGAAGGAGCGAGTAGATGCCAAGACCCTTTCCTTTGCAGACCCTGCTTGATCTGGCGCGGACCGGCAGCGATGCCGCGGCGATGCAGTTGGGTGTCGTCAACGGCCATGACCGCGACATGCAGCAGCGGCTGCAGCTGCTGCTCGAATACCGCGGCGAATACACGGCACGTCTAGCCCGCGTCGCCCAGGCCGGCATGCACAGCGTCGGCTGGCGCAATTTCCGCGAATTCATCGACAACATCGATGCCGCCATCGAGCAGCAGCGCGAGCTGGTGGCCGCGGCCAGGCACCAGGTGGAAACCGGCCAGCGCCACTGGCACACGCAACAGCGCCGGCTCAAGTCCTTCGATACCCTTTCCCAGCGCCATCGCTCGGCGGAGCGAACAAGCGAGGCGCGCCAGGAGCAGAAAGAGCAGGACGATTTCGCGCTGAAGGGTTTCCTCAGCCAGCGCATGGCGACGGGATAGGCGAGCCTTGATCGTTACTCGTTGTTCGCCGTTCCTTGATCGAACCACGAACCACGTCGGTACATTGTTCGCATAGTCTGCTGCCGGCTTGTCCGGATCAGGCGCCGGCGCACGCGGCCTTAGACAAAGGATACATCTTGACTGACCTACCCATTGCTTCACCCCCATCTGCCCCCGCCACTTCTACGTGGCCAACCGCAAACGCAGGGACGCGCGCCGCGCCCGCGCGCAATGCCACGCTGCAGCCGAACGCGAGTCCGTTCCAGGACGCATTGGCGCTGGAACTGGGGCTCGGAACGGAGGGCGCGTTCCCGCCGGGTGTGGGCGTTCCCGCCGCCGCGGCGAAAGCGGGCGGCGGCCTCAAACCAGGCGAGGATACGGCGCAAGCCGCCATCGCGGCCGATGCGCCCTTCGGACTTGCGTTGGTCGGCATGCCCCCATTGCCGTCCACGCTCGCGTCCCGTTCGTTGCCGGCGGTTGCCGCATCGGCCTCGTTGTCGCCGGCGTTCGCGCCGATGGAGACCGGACCTGCCGGGCTTGCGCCCGATCCGCGCAAGGAACCGCTTGCTGCGACTGCCGCAGCGCCAACATTCGAACCGGATTCGCCCATCGCCGCGTCTGCGGCGGCGTTTACCCTGCCCGGCAAGTACTCGCCGTCGGCCCAAGGGGAAATCCGCCGCGAGATCACGCTCGATACCAAGCTGCTCGATCAGCACAAAGCGCCGCCCGAGCCGTCGGCAGCGATCTATGCCGGCGGCGCCGCACCGGCAGAGGTCGCGCACGCGCCGGTCGCTGCGCTCGAAGCGCGCGTGGGAGAGCGCGGCCGGGATCAGGGTCTGGGCGACAAGCTGGCGTGGATGGCCGGCCAAAGACAGCAGGTGGCGCAACTGCAGCCGAATCCAGCCGATCTCGGCGCGCCGAAAATAGCGCCTACGCTCGACCACGACCGGCTCGTCGCCCAGTCCGTATTCGCGCGCGTCACGGCGCGCGAGGCGATCGCGCCGGCCATGCCGCGACTGCGCGAAATACTCGCCGATAGCGGCATCCTCCGCGGAAACACCGGCGTGAGCTCTCCTGCCCTGCGCGGCCAATTTTCGCCGTCCGGCGCCGGCGAAATCGCACAGACTTCCGCCGCGCAACAGCTCGAACCGCAGTTGCCCATCGATTCGGCTGCGGCAGATATTATCCCGCTCGGCCAGTTTCACCAGTCCGCCGAAGACGAGATCGGCCACAAAATCGTGTTCGATACCGGCCTGCCGCACCGGCACATTGCGACGCCGGCGCCGGCGCCGGCGATTTATTCCAGCGGCGCCGCCATGGCTCAGGCAGCGCCCGTCGCCGCGCTCGAAGCGCGCTTGGGGGAGCGCGGCTGGGATCAGGGTCTGGGCGACAAGCTGGTATGGATGGCCGGCCACGGACAGCAGGTGGCGGAACTGCATTTGAACCCGCCCGATCTCGGCCCGCTGAAAATAACGCTCACGCTCGACCAAGACCAAGCCAGCGCCCAGTTCATAACCGCGCATGCGTCGGTGAGCGACGCGATCGAGACAGCGATGCCGCGACTGCGTGAAATGCTCGCCGATAGCGGCATCACCCTCGGCAACGCCAGCGTGAGCACGGACGCATTTCGCGAGCAGGCGCAGCCGCAGCACCAGCCGCGCGCGTACCCGGCCGCGCCCGCCGCTGCGGCAGCGGACCCCGGCGTGGTCATACGGGAAAATCGCCTGCTGCGCCGGTCGCACGGACTGGTCGACACCTTCGCTTGATTCGTCGGCGCGCGAAAGCACCCGCGCAATTGTGCAAGCTGAAGGGGATTCACCCGTCTGTTTCACCCGGCGCGCAAGTTGCGCATCGCCAATAATTCACCCACACCAGATGGCACAGGCATAGCATGGCAAACAGCGTGACCAAGCATTCCAAGACTGCAGCGAAAACTCCGGCCCGGCAGGAACCGGACATAGTCGCCGAGGATGCCGCCCCGCCGGCGAAGAAAAGGCGCAGCCCGCTGAAGACTCTGTTGTTGCTGACGCTGCTGCTCGGCGGCGCCGCTGGCGCGGCCTGGTTTTTCCTCGAGGATCATGAGCAGGCGGTGGCGCCGGCACCGAAGCCGGGGGCCGCCAAGGCCGCGACGGCCAAACCGGTTTCGTCCAAACCGCCGGTGTTCGTGACGCTGGAACCGTTCACCGTAAACCTGCAGCAAGAGGAAGCCTCGCCCCAATACCTGCAGGTCGGGTTGGCTCTCAAAATGACCGATGCAGCCTTTGTCGATGCGATCAAGCTGCACATGCCCGAGATCCGCAACCGCGTACTGCTGCTGCTCTCGGGCAAGCGAGCGAGTGAAATCTCCACTTCGGAGGGCAAGAAGACACTCAGCACCGAGCTCGCCCGCGAGATCCTCCAGCCGCTTGCCGACAGCATGCCGGCGAAGGGGCTGGACGGCGTGCTGTTCACTTCCTTCGTCATCCAGTAGCGGCGATGAGCCAGGATTTTCTTTCGCAGGACGAGGTCGACGCGCTGTTGAAGGGCGTCACCGGAGAAGCCGACGAGGTCAAGGCGGCGGCCGATACCAAGGGCGTGCGCCCCTACAATCTGGCAACGCAGGAACGCATCGTGCGCGGGCGCATGCCGACCTTGGAAATAATCAACGAGCGTTTTGCCCGCCAAATGCGCCTCGGCCTGTTCAATTTCATGCGGCGCACCGCGGAAATCTCGGTCGGGCCGATCCGCATCATCAAGTACAACGAATTCATCCGCAACCTGGTGGTCCCCACCAATCTGAACCTGGTGCAGGCCAAGCCGCTGCGCGGCACGGCCTTGTTCATATTCGATCCCAATCTGGTGTTTCTGGTGGTCGACAACCTGTTCGGCGGGGACGGCAGGTTCCACACCCGCGTCGAGGGCCGCGACTTCACCCAGACCGAGCAACGCATCATCCAGCGCCTGCTCGGCGTCGTATTCGAGGAATACGAGAAATCCTGGAAGCCGGTGTACCAATTGAAATTCGAGTATTTGCGCTCGGAGATGAACACTCAGTTCGCCAACATCGCCACGCCCAACGAAGTGGTGGTGGTGACCACCTACAGCATCGAATTCGGCTCTACCTCCGGCGAATTTCACATCTGCATGCCCTACGCCATGATCGAACCGGTGCGCGACCTGCTGTACAGCGCCATGCAAGGCGACCATCTCGAAGTGGACAAGCGCTGGCTGCGCCTGCTGGCGCAGCAGGTGCAGACGGCGGAGGTAGAACTCACCGCCACCCTCGGACACGCGGCAGTGACTTTCACCCGGATACTTGAAATGAAGGCCGGCGACGTGATTGCGTTCGACATTCCAGAGGCCATTACCGCCGCCGTCGATGGGGTGCCGGTGATGGAATGCCATTACGGACTGTTCAACGGCCAGTACGCGCTCAAGGTCGAGAAAATGCTGGGCGGTTCGGCCAACGAATGAAAAAGGGGCGGCTTCGGAATTGCCGAAACGGCCCCTGACTCAGGGGAACACGAGGGGACGCGCCCGAAGGTATCGATCCCCGCCGAGGTGAAAGTCCCCTCCGGGGATATCCCCTCATAGGGTAACGAGATTGAAAAGGAGATGAACATGGGCGATATCGCGCAGCAAGCGCCGATCAGCACCGACGATTGGGGTGCCGCGATGCAGGAGCAGAAAGCGGGAGCGAGCGCCGCGCCCGCCCCCGGCGGCGCGGCAGCGGAACAGGTCTTCGAGCAATTCACCTCCAGCGGCACCGCCGCGGTTCAGCGTACCGACCTGGACATGATCCTCGACATCCCGGTGCAGTTGGAAGTGCAGTTGGGGCGCACCAAGATCGCGATCAAGAACCTGCTACAACTGGCTCAGGGGTCGGTGGTCGAGCTCGACGGCATGGCGGGCGAGCCGATGGAGGTCCTGGTCAACGGTTGCCTGATTGCGCAAGGCGAGGTGGTGGTGGTGAACGACAAGTTCGGCATTCGCCTCACCGACGTCATCACGCCATCCGAACGCATCCGCAAGCTGAACCGGTAGCCGCGATGCGATACCTGATCCGCCGCTTCGGACCTCGGGCAGCGCTCCTGCCGTGTGCGCTCGGCCACTTTGCCGCCTGTCTTGAGACCGCCGTTGCCGCCGCGCCTCAGGCGGGCGCCGCTTCGGCGCTGCCCGCGGGCAGTGTCGCTCAGGTCGTGGCCGGCCTCGCCGCCGTGCTCGCGCTGGTGGGCGCCGCCGCCTGGCTGCTGCGGCGATTTTCACCCCTACGCGGTACCGCTTCCGGGCTGATCCGCATCGTCGGCGGCGCCGCGCTCGGTCAGCGTGAACGCATTGTCCTGGTGGAGGTCGGCGGCACCTGGCTGCTGGTCGGCGTCGCGCCCGGCCAGGTGCGCACCCTGCACGCCATGCCCCGGACAGAATCCGCCATCGCGCCCGGCGCTCCGGCCCCCGCGCCGGCGACGGCAGACGCAGGTTTTGCGACCTGGTTGCGGCGCATGACGGAGAAGCGCCGCCATGACTAAGCGCACCCTGCGCATAGCCGCACTGCTGCTCCTCGGCCTGCTTCTAGCCGCGCCCGCGCTGGCGCAGGATTTGTCGCTGCCCGCGTTCGCGAGCAAACCCGTGCCCGGAGGCGGCCAGAGCTATACCCTGAGCGTACAGACCCTGCTCATGCTCACGGCACTGTCGTTCCTGCCTTCGGTGTTGCTGCTCATGACCAGCTTTACCCGCATCATCATCGTGCTGTCGCTGCTGCGCCACGCGCTCGGGGTGCAGTCGACGCCATCCAACCAGGTGCTGATCGGTCTCGCGTTGTTCCTCACGCTGTTCGTGATGTCCCCGGTGCTCGAGCGCATCTACACCGAGGCCTACCAGCCGCTCGCGCAAGACAAGATCGGCTTCACCGAGGCGCTGGAGAAAGGCGCGGTGCCGCTGCACGCCTTCATGCTGCGCCAGACGCGCGCGGCGGACCTGGCGCTATTTGCGCGCATCGCCAATCAGCCGCCGCTGCAGGAGGCAGCGCAAATACCGCTCAAGATCCTGATCCCGGCCTATGTCACCAGCGAGCTGAAGACCGCATTCCAGATCGGCTTTCTCGTGTTTCTGCCGTTCATGATCATTGACATGGTGGTGGCGAGCGTGCTCATGTCGATGGGCATGATGATGATGTCGCCGGCGACCATTTCGCTGCCGTTCAAAATCATGCTGTTCGTGCTCGCCGACGGCTGGAACCTGCTGATCGGCTCGCTGGTGCAGAGTTTCCACGCCTGACCCACCGGAGGCGCAGCAGATGACTCCCGCAAGCGTGCTCACTCTGGCGCAGCAAGCGCTGCAGGTCACGTTGCTGATGGCCGCCCCGCCGCTGCTCGCCGCGCTGCTCACCGGACTGCTGGTGAGCGTGTTTCAGGCCGCCACGCAGATCAACGAAATGACCCTGTCGTTCATACCCAAGCTGCTGGCGATATTCGTCGCGCTGGTGCTGTTCGGCCCGTGGATGCTGGGCATACTGCTCGACTACATACGCGAACTGTTCACCGGCATTCCCGCAATGATCGGCTGATCGACGAAGCATGATCAGCGTCACCACCGCGCAACTGCATGCCTGGCTGGCCGCATATGCCTGGCCGCTGGCGCGCATCCTGGCCCTTATCGCCAGTGCGCCGGTGATCGGCAATCCCAGCGTGCCGGCGAGCGTGAAAATCGGACTCGGTTTGTTGATCACCGTCCTGGTGGCGCCCCTCGTCCCCTCTCCTGCGGGCATCGATCCGGCTTCGGCCGGCGGCCTGCTGATCCTGGCGCAACAGGTGCTGGTCGGCCTCGCCATGGGGTTCGCGATGCACGTGGTATTCCATGCGGCGGAGATGACCGGAGAACTCGCCGGCCTGCAGATGGGGCTGGGTTTCGCCACCCTGTACGACGCCTCAGTGCCGGGGTTCATACCCATCATCGGGCAGTACCTGGGCATCGTCGTCAGCTTGGCGTTTCTCGCCGTCGACGGCCACCTGCTGCTGGTCGCGGCACTGGCGCATAGCTTTCAGGTCCTGCCGCTCGCCCCGCTCTCGGCCCCGTCCGGGCTGCGCGCCCTGGCGGAATGGGGCGGCAGCATCTTTTCCTACGGCCTCGCGTTGTCGCTGCCTTTGCTCGCCGCGCTGCTGATCACCAACGTCGCGCTGGGCGTGCTCACCCGCGCCGCGCCCCAGCTCAATATTTTTGCCGTCGGTTTTCCGCTCACCATCCTGATCGGCATCCTGGCACTGGCGCTGGCGCTGCCGTATTTCGCACCCACGCTCGAGCGGCTGTTCATCGAAGGACTCACGGCGATGCCGCGGCTTGCGGCCGCGCTGCGCTAGCGATCGAGGCGAATCACGCCCTGCGACACCCGCTGCGCAAGGGGCAGCGTGGACTCGATGCCTTCGGTGTATTCCATCACGGTGTAGCCGGCGTAGCCGCCGGCGCGCGCGAGCTGCTCGGCGCGGCGCGCGAACAGTTGCGCCGCCTCGCCGTCGCCGCCGCTGGCGAAGCGCTTCTTGCGCAGCGAGATGCGCACGCGGTCCGCGCCCTCCGGCGCCTGCGCGAGCTGCCAGTTCGGCGCCAGCGGATCGACTGCCCAGAGGAGCGCGGCCCCGAGCAAGATGTTTTCCATGCTCAGCGCCACGGCAGGCGTGAGATTCAAGGTCTTGTTCGGTATCAGGGTGCCGACGGGGTTGCCCGAGGCATCGGTCGCGCCGGGATTGCCGTTGAACACGGCGCAACCCGCGCTCATGGCGGCGGCCAGGCAGCCTGCGGCCAGCCCCTTCGTGCTTGTCCTTTGCCCAATGCGTGACATGCCCATGCTCAGAGATAGTCGAACAGAGACAGCCCCGCGACCTTGGCGAAGGATTTCTGCGCCGCTTCGAGGTTTACCTGCTGCTGCGCCAGTTCGGATGCCGCCTTGGCATAGTCGAGGTCCTGCAGACGCGACAGGGTCTGGCTGTATTGCAGCGCCCGGTCGTCGCCTGCGCTTTTCACCGACTCGAGCTCCTGCAGGCGCGCCCCGGTCGACGTGCGCACGGTAAGCACGTTCTCCATGGCGTTGTCCAGATTGCGCTGCACGCTGGCGAGCCCGTTGGTCAGCGCCGCGCCGCTGGGGGAATTCTGCAGCAACTGCGCCAGCTCGTCTATGGTCTTGAACACATCCTGATTCGTGCTCGCCTTGATGGTGAAGCTGTCGCCATCGGCCGGGGCGCCGGCGATATTCACCCGCGCGCCGTAATCGAACGCCGGCGGACCCGCCTGGCTGAGGTCGATATCGCTGCCGCCGACGTAAGTACGCGGATAAGGCGCTCCCCCCGGCACGAGCCCGGTCAACAGCGACGTTCCCGCGACGTTGTCGATGATGTCATAGCTAGTGACGCCGCCGCCGACGGAAAACTTGACGGTGTAGTCCATATTGTTTGCCGCGGCATGCCACTTAATCGGATCGAGAATCGTGCCGCCGTCGATCACCCCGGCGCCGCCGTTGGTCGCCGCCGCCTGAGCGGCGAAACTGCCGTTGCCGTTCGGAATGCGCAGAAACACATCGACGCCCGCGTCGCTTACCGCGATCTGGCGCGAGGCGCTGACCTGGATCAGGCGCTGCCCCTGGTCCCCGTTGTACGCAACCACGCCCGCCGCCGACTCGCTGAACGGGCGGATTCCGCCCTGGTAGCCGGAAAACAGATACTGGCCGCTGCCGTCGACGCTGTTGGCGAGGCCGAGCAACTCCTGATACATGCCGCGCAACTCGCTCGCCAGAATGGCGCGGTCGCTCTTGTTGAGCGTCGGATTTCCGGCGTGGACCACGACATCCCTGACGTCCTGAAGCAGCCCGGAGACGCTGCCCAGCACGGATTCTTCCAGCGCCAGGCTGTCGCCGGCGGCGCCGCTGTTGGTGCCGTACTGCTGATTCAGCGCCTGCGACTGCGACACTTCGAGCATGCGCGCCGCGGCGACCGGATCGTCCGCCGGGCTCAGGATGCGCCGGCCGCTCGCAATCTGCTGCTGCACCTGCATCAGCTTTTCTGTTTGCTGCTGCATGGCGGCGATGCCGGCATCGTAGATGGCGCTGGTGCTGATACGCATGAACCGCTCCTATCTTCCAAGATCCAACACCGTCTGGAACAGGGTGCTGGCAATCTGCATCATCTTGCCCGAGGCTTGATAGGCCTGCTGGTAACGCAGGAGATTGGCTGCCTCTTCGTCCAGGTTCACCCCCGACACCGACTGCTGCGCCTGCTTGGTCTGCGCGATCACGTTCGCCTGCGCCTTCGCCGTCACCTCCATTTGCCTGCTGGTATTGCCGACCTGGCTCACCAGTTGGCCGTAAGCCCCCTGGAACGAGGTCGTAGGCTGGCTGCCGGCGACGAGGCTGTCCCGCCCAAGCGTATTGGCGACCTGCAGCGCTCCGAGCGCGAGCGCATTGCGGTTGTCGGCGATGCCGTTGACGTTGCGCTGGAGCGTGAACATGTCGCCGTTCGCCACCGTGCCCGAGATGGAGAAGCTGATGCCGTTGAAACTGATATTGCTGCCCGATGTATAGGCGAAGGGGCCGGCCGCCGGCACCGCGCCGCCGACCGAGAACTGGCCCGTCGCCGCGTTGAAGGTGAGCGTTACGGTTGCCGGCAGCGGCAGAGCGGCGACGCTGGAAACGCTGCCCGCGGATATGGTCGCGCTGCCGCTGTTGCCGAGCGCGGCAGCGCTGCGGATCGGCGCCGCCGCCGCGATCGCGGCAGGATCCGTCGCCAGCACACCGATGCTCCCGGCGCCGAGGCGGGTCGGCTCGATCAGCCAACTGTCGTTCAGCGCAGCCCCCGCCGATATGGTCAGAGTGATGCCCTCCACGTTCAAGTTGTAAGGATAACCGCCCGCGGCCGGAAACGTGACCGCAGTCGGCACACCGTCGGAGATCCGGGTAAGCGTGAAGTTTTCGTTGCCGCCGGAAGCGCCGTTGTACTGCAGCCGGTAGTCGCTGGTGGTGAGGGCGTTGACGTTCTGCAGCGTCGCCGTCACGCCACCCGTGCCCGCATTGCTCGAACTCGGCAGCACTGCCGGGCCCGCCACGGTAAAAAACGCCTGGCCCAGCGCGCCCCTCAGATCCTGGCCGAGCAAATGCTGATCGTTGAAGGTCTGCGCCACGCCCATGGCCACCCGCCCGAGTCCGTTTTGCACGGCGTCGAGCGTTTCGCTGCGAAAGCCGAGCAGGCCGCCCAGCCTTCCACCCCGGAGGCTGGCCGGCGCAATCAACGCGGCCGACGCGCCGTTCTGGTAGCCTACCTCGACGCGCTGCGGATCCTCGAGCGAACGGGCGGCAGCCAGGGCAAAGGATGCGTTGCCGACAACGACGGGCTGACCGTTGCCGACGAAAACATCATAGCTGCCGTTGCTTGCCTTGACCACCGAAGCGCGTACTTCCTGGTTCATCGCGGCGACCAGCGCGTCGCGCTGGTCGCGCAGGTCGTTCGCCGGCTGCAGTGCGGTCGCGCTCTCGACCGTCAGGATGCCGTGGTTGAGACCCGCGATCTGCTGCGCGTACCCGTTGATCGACGCGATGCTGCTGGCGACTTGCGTATCGATGCCGGCGCGCATTTCCGATAATTGCTGATCCAAGTCCCGGAAACGCGCGCTAAGCGCGTTCGCCGACGACAGCAGCGCCTGACGCGAGGGAACCGATTCCGGATGCGCGGCCACGGCCGCGACCCCGCTGAAAAACTCCTGCAACGCGGGCGCCAATCCGGCGCTCGGGTCACCGAGCAAAGTATCCAGCTGCTTGATCTGCGCATAATAGGCGTCGAGCTGGCTGCCCTGCGTCTGCGCCAGCGTGAGCTGATTCGCCAGAGCGTCGCTGTAGATGCGCTTGACCGTACTCACCGCCACGCCCTGGCCGAGAAAGCCGATCCCGGTGAACTGCGGGATGTTGCTCACCTGGACGACCTCCTGGCGAGTGAACCCGGGAGTCGACGCATTGCTGATGTTGTGCCCGGTCGTGACCAATCCGGCCTGCGCCGCATTCATGCCGCTGATGCCGATGCCGAAAATGCTGGTTCCCATCTAGATCCCCGCCGTGGCGGCGCCAGCCCATATTAGCGGCATATCCAGGGAAACGTTAAGCGGTGCACGATTCACGCCACGTACTCCTCATGCCACTATGGTCCGGCGCATGCGCGCGCCGTTGAGTATGCTCGTGAGCTTGTCGGCATAGCGCGGATCGGTGGCGTAACCGGTGCGCTGCAGCGCTTGCGCAAATCCGGCGTTGTCGCTTTGCTTGAGCACCGCCGCATAACGCCGATTGCCCTGCATCAGGGCGGCATAGTCCTTGAACGCATCGGCATAGGAAGCGTAGGCGCGAAATTTCTGCAGCATCTTCCGCGGCGCGCCGTCCACGTATTCGGTGGTCGTTGCGTCCACCGTGGGGCCCTTCCAGTTGCTTCCGGCCTTGATGCCGAACAGGTTGAAGCTTTGGCTGCCGTTCGCGGCGCGGATCTCGTGCTTCCCCCAGCCGCTCTCCAGCGCCGCCTGGCCGAGCAGAAAACGCGCCGGAATGCCGCTTGCATCGCTCGCCTCGAGCGCGTGATCCTTCATGCGCGCGAGGAAGTCCTGGCCGCGCCGCAAGCGCTCGGCCTTGATCTCGCCCGCTGTCGCCCGCGGCGCGGGTGCGGCTGCCGCAGCAGGCGCATTCGCCTCCGGCGGCTGCGGCGCGGGCTCGCCGCCCACCGCCGCCGTGCGATTGCGCGTCAGTTGCCGCAGCATGACGTCGGCCAAGCCGATGCCCTTGACCGACAGAGTTTGCGCCATCTGCTGATCGAGCATCGAGCTATAAGCGCGGGTCTGGTCGCTGTCCATCGGCCCGTCCTGCGGGGTTGCGTCGCGCATGCTCTTCAGCAGCGTGTGCAGGAACACCGCCTCGAACTGCTGCGCCACGCCTTTCGCCGCCTGTTCCGGATTGCGTTTCGCCTGCAGCCGCAGCGCGTCCAGGCCGCGCGCGTCGAGCGCAAGTCTGCCGCTAACGTCGTTGGTCTGTATCATGGCGGCTTTGCCGTTTCCTTTCGGCCAGTTGGACGCGCCGTGCAGTCGGCCTGTCCATCAGATGATTTCCAGCTCGGCGCGCAAGGCGCCGGCCGCTTTCATGGCCTGCAGTATGGCGAGCAGGTCCTGCGGCGTGGCGCCGATGGCGTTGAGCGCCTTGACCACCTCGCCGAGCGAAGCGCTCTGCTTCACTACGGCGAGACCGCCCTTGTCGGAACGGATTTCTATTTGCGTGCGCTCGGCCTGCACCGTCTGTCCCTGGGGCGAGAACGCGCCGGGCTGACTGATCACCGGTTCGCTGCTCACGACCACGGTCAGATTGCCGTGCGCGACGGCGCACGCCTCCACCATCACCGCCTGGTTCATCACGACCGAGCCGGTACGCGCGTTGACGATCACTTTCGCGCTGGTCTGCGCCGGCGTCACTTCCAGGCTCTCGATCTGGGCGAGAAAGGTCACGCGCTCGTCGGCGTATCCCGGCGCGCGCACCTGAATCAGGCGTCCATCGACCGCCATGGCGGTGCCCGGCGCGAAGCGGCCGTTGATCACGTCGACGATGCGGCGCGTGGTGCTGAAATCGGTGATGTTGAGTTCGAGGTTGATGTGTTCCCCCTGCCCCAGCTCGGTGGGCACGCTGCGCTCTACCGTGGCGCCGGCGCTGATCCTGCCCACGCTCAAGTGATTGATCTGGACGCTAGTGCTGCCGCTAGGCGAACTCGCTCCCGCTCCGCCCACCAGGATGTTGCCTTGCGCCACGGCGTAGATCTGGCCGTCTCCCCCCTTCAACGGCGTCATCAGCAACGTGCCGCCGCGCAGGCTCTTGGCATTTCCCATCGAGGACACCGTGACGTCGATCGATTGCCCCGGCCGGGCGAATGCGGGCAGCGCCGCGGTCACCATCACCGCGGCAACGTTCTTCAGTTGCAGGCTGGTGCCCGGAGGCAGGCTGACGCCGAGCTGCGTCAGCATGTTGATCACGCTCTGCACTGTAAACGGCGTCTGCGTCGTTTGGTCGCCGCTGCCGTTCAGGCCCACTACCAGGCCGTAACCGATCAACTGGTTGCTGCGCACCCCCTGGATCGACACCAGATCCTTGATGCGCTCGGCCTCGGCCGCCCCGCACGCGAGCAACAGCAACGCGAGCAGGCAGGTCTTGTATGGCTTCATGTCGAGCTCTTCGCTTTCAAGTCCGCCCCTAGAACGCCAGGAAGGACAGGAAAAAGCGCGCCAGCCAGCCCATGGTCTGGGCCTCGTCGATGTAGCCGTTGCCGCGGTATTCCAGGCGCGCGTCCGCCACCTGGGTCGAAGACACCGCATTGGCGGGGGAAACCGTGGCCGGATTCACCACCCCGGAAAAACGCACGAACTCCGAGCCCTGGTTGATGCCGATCTGCTTTTCGCCGCTCACCAGCAAATTGCCGTTGGCGAGAACTTCGATCACGGTCACGGTGATGATTCCGGTAAAGGCGTTATTGCTGGCGCTGTCGCCCTTGCCTTCAAAGGTGCTCGCCGAGCTCGCCGCGAGCGTCGAGCCCAGCAAACCCTTGCCGGGCAACCCGGCGAGTCCGGTGACCGACATGTTGTCGCTGCCGCTGCGGGCGGCGGTGCTGCCGGACTTCTTGCTCGCTGCCGTGGTTTCGTTGATGTTGATGGTGAGGATGTCGCCGACGGCGCGCGCCCGCCGGTCCTCGAACAGGGGCCGATAGCCATAGCCGGTCTGCCCCGCGGATTGGGCCTGGTAGATCGCGCCATTGGACTGCGCAAGCCGGGGTGCCGGCGCCGGCCGCGCGCTCATCGGCTGGTGCACGCTCGCCGGCGGGGTGATGGCGCAGGCCGCGAGCAGCATGAGCACCATGCCCGCCGCCGCAACGCCGCGCAATCCACACCGGTTCATGATCGCCTCGCCATGTCTGCGGAATGCTTAAAGTTGCGACAGCTTCTGCAGCATCTGGTCGGAGGTGGCGATCGCCTTCGAGTTGATCTCATAGGCGCGCTGGGTTTGGATCATGTTGACCATTTCCTCGACCACATTGACGTTGGAGGTTTCGACATTGCCCGGGCTGAGCCGCCCCAGGCCGTTGGTTCCGGGCGTGTTCGCGCTCGGTGTGCCCGAAGACGCGGTTTCCAGATACAGATTCTCCCCCGCGCTTTGCAGGCCGGTCGGATTGATGAAATTCACCAGTTGCAGCGTCCCGACCTGGGTCGGCTTGGTCGCACCCGCCTGCAGCACCGACACGGTCCCGTCCTGGCCGATGGTGACGCTCAGCGCGCTCGCGGGTATGGTGATCTGGGGCTGCACGTGATAGCCGCTCGCAGTGACCAGCGCCCCCTGGTTGTCGACCTGGAACGATCCGTCGCGGGTGTAGGCGGTGGTGCCGTCGGGCTGCAATACCTGGAAGAAGCCGTTGCCATGGATCGCGACATCGAGCGGATTGCCGGTCTGCTGCAGATTGCCCTGGGCAAATATCTTTACCGTCGCCACCGGGTGCACGCCGGTGCCGATCTGCAATCCCGAGGGCAGTTGCGTCTGCTGCGAGGACTGCGCGCCCGGCTGGCGCAAGGTCTGATAGAGCAGGTCCTCGAACACCGCGCGCGAACGCTTGAAGCCGTTGGTGCTGACGTTGGCCAGGTTGTTGGCGATGACATCGAGCTGTGTCTGCTGCGCGTCGAGGCCGGTCTTGGCAATCCACAAAGATCGAATCACGTTCTATCCCCCGTTGAAGTTGCAGCCTGCCCGCGGGATGCGGCTGGCGGCGATGCCGGCTGAGCTGGGTTGCATGCGCTGGCGTTCACCACTTGAGATTGAGAATCTGGCTCGCCTGGTTGGCGTTTTTCTGCGCGTTGTTGAGCAATTGCATCTGCAGGTCGAACTGCCGCGCCAGGCTGATCATGCTGATCATCTCCTCCACCACGTTCACGTTGCTGCCTTCGAGCGCGCCCGCAACCAGCGCGACTTTCGGGTCGGCCTCGGCGCTGCCGCCGTGGGCGAGGCGAAACAAGCCGTCGCCGCCGCGCGCGAGCAGCTTCTCGTCGGGATTGACCAGCTTGATCCGGCCCACCGCATTGACCGATTTGGGCGGCGGCAGGGCCGACACCACCGACACCGTGCCTTCCTTGGCGATGGTAATGGTCGAGTCCGGCGGAATCGAGATCGGCCCGCCCTCGCCGAGAACGTTCAGGCCGTTGCGGGTCTGCAGCATCCCGTTGGGGCTGACCTGCAGGCTGCCGTTGCGGGTGTAGGCCTCGCCCCCGTTCGCGAGCTGCACCGCGATCCAGCCCGGCCCCTGCAGCGCGACATCGAGATCGCGCCCGGTGTTCTGCAGCGCCCCCGGCGTAAAGTTCGCGCCCGAGGTCGAATCCACCACGAAAGCGCGGGTCGGCAGGCCGTCCCCCTGGACCGGGACGGCACGAAACGCGCTGGCCGCGGCGCGGTAACCGTTGGTGGAGACGTTGGCGAGGTTGTGCGCCACTGCCGCCTGCTGGCCGAGTATGTGTTTGGCGCCGCTCATGGCGACATAGATCATGCGGTCCAAATTGGTTCTCCCGTGGTTGCGGCGCGCGCCGCGGCGGACCACAGCGCGCGCCCTTGCCTTATCACAGATTCACCAGCGTCTGCAGCACGGCGTCCTGCGCCTTGATCGACTGGGCGTTGTCCTGGTAGACGAGCTGCGCGGTAATCATGTTCACCAACTCGGCGGTCAAATCGACGTTGGAATCCTCCTTCGCCCCGGATTGCAGCGCACCCAGACTGGCGCTGCCGGGCGCGCCGGTAAGCGCAATGCCGGAGGTGGCGCTCTCCGCCCACATGCTGTCGCCCAGGGGCGACAGGCCCTGGGGGTTGACGAAATTCGACAGCGCGACCTGTCCGAGCATCTGCGACTGCCCGTTGGTATAGCGCCCGAGAATGATGCCGTCCGAGCCGATGTTGTATCCGGTGAGCTGGCCGGAGGCGAAACCATCCTGGGAAAGGGAATTCACCCCGTAACCGGACCCGAACTGGGTCATCGCGCTGTAATCCATCGTGATCGAAATCGGCGCGGCGCCGTTTGCCAGCACCGCGGTCTTGACCAGGTTCGTAGGCGGCGTCGTCGTCGACAACACGCCTTGCGTATCGAAGGTCAACCTGCTCACCCCGGCGCCGTTGGCGGCGACGCCGTCTATATACACGTTGGCGTCCCAGGCGTTCGCGGCGGCCTTGTTGAAATACAGGGTCATGGTGTGGGACTGACCCAGCGTGTCGTAGAGGGTCGATGCCGTGGAAAAGTTGTAGGTCGTCGGAAGGGTCGCGACAAAGGCGGCCGTCGGCATTACCGCGCCCGTCGAAGCCAGGTTCGCCCCGATTCCGGCGGTGGAGGTCGCCTGGGGCAGCAGGTCGGCCGAGGACAAGCGCAGGACTGCCAGCACGCCCGGCACGATGGCGCCGTTGCTTGCCTGGAACCCCGTAAGGTTCGCCCCGCTGCTGCTGACGATATAGCCGTTCTTGTCCACGCTGAAGCCGCCGTTGCGGGTGTAGGCGATCGCGCCGCCATCGCTCATGCGGTAGAAACCCTGGCCGTTGATGGCGATGTCGAGCGGGTTATTGCTGAGCGAGATGTTCCCTTGTGAAAATTGCTGGCTCACGCCGCTGATCTGCGTGCCGATGCCGACCTGCGTGCCGCCCCCTCCGCTAAGCGAAGCGGCAAACACGTCGCCGAAAACCGCAATCCCTTGCTTGAAGCCGGAGGTGTTCGAATTGGCGACGTTGTTCCCGATCACGTCGAGGTTCTTCGCCGCGGCGTTGAGTCCGCTCAATCCCTGCTGAAAGCTCATTTCGTTTCTCCTTGCGTGAATTCGTTACCACATCGGGGAAAATCCCCCAAGGGGACTTTCCCCTCGGGGGGGATCGAGACCGTCGGGGCGCATCCCCCCGTTCCGGCTCGGGCCGGAACGCGTTTCCGTAATTCCGCGACAGCCGCTCACATGACCTGCTTGACATCGGACAACGCGACCGATCCCATGCCGTTCACCTTCAGCGCAACGCCGTCCTTGCCCTGCGTCACGCCGCTGACCAGGCCGAGAGCGAGCGCGGTGGCGACGATCTTCTTGCCGCCCTGCACCGCCTCGACCGCAAAGCTGTAGCTGCCGGGGACGGCGCTCGCGCCGCTGTCGGTGACCCCGTCCCACTGGAAACCGAGGACGCCAGCGGGCTGCGGCCCGAGGTCCACCTCGTGCACCCCCTGGCCGGAGCCGTCACGGATGGACAACGCCACCTGGTCTGCGGCCCGCGGCAATTCCACGCCGCCCGCCGCCGTGCCGTTCTGCAGTTCGAGCCCGCTTCCGGGCGCGAGCACGCTGCGGCCGATCATGGCGGTGGCCTGCAGCGACTGGTCGGCGCTGAAGCTCGCCGCCATGCTCTGCAGAGTCGTGTTGAGCTTGTCGATGCCGCTCACCGTGCTGATCTGCGCCATTTGCGAAGTGATTTGCGCATTGTCCATGGGATTCAGCGGATCCTGGTTCTTGAGCTGCGCCACCAGCAGCTTGAGAAAGCGGTCCTCCGCCTCGCTGGCGCCGGGCCTGCCTGCCGCGGCCCGGGCGCTCGGCGCCGCGCTGGTCGCGGCCGCGTCGCTGGTGTTGCCTACTGTACTCATCGCGCAGTCCTTGTTGTTGCTTGCATCGTTCGCTCTACCTAAGCCGGACAAGCCGGAAGCGAACAAAGTGTCTCCGGCCTGGGAAAAACCCTGATCGAACGAACAAGGGGGGCGCGCCCCCCTTGTAAATCCCCCGCGAATGCCGGGGCATCCCGTTTCGGAATCTTCGCCATTTCTGTCAACTCTTGACTTATAAGAGGCTAAATCGCACCGACTCGCCTCACTGTCCTATGGTGAGCGTCTTCAGCATCAGCGTCTTGGCGGTGTTCAGCATCTCGACGTTATTCTGGTAGGCGCGCGCGGCGGCAATCATGTTCACCATTTCCTCGACCACGATGACATTGGGCATGGCGACGTAGCCTTGCGCGTCGGCGAGCGGATGCTTCGGGTCGTACACCTGTTTTCCCGGCGAGCTGTCTTCGATCACGCCGGTAACCTTTACGCCGCTGCCGGTTGCGCCGCCGAAAGCGAGCTCGCTGAATACCACCTGCTTGGCGCGATACGCATGGCCGTTGGGGCCGGTGACGCTGTCGGCGTTGGCCAGGTTGCTGGCGACGACGTTAAGCCGCTGCGACTGCGCCGTCATGGCGGAGCCCGCGATCTCGAATACGTTCAGCAAAGACATGAGCATCACCCCTGCAGTGCGGCCAGCATCAGCTTGATCTGGCTATTGAGAAAGGTAAGGTTGGCGTCGTAATGCACGGCGTTCTCGGCGAAGCGGTTGCGCTCGACGTCCATGTCCACCGTGTTGCCGTCTATGCTCGGCTGCTGCGCGCCGCGATAGAGCACCGCGGCAGGCTCGTCGCGCCCGGCGCCGCCTAGATGCCTTTCGCGGCTCGCGCGCAGCGGCAGCGCGGACACTGCGCCGCCGGAGCTGGCTTCGCGCAGCGCCGCGGCGAAATCGATGTCGCGCGCCTTATAGCCCGGCGTATCCGCGTTGGCGATGTTGGACGCAAGCAGTTGCTGACGGAAGGCGCGCACATTGAGCGCGTTTTGATGAAACTGGAACAGCTTGTCGAGTGATTCAATCATGGCAGGTTTGTCTGTGTAGTTGGGGGTTCATATCGGCATCGAACATGCCAGCCATGTTATGCGCAGTTGATTCCGGGAGCGTCCGAATAAGCAGCGGAAAGATCGTGCATTTCCGCGCTTGGAGCGGCATGCGGCGGCAATTATCGCCGCTTGCGGCAGGAAGCCCTCGCCGGCGGCGGCGCACGGCGCGCGTGCGCGAGAGCGGCGTTTGCCGCCTCCAGGGTTCGCTTGCGTGCACGCGCTCATGCGCCGAATGTACACAGGCCCGGCTGCGGGCAAGGCGCCGATAAGCCGGTGAAAACCGCCGCTAATCGGGCGCTGCCTTGACCGCCGCACGGCTACAGTACGGCCATGCGCGCCGCCCTGACGGCTGCCAGGACACCGGAGCGAACATTCATGGATATCCGCACTAGCATTCTCGCCTTGCTGTTGCTCGGCTGCGCCGCCCGGTGCCACGCGTCGATCGAGCAAGCGCAGCTCGCGCAGATCCATAAGTCGGTGGAACAACTGGTGCGCCATCAAACCGCCGGCCTGCCGGGCAAGGTGAGCTTCACGCTGGGCGGCATCGATACCCGCCTGAATCTGCCCGCCTGCCCCGTCCCGGAAGCCTTCATTCCCGCCGGCGTGCGCCTGTGGGGAAGTGCCAGCGTGGGCGTGCGCTGCAGCGGAAGCAACCCCTGGACCATCTACGTTCCGGTTTCGATCAAGATCTTGACCGGCGTGGTGGTCGCGGCGCGTGCGCTGGCGCAAGGCCGGTCGATCGAGCTCGCCGACCTGGTGGTGCAGGAGGCCGATCTCGGCCAGCTTCCCGGGGCGGTAATCACCGAGCCCGGGCAGGCGCTTGGGCGCATCGTCACCCTCAGCATCGCCCCAGGACAACCGCTGCGGCAAGACTTGCTGCGCTCGCCTCCGGTCATTCAGCAGGGACAGTCGGTGACCCTGCGCGCGCAAGGTGCGGGATTCAAGGTGAGCGCCGAAGGCAAGGCCGTGACCAATGCCGCCGAGGGCCAGGTGGCGCAGGTGCGCACCCCCTCCGGCCACACCATCAACGGCATTGCCCGCCTCGGCGCGATAGTGGATAGTCAGTAGCGCGCTGCACGATCTCCTGCGGATGCCTCTTGCCGTGAAAGAAGATGAAGCGGCGAATCCATTACAGGCAAGTGTCTTCCGTGCGCATGCCGTAGTGCTTCACGCGCAATCGGTCGCGGACCTGGTCGAGCAAGCGCGGTGAAGGCATGGCGTCCCCCGGCAGTTGCGATACTGTACCAACATACAGGTGCCTATCCCGGTTGAGGTGGTTGAGGAATCAAGAGGTTGAGCGTAGTCTGTCGGTGCTCGGCCCCGCTATTGGGGTCTTATAAGGCCCCTTTTGGGGGGTCGACTTCTTGTTGGGCGTCAGGACACAGAACGCTCGTGCAGAGACTGAAAGGAGTGGCTAGATCATGCCGGATGTGATTGCTGAGGTCACCACGGAGATTCTGCAGGCCTTTGCCGACGCGTGGAATCGCCACGATGTCGATGCCCTCAT
>JACRAS010000163.1 GCA_016234705.1 Betaproteobacteria bacterium | reverse complement strand
GCGGTCATGGAACGGCTGGCGCGTGGCGACAATGTCGATCCTTCGCTCTATTATTTCCGCACCGTGATGCGGTTCGAGACCGCCGACCCCTCGGTCGACTGGCTCAACCGCATTCTGGCGCTGGCGCGCGGGCAGCGCGAAGCCAACGCGGTGCGGCTGGATGTTTATGAAGTGACTTGACCGTTATCGGTCAGCCGAAATCGCGCAGCAAATCCATCAGCTGCATGTGCCGCTGGGCTCCGACATGGTCGGCAAGGCGAGCTTCGTGCTGCACGGTCAGGCTCTTGATCCGGACAAGCGCCTTTTCGCCATCCGCGGTCAGGTGCAGGCAATACGAGCGCGCATCGCTGCCGGAGGCGCGCCGGCTGATCCATTTGCGCCGTTCCAGTTCGTGCAGCAACCGGGTAAGGCGCGCCCGCTCGATGCCGAGCGTCTGCCCAATCGCGGCCTGCGAGCGGCCCGGATTGGCTTCGATGACGAGCAGGACGGAATATTGCGCCGGGCGCAGCTTCATCGTCCCCAGCGTCTGGATGAAGTCCTGAAACACCCAGATCTGCAGGCGACGCAGGAAATAGCCGAGATGACTGTCGAGCTGGCCCAAGGTCAGCTTGTCGAGCTTTTCCGCCCGCGCCGGCGCTGCCGCACTGCGGCCGTTTGCCTTTGCCACGCTCGCGCTTGGTCGCCGACGCTTCATGGAGGCTCGCCTGGTTCGTTTCCGGGCCATTTCCTTAGCACAGCCAGCTTGACGTATATTGTTGTCAATGACAACATTATCTCGCGGTCGACCAAAGACACCAAAAGCGAATGGATGTCTGCAAGGTGGTCGGCACGATTCTGGCCGCCTCGGCGCTATATTGATTTCATCGGGAACTTAAGGGAGCCATCGAATGGGCGAGGTGGTCAGTACGTGTTTAAGCGATGGCATCGCGGTGGTGCGCGTCGACAAGCCTCCGGTCAACGCCATGGACCAAAGCGTCCGCGCAGGCCTTAAGCGGGCATTTAGCGAATTGCGGGCAACCCCCGACGTTAAGGCGATCGTGCTCGCCTGTGCCGGCCGGACCTTCATCGCGGGTGCGGACATCAAGGAATTCGACACGGGGATTGCCGAGCCCGGTTATCACGAGGTTTTCCGCCTTATTGAAGACACTCCAGTGCCCGTGATCGCTGCGATTCACGGCACCGCGCTCGGGGCTGGCACGGAAGTCTCGCTCGCCTGCCATTATCGCGTTGCCGCCGAGGGGGCCTCTTTAGGGTTGCCCGAGCTTTCGCTCGGTATCATTCCTGGTGCGGGTGGCACGCAGCGTATGCCGCGCGTGATTCCGTTCGAGGCGGCGGCGGAGATGATGCTCTCCGGCCGGCCATTGCTCGCAACCCAGGCGAAGGAACTCGGCCTGGTAGATCAGGTGATCAAGGGCGACGTAACCGAAGGCGCCATGGCCTATGCCAAAAAGCTCATCGCCGCAGGCAATGGGCCGCGTAAGACGCGCGAACGGCCGGTTATTGGCGCGGAAAAAGTCGCGGAAACGCTGAAGTCCAAGCGCGCACAGGTGGCCAAAACCATGCGCAACCGCCTGTCCCCGCTCAAGCTGCTCGACGCATTGCAAGCCGCGGCCGAAAAACCGTTCGACGAAGGATTGGAAGTCGAAAAGGCAGTGAGCGCCAGCCTGCCACAGGCGACCGAGGCGCGCGCGTTGCGACATTTGTTCTTCGCCGAGCGCGAGGTGCGCAAAATTCCCGGTCTTTCTCCCAGCGTGACGCCGCGGCCGATCAACCGTATTGGCATTATCGGCGCCGGCACCATGGGCGGTGGCATCGCCATGGTATTCGCCAACGCCGGCTTGCCGGTGACGATGGTCGACGCCAAGCAAGAGGCCCTCGACCGCGCCCGCGCCACGATCCGCAAAAACTACGAACGATCCGTTTCCCGCGGCAGTCTCGCTGCCGATAAGATGGAAGCGCGCATGAAGCTGATCGCGCTTGCGCTCGATTATACCGCGGTCGCAACGGCCGATCTCATCATCGAGGCGGTGTTCGAGAATATGGACTTAAAAAAGAAAATCTTCGTCAAGCTTGACCAAATCGCCAAGCCTGGCGCGATTCTCGGCACTAAGACCTCGACGCTCGACATCGACGCGATTGCTGCGGTTACCAAGCGGCCACAGGACGTGATCGGCCTTCATTTCTTCAGCCCGGCGAATGTGATGCCGCTGCTAGAAATCGTGCAGGCAAAAAAGACGACTGACGATGTGCTGGCGACTGCGCTGGAGATCGCAAAAAAAGTACGCAAGGTTGGTGT
>JACRAS010000016.1 GCA_016234705.1 Betaproteobacteria bacterium | reverse complement strand
CGGCGCGTCTACGTGCGCCGCATTAACATCTCCGGCAACAGCCGCACCCGCGACGAGGTCGTGCGCCGCGAGCTGCGCCAGCTCGAGGGCGCCTACTACGACGGCGACAGGATACAGAGGTCCAAGCAGCGCCTGCAGCGTCTGGAGTATTTCTCGGAAGTCGACGTGGACACGCCGGCCGTGCCGGGCGCCTCCGACCAGGTGGACGTCGATTTTAAGGTCAAGGAAAAACCGACCGGCGCCATCACGCTCGGCGCGGGTTTTTCAACCACGGAAAAGCTGATCCTGAGCGGTTCGATCACGCAGCAGAACATTTTCGGCAGCGGCAAACACCTCAGCCTGCAGCTCAACACCAGCAAGATCAACAGGAACATCGGCTTGAGCTACACCGACCCCTATTACACGGTGGACGGGGTCAGCCGCGGCTTCGACGTCTATGATCGCCACACCAACGCTTCTTTGCTGGGCTTGGGCTTTTACACCACGGCTTCGATCGGCGGCGGGGTGCGCTATGGCGTGCCGCTGACCGATATCGATAATCTCGGCTTCGGTGTTGGCGCCGAAAACACCAAGATCGGCGTCGATCAGACCAGTCCGCAGAGGTACCGGGATTTTGTCAATATATTCGGCAACAATAACAACTCCATTCCGGGGACAATAGGCTGGATACGCGACCAGCGCGACAGCGCAATTGTGCCCACCAGGGGTAGCTTGGTGCGCGTGAGCCTGGAGGCGGGACTGCCAGGCGGAACGCCGAAATACTACAGGCTAACCGAGCAGGTGCAGTGGTATTACCCGATATCGCGGACCTATACCCTGCTGCTCAACGGCGAGATCGGTGCGGCCGATGGCGTGGGCGGAAAGCCATTGCCGTTTTACAAGAACTATTATGCGGGTGGCGCCGGTTCGGTGCGCGGCTTCAATGCATATTCACTTGGCCCGCGTGATTCGCTCGGCGCCATTCTGGGAGGCAACAAGCGCCTGGTCGGAAACGCCGAGGTGTTGTTCCCGGTGCCCGGAACGGGCGTGGACCGTTCGATGCGCTTGGGGCTGTTCCTCGACGCCGGTCAGGTATTCGGTGCGGATGAAAAAATGCGCTTGTCGGAATTGCGCTATTCGACCGGACTGTCGTTCAACTGGAATTCGCCCATGGGACCGTTGCGCCTCAGTTATGGCCTGCCTCTCAATGCGAAACCGGTGGATAATAAGCAGCACGTTCAGTTCCAGCTTGGGCAGATCTTTTAGGGTTTGAGGAGATAAGGTTGAGAAAACTCGTATTTGTCGCGCTAATTGCATTGATCGGCGGCACGGCTGCCGCCGCCGATTTCAAAATCGGGTTCGTCAACACCGAAAGGGTGTTCCGTGACGCCGCCCCGGCGGTGCGCGCGCAAAAGAAAATCGAGCAGGAATTCGCCAAGCGCGATCAGGAGATGCAGAAAATGGCCGAGCAGATTCGCAAGCTGCAGGAAAGCCTGGAGAAAAACGCGGTCACCATGCCGGAAACCGAGCGCCGCAACAAGGAGCGTGAATTCGGCGACCTGAACAAGGATTTCCAGCGCAAGCAGCGCGAGTTCCGCGAAGATCTCAACCAGCGGCGCAACGAGGAGCTGGCCGCGGTGCTCGAACGAGCCAACCGCACCATCAAGGCCATCGCCGAAGCGGAGAAATACGACATCATCTTCCAGGAGGCGGTCTATGCCGGTCCTCGCATCGACATCACTGACAAGGTGATCAAGGCACTGGAAGACAAACCGGCAGGGAAATAGTCAGCGCCGATGGCTAAGGCTGAGAAATATCGCCTGGCCCAGATCGTCGAACGCTTTGGTGGTGAAATCCGCGGCAACCCGCAGACGCCGATCAGCCAGGTTGCGACGTTGGAGAGTGCCGGCGCCGAGCACATAAGCTTTCTCACCCAGGGCAAATACCGCAAGCAGCTTGCCGGCACAGGCGCCGGCGCAGTCATCCTGGGCAAGGCCGACAGCGGCCTTACCGATTTGCCGCGCATCGTCTGCGATGAACCCTACCTTTACTTCGCCAAGGTGTCGGCTCTGTTCAATCCGCCGCAGGCGATCAAGCCTGGGGTGCACAGGACTGCGATAGTCGAGCGCGGCGCCAGGATTCCGGCCAGCGCCAGCATCGGCGCCGGTGCGTATGTCGGCCGCAGGGTCAAGTTGGGCAAGGGCGTGGTGATCGGCCCGGGCTGCCACATTGGCGATGGGGTCGAGATCGGCGCCGCCAGCCGCCTGCATGCGCGCGTCACCATTTATCCGGAGTGCCGCCTCGGACAACGCGCGCTGGTGCACTCCGGCGCGGTGATTGGGGCCGACGGCTTCGGCATCGCGCAAGACCAAGGCATTTGGAGCAAGATCCCTCAGGTAGGCAGGGTGCTGATCGGTGACGACGTCGAGATCGGCGCCAACACTTGCATAGACCGTGGTGCGCTGGACGACACCGTCGTCGAGGACGGGGTCAAGCTGGACAATCTGATCCAGATCGGGCACAACGTGCACATCGGCGCGCACACTGCGATCGCGGGCTGCACCGGAATCGCCGGCAGTTCGCGCATCGGCAAGCACTGCATGATCGGCGGTGCCGTCGCCATTGTGGGACACCTCGATATCGCCGATCGCGTCATCATCCACGCCGCCGCCGTGGTCACCAAGTCGATTCGGAAAGCTGGAACCTATGGCGGTCATCCGGCCGAGGACAGCCGCAGTTGGACGCGCAAAATGGCGCGCCTGCGCCAGCTTGACGCGCTAAGCGAGCGGATACGCCATATCGAGCCACAGCTGTCACTGCCGAAGGAGAAAGCTTGAACATCCAGGAAATCCTTGAGTATCTGCCGCACCGCTACCCGTTCCTGCTTATCGACCGTGTGATCGAGTGCGAGTTGGGTAAACGCATTAAGGCGCTGAAAAACGTCAGCGTCAACGAACCCTATTTCAACGGTCATTTCCCGTATTACAAGGTCATGCCCGGCGTGCTGGTCGTCGAGGCCATGGCACAGGCGGCGGCGATCCTGTCGTTTCGCACCATGGGCATCAAACCGGACGATAAATCGGTGTACTATTTTGCCGGCATCGACAGGGCGCGTTTCAAGAAACCGGTGATCCCCGGGGACCAGTTGGTGCTGGAGGTGAGCATCGAGCGCAACGTGCGCTCGGTGGTGAAATACGCCGGCAAGGCTTACGTCGGGGATGCGCTCGTCGCCGAAGCGGAGTTGCTTTGCACTCTGCGCCCGATAGAATGATCCACGCGAGCGCCCTGGTCCATGCCAAGGCCAGTCTGGGCGCCAATGTCAGCATCGGCGCCTACAGCATCGTCGGCGAGCATGTCGAGATCGGGGACGATACCCGCATCGGCCCGCATGTGGTGATCGAAGGCCACACCAGCATAGGCAAGGGCAACCGCGTGTTCCAGTTCTGCTCCCTGGGCGCGTCGCCGCAGGACAAGAAATACGCGGGCGAACCGACGCGGCTTGAGATCGGCGACGGCAATACCATACGCGAGTTCTGCACTTTCAACTGCGGCACCACGCAGGACGCCGGCGTCACCCGCCTGGGAAACGACAACTGGATCATGGCCTATGTGCACCTCGCGCACGATTGCCGGATCGGGGACCACACCATTTTTGCCAACAATACCCAGCTTGCCGGCCACGTGCATGTCGGTGATCACGCCATACTCGGCGGCTTTACCGGCGTGCACCAGTTCGTGCGCATCGGCGCGCACAGCTTTACCGCGATCGCGACGGTATTGGTGCAAGACCTGCCGCCCTATGTAATGGCGGCGGGCAACACGGGCAGGCCCTACGGAATCAATGCCGAAGGATTGCGCCGGCGCGGCTTCTCCGCCGACACCCTGGCCGCGATCAAGCGCGCCTACAAGACGCTCTACAAATCCGGCCTGACCCTGGATCAAGCCAAGGCGCAGCTTGCCGAACAAGCGAGGACTTGCGCTGAAATTGGCCTGCTCGCCGAGTTTCTGCAGGACTCCACGCGCGGGATCGTGCGCTGACGTGAGCGCGCAGCGGGCTACCATCGGCATGGTCGCGGGGGAGACCTCCGGCGACCTGCTGGGGGCGCAGCTGATAGCGGCATTGCGCCCGCATCTTCCCGGCGCGAAGTTCATCGGTATCGGCGGCCCCAAAATGCAAGCGGAAGGTCTGGATACCCTGTATTCAATGGAACGCCTGGCGGTGCGCGGCTATGCCGAGGTGCTGCGGCATTATCCCGGCCTCGCGTGGATGCGGCGCGGGCTGCGCCAGGCTTTGCTCCGGGCGCAACCGCGTCTGTTCATTGGCGTGGATGCGCCGGATTTCAATCTGGGTCTGGAAGCCGGCCTGAAGCGCGCCGGCATACCCGTGGTGCACTACGTCAGCCCCTCGATCTGGGCCTGGCGCGGCAGCCGTATCGGCGCGATAGCGCGCGCAGTCGATCAGGTGCTGACGCTGTTTCCGTTCGAACAGGCGATTTATCGCAAGGCAGGCATTCCCGCCACCTATGTAGGCCATCCGCTGGCCGATCTGATTCCGGAGCAAGACCAGACTGCGGTCACACGCAATCAACTCAAAATCGCGCCCGAACGCAAAGTGATCGCCCTGCTGCCCGGCAGCCGCCAGTCCGAATTGCGCTACATGGCGGACACCTTCATCGCCACGGCCAAACTGCTGACGCAAAAAATAGAGCAGCCGCTGTTCCTCGTTCCGCTGGTCAGCCGGGAGACGCGCGAGATTTTCGAGGGCGCGCTCTACCGGGCCGACGCGGCCGAACTGCCGCTGACCATTCTGTTCGGCCACGCACGCGACGCGCTCGCCGCCGCCGATGTCGCGCTGGTGGCCAGCGGTACCGCCACCCTGGAGGCGGCGCTGCTGAAAAAACCCATGGTCATCACCTACAAGATGGCCGGGGCAAGCTGGCAACTGATGCGGCGCATGGGCTACCTGCCTTACGTCGGCCTGCCCAACATCCTGGCCGGAGATTTCGTGGTGCCGGAGCTGCTGCAGCACGATGCCAACCCGGAAAACCTGGCGCAAGCCTTGCTGAATTCACTCAACGACACGGTGGTACGCGAGCGCATCCCGCGGCGCTTTGCCGCCATTCACCGCGAGCTGAAATGCAACGCCGCGGAGCAGGCCGCCAGAGCAGTGCTGCCCCTGCTCGCGCGCGCAGTCGCATGAGCTCGGTCGTATGAGGCTGATATGCGGCGTGGACGAAGCGGGGCGGGGGCCGCTAGCCGGCCCGGTCTACGCCGCAGCGGTGATCCTCGACCCGGCCTGGCACATAGCCGGCCTGGCGGATTCCAAGGTCCTGTCCGCATCGCGGCGTCTGCAACTGGCCGCGCAAATACGCGGGCACGCGCTCGCCTGGGCCATTGCCTCGGCCTCGGTGGCCGAGATCGACGCCATCAATATTCTCCAGGCGAGCCTGTTGGCAATGCGCCGGGCGGTGGAGCAGTTGCGCGTCGCGCCGGGCGAAGTGCTGGTGGATGGCAAGCAGTGTCCCATCATCGGCTATCCGGTAAAGGCCATCGTCAAAGGCGACGGCAAGATCCCCGCGATTTCCGCGGCGTCGATCCTGGCAAAGACCGCGCGCGACGCGGAAATGCTGCGCCTGCATCAGCTCTATCCACATTACGGACTGGACCGGCACAAAGGCTATCCGACCGCCGCGCATCTTGCCGCCTTGGAACGGCACGGCGTGGGCGAAATCCACCGCCGCAGCTATGCGCCGATACGCAGGCTGCTAGAAGGTCGAAACGATTGCCAATAGTCATTTACGAATCAAGTGTCGACATATTTGACGAAGCATCTCGATGCATTTGGGTTTCCATAGGTCTCCCGATTTTGTGTTTTGTAAGATTGTAAAACACAAAATCGGGAGATAGTGGATGTATGGGCGAGCGACCCTGTTTGCTTCCGGCTCGGCCGGTTTAGTGTAGAGGATGGGTTTGGCTGGGCATATCAGGGCAGCTCATCCTGCCGTTGCCCTGTTCCTCTATTTCTCCGGAATCAGTGCGGCTGCGGGCGGTTTTGCGGCAGGCTTGGGCGCCGACTGAAGCGGCGGAGTGTAGACGAACTTCCACTCGGAATATTTCGCCGCAATCTCGAAGTCCCTGTCCTGCAGCTTAAAACCTGTGCTCTTCAGCGGGCGTGCTTCGGAAAGGCTGTGGACACCCATGATGCCGCCGTCGGGAGTTTTGACGAACCCCCAGTCTTGCTGGCCGGTGATTGGGTCAAGGTAAATCTGCCTCAGATAGCGCTCAGTGCCGGATTTTCGCGGATCCTTGAGCAGATCCGTCAGGTTGCGCGGATACTGGCGCGGCCCGTTGAGGTAATAACGCTCGATCGCGCGGCGGTACTGGTTGCCGACGTAGAGCAACACGCTTTCCTTCTCGCGCTGCGCCGCCGTGTGCCAGACTTCGCCGACGAGAGCGAGGCCCCCGCTCAGAATGGCAACGATGAACATGGCGGTGAGATAGGTAAACCCTTGGTTGCGGCGATAGCCGTGCCTGGCTCCAGTCCGCGCGCGCCGCACGATCACCACTCCACGTAGGCCGAACCGTCGATGGCCTTGCCTTGCGCGCCGCTTTTCACGTCGTAGACACCGCCTTTCTGCGTATCTTCCGGCGGGACCGCAACCCAGGTAGAGACGCTTTCGGTAATCGGATCCATCGGCACTTTGCGCAGGTATTTTTCCGTTGCCAGGGCTTCGATCGACTCGGGATACTTGCCCTTGTCGGCGTAATATTTTCCGATCGCGTCGCGCAAATGGTAGAGGTTCTCCTTGAGCACGGCTTCTTTCGACTTGTCGATGCTCGAGAAATAGCGCGGCACGGCGAGCATCAGCAGCGTGGCGATGATCGCGAGCACCACGAGCAGCTCGATGAGCGTGAATCCGTTGCGGCGCATAGCGCGTCTCACCATTCCCGGTACGGCCGCCCATTGATGCCCTTGCCGCGGGCGAGCGGATAGACGTCGAATACGTCCTCGCCTTCCCTGGGTTCATCCGGCGGGCTGGCATAGCTGCGCTTGCCCCAGGTCTCGGCGGCCACGAGGCTGGGATCCGTAGTGAAGGGGTTACGGGGGATGCGGCGCAGGAAGTAGATTTTTTCTTTTTTTGGGGTTTTCTGATCCTCGACGCCCTCGACCAGGTCTTCGAGTCGCGTCGGATAGCCGGAGGCGCCGACGAGCTTGCGGATGCGGCCGTCGTCGGCCGCCTGTTTGTGAGCATCCAGGGCTTCGCGGATCTCGCGCAGCGCACGCCGCAAATCCTGTTCCTTCGAGCGTTGCACCACCAGCTCATTGAGCGGAAGTGCGACCGAGGCGAGTATGGAAACGATCGCGACCGTGATGACGAGCTCGATCAGCGTAAATCCCGCTGCGGCCCGTTGACCGGTGCGGGCGGGAAGACGCGGAAGTAGTGTCACGGTTATTGCGGCGCGCTTTGTTGCACGCCGCCGAAGGGGACCATCCCCGACGCGGGAGGCGGTGTCGGCGACGGGGGCGCGGAAGCAGGCGGCGCAGTCGGAACCGGAGCGGACGGTGCCGATGGTTGTGGTACGGGCGCGGGTGGAGGCGCAGGCACGGAGATGCCGGCGGAGAATGGCGCACCCGTCGACGCCTCGGTTCCGGCGGCGAATTCGACGGCACGCGCCTCCGGGCGCACCAGCGTGCGCACGAGCCGCGGGGTCATGAGCAGCACGATCTCGGTCTTGCCTATCGTATCGCGCGTCGAGGAAAACAAGCGTCCCACGACCGGCAGATCGCCGACGCCGGGTAGGCGATTGGCGGTGCGCCGGTCTTCGTCGCTGATTAGCCCGGCGAGAATCTGCGTCTCGCCATCCTTCAGACGCAGCACCGTACTCGCATTGCGCGTGCCGATCTGATAGGTAAGGGTGCCTGTGGAACTCTTTATTTCCTTAACAATATTGCTCACTTCGAGTGCCATCTTGATGCCGACTTCGTCCTCGAGATAGATCAGCGGCTCGACTTCGAGCTTGAGGCCGATGTCGAGATAGTTCACCGACTCTGAAACAAAACCGCCCGCCACGGCGGCGGTGGTGGTGATCACCGGCACGCGGTCGCCGATGTGGATCTTGGCTTTCTCCTTGTTTTTGACACGGATGCGGGGGTTGGCGAGCACGCTGGTGGTGCCGTCTTGTTGCTTGAGCGAAAGCAGGAACAACGGGTTCGTGACCGTCAGGCGCACGAGTCCGGCATTGCGGTTGATCCATTCGGACAGGCTCAACACGCCGGGGGTGCCGCCCGATGAGGAGGTGATGACTGTCGCTGTCCCCGCCGCGGTGGTGGTTGTCGTCGGCGTTCCGCCGCCGACCAGGCTCCATGCGATCGAATCGGGGAAGCGCAGGCCAAGCTCGATGAGTTTGCTGTAGCCGATTTCGAGCACTTCGACTTCAAGCATTACCTCGGGCTCGGCAAGATCCTGCGCCGCGATCAGCCGCTCGGCAAGACGAATCGCATTCGGAGTGTCCTTGATGACGACCATGTTCAGCTTCTCGTCGATGAAAATGTCGCGAGTTTTCACCAGCGTGCGGATCATGTTCGCTGTCTGCTTGGCGTCGGCGTTTGCGAGATAAAAGCTTTTGACCATGAGTTCCTGGTACTCCCGCAGCTTCTGCGGCGTGTTCGGGAAAACGAGAATCGTCGTTTCGTTGACCAGCTTCTGCTCGAGCTGGTTGGTGGAAAGCACTAGGCGGATCAGTTCCTCGGCCGTGGCTTCGCGCACGGAGAGGCTCGTTCTCTGGTCGGTGCGCACATCCTTGTCGAATACGAAATTTACGCCCGAGGCGTGCGAAATCACATCAAACACCATGCGCAGCGTCACATCACGCAGCTCGAGCAGGATTGGTTTGGCTGAAGTCGTCTTGAGCTGAGGCGTAATGACGGTGGGCTTGAGCGTTTTCTCGTCGATCAGCCGCTGCAGCCGTCGCGCATCGCGCTGGTTCGGGTTCTCGACCAGGACCGGACGTAGCGCTATCTGAGCCTCGTGATATTTGTTTTCCTTGACGAGCTTCTCGGCGTTTTCGACCAGCGTCCGGTGGCGCTTGTCGGCTTCGATTTGCGCCTGCCCGGCGCGCGCACGCGGATTCTGCGCATCGAATATTGACGCGCGCCGATAGAGCTCTTCGGCCGGTTCGAACTGGCCCGAAAGACGCAGCGTCTCGGCCTGGCTCAGCCATTGCGCCACCAGCAGTTCGCGTTGGCGGAAGTATTCGTTGCGATAAGCGAGATTGCCGGGGGCGTCCTTGGTCGCTTTCTCGAGTATGGTCAGCGCCTGCACGCCCTGGCCACTGTCAAAATGCTCGCGCGCATTTTTCAGGATCGGATCGGTGGCGCAGGCCGCAAGCAGAATGCCGACCGAAAACAGGCCAAACAACGAGTAGGGGCGTATGGAGGTCATCTTACTGAACCTGTATAAGATATGGATTAATAATATATTATTATTGACGCCATCAGCCGACTGGGAACCATTTCAGGGTGCTTCGCTTTCGTCCCGGGGACGCAAGTGGAGCGTCAGGCGCACCTGGGCCTCGAGCTGGGCATCGCCTACTTTTTTGCGCTCGAAGCGCAAGGCATCGACCGAAGCGATCGGCATTTCCTCGAGCACGGCGGCGATGAACTCGCGAATGTGGGGATAGGCGCCGCGCATGGGCAGCGTCACCCGGTATGCCATAAGCCCGGGACCGCGGCCCTCCAGCCGATATTCACCCTGCTGCAATTCGAGCTTCGCCTTGCGCGCCAGCGCGTAGAGGCGCTCCAGTTCGTCGGCCAGCCGATTGACCGGCGGAAAGAGATTCTGGAAACGACGCAATTCGTCCGCATCGCCGCCGGCGGAGACTTTCTGGTACGGAGAACGACTTTTCAAGCGTTCCGCGGCAGTGTGCTGCGCCTGAACTTCCTGCTCGGCCGGATTGACCGCAGTGAGGTAGAACGGCAGGCAAAACAGCAGCACCCCCAGGCCGAGCACGCCGGCCGCGCCGAGCACCTCGAACAGGGCTTGCAGCTTCCTCATGGCGCACCCGTGAACGAGGCCTGCACGGAAAATTGTATCGGCCGCTGCGGATCGTCGAGCTGGACCTGATGGCTCACCAGATGGACATTCAGCAAGGCCTTGGCGCCCGCGAGTTGGCGCAGATATTCGAGCATGGCTTCCTGGTGGCGCGCCTCGGCGGTGACGCGCAGGAGCCGCTGCTGCGCATCCGGCTGCAGTTGCAGGATCGCAACGTCCTTGGTCGCCGCATCTTCCAGCGTGTGGATTAATGTCGCCCAGGGCAGAGCAAGCTGCCGCACGATCAGTTCCACGTTCTTGATCTGCTCATCGAGCTTTTCCCTGGGGATGGGCGGGGGCTGGCGGCGCTCGACGTTGAGCAGGTCCCTGCCGGCTTCGATGCGTTCCAGACCGAGCCGGGCTTCCGTGTAGCGGACGACCAGGTCTGCGGCAATAACCAGGGATACGGCGAGCAACGCGTAGCCTAGCCAGCGCGGCCGGCGCGGCGGAGCGATGAAGTCGAGCTGGAGGCGTCGGCGCGTCATGTCGCGGTCAGCGCCGTGAGGTAGATTGAATCACCGTGAGGGGACAATCCCGTGGGTAACGCAGTCTGCAGCCTTTGCAGTTTCCACGCGCCGGCGGCGGCATGCGGGGTGCCCGATGTAGCGGGAGCGTAAACGAGCACCGTATCCGGCACGCGTTCCAGATCGGCCCGCAATCGCTCCCGGTCGAGCAGGTCCGCCCACGCTTGCTCGTCCGGAAAATGGCCTTTCGCATTCTGCACCGCAACCCAGTTCCGTCCCGAAAGCAGTCCGAGGCAGGCGCGCTCGGGCTCGATCAGCAGGAACCACGTCCCGCCGGCCGGGAATTGACGGCGCCAAAAATTGAACGCGGACATGAGCAGGGGCTGGACCGACACCAGCTTCGGCCGTCCTTGCCGCGGAAAGCACGCGCGTAGCGCATCCAGAAGCGCTGAATCGATGGCGCAGGCCAGCCTGGGCGCATTCGCACCGGCATCGCTCAGCCGCACATCCCAGGCGCGGGAACGCTCGCCGTGTACTTTGGAAAAATAAAAGCGCGCGAGGGCGTGTTCTTCCTCGGTGCCGCTCACCCCGGCGCCCGGTGGCACCAGGACGTAGCGCACGAAGTGATTGGACAGCACGATGGTCACGGCGAGCGCATCCTTGCGCCAGGTTTCCGCCGCGGCACGCAGTGCCGTCACCGCGCCTTGCCAGGATTCCCGACCGCAGGCGGGATCGGCTTGCGCCGTGTGCCGGGCGAGGACTTTGGGCGTGTAGCCGCCCAGTTTCAGCCACGAAACCGCGTCGGGCGCGAGCGATACGAGCAGCCGTTCACGCGACAAACGTAACACGATTGATCTCCTGCAAGGTGGTGTCGCCTTTGCTTACTGCCGCTATCGCCGCATCACGCAGGAAGCGCGTGCCGGCGCGGCGCGCGGCATCCTTGATCAGGCGGATCGAGGCGCGGGTCGTGATCAGGTCACGCAGTTCATCATTCAAAATCATGAGTTCGGCGATGGCTTTGCGCCCTTTGTAACCCGAACCGCGACACTCGCGGCAACCGCGGCCGATGCGGAAATGAAAGGAAACCGCCGCGGCGGCCTCCAGGCCGGAATCATGCAGCAATGCTGCGTCGGGCCGGTAATCCTCGGCGCAATGCGGGCAGACGAGGCGGACCAGCCGTTGGGCGAGAATGGCATTGAGGGCGGACACGAAGCTGTAGGGATCGACGTTCATGTGCATGAAGCGCCCGATCACGTCGAACACATTGTTCGCATGCACGGTCGTGAAAACGAGGTGCCCGGTGAGCGCCGATTGCACGGCGATGTTCGCGGTTTCCGGGTCGCGGATCTCTCCCACCATGATTTTGTCGGGGTCGTGGCGCAGGATGGAGCGCAAGCCGCGCTCGAAGGTGAGCCCCTTCTTTTCGTTGACCGGAATCTGTAGCACTCCGGGCAGTTGGTATTCGACCGGATCTTCGATGGTGACGAGCTTGTCCTGGCCGTTGTTGATTTCGGTGATCGCGGCGTAGAGCGTGGTGGTCTTGCCGCTGCCCGTCGGACCGGTGACCAGCAGCATGCCGTACGGTTCGCGCGAAAGCCGCCGCAATATCCGGATGTCGTCGGCCTCGAAGCCCAGGCTGTCGAGGGAAAGCTGCTGGTGGGTGCTCTCGTACAGTGTCTGCTTGTCGAGCACCCGCAGCACGGCGTCCTCGCCGTAGATGCTGGGCATGATGGACACGCGGAAATCCACCGCGCGTCCCCGGTCGAGGGCCTTGAAGCGGCCGTCCTGCGGCACCCGCCGCTCGGTGATATCGAGTTCGGCGAGCACCTTGACCCGCGCGAGCGCCTGTTCCGCCTGCTGCACGTCCTGGATGCTCTTGATCTGCGACAATATGCCGTCGATGCGGAACTTGATGACCAGACCCGTCGCCACCGTCTCGAGGTGGATATCGCTGGCGCCTATCTTGAGCGCGTCGCGCAAGGTCGAGCGCACGAGACGCACGACTTCGCTGGTCTCGTCGCTGATGGCCTTGAGAGAAAGATCCTCGACGCGTTGACGGTCTTCGGCGATTTGCGCGGTGGCGGCCTGCACCGTGTCGAGCGCGCGCAGCATTTCCTCGTGGCTCGCCAGGAAGGCAACGAGGTCGCCGCGGTGGGCGAGCGCCCAGGAAAAGGGGGAGGGGATGCGCTCATCGGCCCAGGCCTGCAGTTCCGCCCGGAACGGATCGTCGGTCACCAGTGCCGCGCTGCCTTGCTCATCGCGGACCAGCACGCAGCCGTGTTGCGAACACTCGCTGAACGGCAGCACATCGAACGCCGGCACCGCGCGGCGCAGCGCTTCCATTTGAAGGATGGGTATCCGGAAAGTCGCGCCCAGTCTTGCCACGAACTCGTCGGGGCCGAGCGCGAGGCTTTCTTCCAGCGCATCCACCAGCCGCCGGCGGTTGGCCGCCGCCGCGGTACGTGCCGCGGTAAGCTGCCCGGGGGCGAAGGGCTCGATTTTTCCGGAGAGCGTCGTGCTCATTGCAGGTTGCCCGCCAGCTCGAAGATGGGCATGTACATCAGGATCACGATCGTGCCGATCACCACGCCGATGACCGCCATGAGGATAGGTTCGAAAAGCCGGGTGAACCAGTCGACCCAACGGCTGATCTCCTCGTCGTGAAACAGCGCGATGCGATCCATCATCTCGCCCATGTTGCCGCTGTGCTCGCCCACTGTCAGCATGCGCAGGGCGACCGGGGTGGTCAGGCGATTGCGTTCCATCGATTCGGACACCAGCCGGCCTTCGCTGATCGCGCGGCTGGCCGCGGACAGCCGCGCGCGCAGCACGGGATGCAACAGCTCGGCGCCCATATCGAGCGCGGCGACGAGCGGCATTCCGCCTTTGAGCAGCATGCCGATGGTGCGATAAAAGCGTGCGAGCTGGTAGGTTTTCATGCGCTCGCCGATGGCGGGCAGCTCCCACAGCGTTTTTTCCATCGCGGCGCGCATGGCCGGGAGACGCGCAACATACCATAGCGCGGCAAGCAACAGCGCCACCACGCCGATCACCGGCATGGCGTGACCTTCGACCGTGCGGCCCCAATACAGAAGCAGTTTGGAGAACAGCGGCAAATCGGCGCTCCGGTCCTCATAGATGCGGCTGAAGCGGGGCACGACGTAGAGCAACAGAAACATGCCGACCAGAGCGCCCACGGCCATCAGCAACGCGGGATAGATGGAAGCGTTCACGAGCCGCTTGCGTATGGCCTCGACCTGGTTCTGGTAGGCAACGTAGCGCAGCAGCGCGGGTGCGAGATCGCTGGTTTTTTCGCTGGCGCGGATAGTGGCTATGTAAAGCGGGCTGAATGCGTTGGGAAACTGTTCGAGCGCCGTGGATAAGGAACGTCCCTGACGCAAGGTAGAGAGGATGCGTTCAAGCACCGTGCGAAAGTCCGGCTCGCGTTCTTTTTGCGTGAGCGTTTCGATGGCTTCGACCAGCGACAATCCCGCGTCGAGCAATACCAGCAGTTCCTGACTGAACAGGAGCACCGGGAAGCGGTCGCTGCGTTCGAGCCAGAATGAACGCAGATCGGAACGCCGGCGGATGGTAAGAACCGTAAGACCGCGGCTTGCGGCCTGTTCGCGCGCGCTTGCCTCGTCGAGCGCATGGAAGTCCACGGACTCGACGCGACCCTCCTGCGTGATGGCCCTGAGTTCAAATCGCATCAGACGCTCCTAGCAGCCTGTCGAACCCAAGTCCGGCAAGGTCCTAATGATTCGTGATATCGGCATTCTCGCCTGAGCCGCCGGGCTGGCCGTCCTTGCCATAGGAGAGGATGTCGAACTCGCCGCGCTCGCCCGGGGACTTATACAGGTAAGGCTTGCCCCAGGAGTCGAGGGGAACGGCTTTTTTCAGGTACGGCCCGTTCCACTTCGGCTCATTCGCCGGGCGTTGCACCAGCGCGCTCAAGCCCGGTTCCGTCGTCGGATAGCGGCCGGTATCAAGGCGGTATTGGTCGAGTGCTTTCTCCAGCGCATCGATTTGAGCCCTGGTCGTGGTGACCGCCGACTTCCCGATCTGACTGAAATAGCGGGGCGCAACGTAGCCGACCAGCAGGCCGATGATGGCGACCACCACCAGCAATTCGAGAAGGGTAAACCCCGGCTCACGTGCCGTGACGGAATATTTACTCTTGCCGCAAAACACATCCCCCCCTTTTCGCGAAAATACTACACGATCACCGGTCTGTCCGTCACGGCCGCACCTTGAGTTTCCGATGCCGACGATAGCGCATATTATGGCAAAATCGAAATCAACGATTGAGATAGATCCCAGGAGCGGTATATACGCCGGGTTGCGCCGGTCTGATTCATACGGGCGTCGTTGCAAGCAAACAATGGAAACCTCACGCAGAATGGTATTGCCGGGAAGGTGATGGCATGCGCTCGATCTACGGAAAAATAGTAATCTTTGCGGCCCTGGGAGGGGGGCTTGCGTTGGTTTTTCTCGATCCCGCGAGCGAGAAACCCATCAGCGTCGCGTTTCCGGCGGTTTCATTGCAAGCGCATGGTCCAAGCGGCATGAGCGATGCCGACGGCGGCGCGAAGGGCGAATCGAAGACACGGGCTCCGGCATTGCCGGAGAGGCCGGCCTGGGGCGAGCTCCGCGCGGAATTCTTCGGATCCCAGTCATGGCAAGCTTCGGCGCCTAAGGTTATCGCCGCGCCGGTAGTGCCTACCGCGCCGCCGCTGCCGTACCGATTTGCCGGGAAACTCGTGCAGGACGGCAAGTTGCAGGTGTTTCTGTCCAAGGGCGATGCGGCCATTCCCGTCAAGCAGGGTGAAATCCTCGACGGCATGTATCGCGTCGAAGCCATCGGCGAGGACCGGATTACACTGGTCCACCTGGCGCTCGGGCTGCGGGAGAATATCCCGGTCAATTCCATATTGCAGAGCCCAAATACCTACGTAACGGGCGCCGGTGCGGCAGCACCCGCCGGCGGGACTCAGGCAGGGCCGGGGACCATACCCGGCGCATCCGTGATTGCGTCCGCTGCGGACGCTCCCGACAAGAAAACCGGGAGCAAACCCGCTCAACTGCTGTGGGTCGGACCGCGACAAGTCAAACTGGGATCCTCGTTTTCAGTGGTGTTGCGCGTGACGTCGGAGCAGCCGGTGCGCGCGTCGCCGATACAGATAAAATTCGATCCCGGCCTGCTTGAGACGGTTGCGGTCAAAGCGGGTGGCTTTTTCGGCAAGGGCGATCGCGACTTCAGCTATCGCGTCAATCCGGACGGAACGATTTTTGTCGGTGCTTCGAACCCGGGGCCGGAGTCCGCCGCTGACGCGGAATTCCTGGTGCTGGCCTTCAAGCCCATAAAACCAGGGGCGGTTGCCGAGATTAGTATCGCCTCGTTGAACCTGCAGGGGGCCGCGGGCCGCGCAATTGCGCACGATACGATTGCGGCGTATCGCGTTGCGGTCACGCCGTAGAATCTGCATGTGAACGCCCGAAAAAGGGCCACCTCTGCAGGCAACACCAATCATATTGCCTTGGCGCGGTCGGCGGGACGTAATGGGTGCCTGCGCTCATTTCATCCAGCGTTCGGAACAGGTCGATGTGTAATCGAGATCATGATCAAGTGTTGACCTCAACAAATTCGATGATTTGTTGGATGTTAAAAAGTTCGTGGCGCGCTGATGAATGCGGCAATGCAACAAATATTTGCGACAAATGTTGGATGCGGGAGAAAATATTTTATGATATAACCACTACAGCAACATAGATTAGCTGACCGGATTTTCTGGCGAAAAACAATAAGCCAATAAGGTCAATCTCGATGTCGCCACGAAACAAGGGAAGGAGGTTCGGTAGTCTTGCGGCCTGGAGCCTAACGCTGCTGCTGGGCTTATTCGCTTGCGCCACGTTCGCCGCCCAGGAACGCTACGATTATGATGGCCTCGGCCGTCTCGTCCGAGTCATCGACGAGCAGGGCCGGGTCACCGAGTACGTCTACGACGCAGCCGGCAATATCCTTCAGGTCATCGCGGGTACGGGCGGGGTCCAAGCGCCGGCCATTACCGCGATTTCACCGAATCTGATCCGCCGCGGCGAGATCAAATCGATGCAAATCATCGGCACGGGCCTCATCGGTGCGCAGGTCGGCATCTCCGATCCCGGGCTCGGCATCGCCAACGTCGCTGCCAGTTCCACGCTGGTTTCGTTTACTCTCACCGCAACTGCGAGCGCCGTTCTCGGTCCGCAACAGGTGACTGTGTCCAATGCGGCGGGGTCCGCGACGACATCCCTTACCGTCAGTCCCGTGCTGCCGAAGCTGGGCATGAGTCCGCTGCCGATCGCGGTGCCGCCGACCGGCGCGTCGCGTAATTTCTTCGTGAGCCTGTCGAGCGCGGACAATATCGACCACGTCGTGGGCGTCGCTTCGGCCAACACCGCCATCGCCACGGTTTCGCCCGCGAGCGTGACGATCGCCGCCGGCCAGACCGAGGCCATAGTCAGCATTGCCGGACAGAGCGCGGGGACCACCGCGATCAATCTCACCTCGTCGACACTCGCCGGTACTGCGGTACCGGTGTTCGTGACCTCGGAATTCACCGGCCTCACCACGAGCTTCACCAGGCCGCTCGGCGTCGTGCTCGACGCCCCGCCTGGCGGAACCTCGACGACGTTCGGCCCGTTCACGAGTCCGCTCGTAGGCGTTGCGGTCGGCGCCTACCTCGGCGGCGTGACACCGCGCACGCTCGCCATCGGCACCGGCCCCACACCGCTGGTGATTACCGGCGCCGGCCTTGAGGGCGTCACGGCGGTCGCTATCCAGCCGGCCGACGGGCTGACGCTCGGTACCATCAGCGTGGCGCCCGACGGCCGATCGGTAACGGTGCCGGTAACGGTCGCGGCAAATGCGCTAACCACGGTGCGCAAAGTCGTGCTCACCGGCGCCCAGCAGCCCTATATCCCGGCGCAACCGAGTGCGGACCAGATTCAGATTATGCCGCCGGGGCCGGAGATCTTCTCGATCGATCCGATTTTCGCGGTCACCGGCACCACCGGCGCCACCCTCACCGTGCGCGGTCGCAACCTGCAGGATGCGCAGTCGGTGAATTTCACGCCGGGAACCGGGATTAGCGTCAGCGCCACGCCGGTGGCGAATGCCGACGGCTCCATCCTCACCGTCAGCTTCTCGGTCTCGCCGCTCGCTGTGCCGGCAGAGCATGTGGTCAGCGTAGCGACCACGGGTGGCGCTTCCAGCGCCACGCCCTCGTCGGCCAACACCTTCCGCGTCGTGAACGAGGTGCAGGCGGTTTACACGCCGATCGCATCCGCGCATCTCGGCGTGCTCAAGCAGGACGCCACGCCGCCGTCCGGCCAGACGCTCAATGCGTTCTCCGGTTTGCTCGGTGTCGCCCTCGGGCCCGTCATCACCGGACGCACGCCGCAGGCGGGCATCATCGGCGAAACGGTCCAGCTCGCGTTCTCAGGCAATGCGCTGCAGGGCGTCACTGCGGTCGAGTTCCTGCCGGCGGATGGGCTCACCGTCGGCGCCCCGAGCGTCGGCGCCGATGGCCGCAGCGTGACCGTAAGCGTCACGATAGCCGCCACCGCCGCGCAAACCCTGCGCGCGCTACGGGTGCGCGCCGGCACGGCGGTGATCCCGTTCAGCGACCCGAGCGCGGCGCAGTTCCGCATCACGGCGCCATTGCCGCTCATCGATTCGACCACGCCCATCGTCTACCAGATCGGCGGCGGCAATGTGATGATGACCGTTCGCGGCGTCAATCTCCAGGGCGCGCAGCTCGTGCGCTTGATTCCGCCCGATGGCGTGTCGATCACGGCGCCGGTGGTGAATGCGGCGGGCACCGAACTCACCGCCACGGTGAATGTTTCGGCTGCGGCGGCCGCGGGATCGCGCATCGTCATCATCACCACGCCCGCAGGGGAAAGTTCATCCAGCGGGAATGCCGCGAATACGGTGCAGCTCGTGACGACAATCTCGGTGACGTCCATTGTCTCGCCCGATCTCGGTGTGGTGCTAGAAACCACGGCGCCGCCGCCCGCGCTATCGATCGGCCCGGTCGTCGCGCCGGCTCTCGGTGTGCTGCTGCAGGAATCGAATCCGCCGCCGCCGCAAGAAATGGTGCGTGCGTTGCAGGTCGGTGTCGCGCTCGGGCCATTTGCGAGCGGTGTTCAGGCGCCGCCGCTGACCCCCGATTCCGCCGGCACGCTCGTCATCTCCGGTTCCGCGCTCGCCGACGTGACCTCGGTCGTGATCGAGCCTGCAACCGGCATCACCACCGGCGCGATCACCGCGGCCCCCGACGGCTCGCGAATTTCGGTGCCGCTCACCTTGAGCGGCGCGCAAGCGGGGCTGCGCGGCGTGCGCGTGTTCCGCGGCGGCGGACTCGTTCCGTTCATACCGGCTGACGCGAGTACTTTCCGCATCGGCGCCGGCGCGCCCAGCATCGAGTCGATTACGCCGATCTTTGCGAACCGCGGCGAGACCCTCACGTTGACCATCCGCGGGCAGAACTTCCAGGGCGTGACCGCGGTGACCGCGTCGCCGGCAACCGGCCTATTTATCGACAACACCCCGGCCGTAAACGCCGCGGGCACCGAAGTCACCGTTCGCATCGGTATTGCGTCCGACGCGCCTCAGGGCGCTCGTCTGATTTACGTCATCACGCCCGGCGGCGTCTCCATCGCGTTCGATCCGGCGGCCAACACTTTCACTGTTTTTCCATAGTGGGAGGAGCGCATCATGAAATCCGGTTTCGTTTCAAATCCAGCTTCGATTGAAGAAAGGAGTGACATCATGAAAACTATCGCAACAGGCGTAGCAGCGGCGTTCGTCGTGGGCGCGCTCGCCGCCCCCGGCGTCGCTTCGGCCTTCAACAGCGGCAGCACGGGCGCGGACGGCGCGTACAGTCCTACTGTCAGCACGGCGGTGCAGTTGCCGCCGGGTGGGATTTTCAATTTTACCTCTGTAAACATACCCACAGGGGTGACGGTGACATTCACGAAAAATACCGCCAATACGCCCGTCGTGATCCTGGCTACCGGAGACGTGGTGATTGCCGGTACCCTCAATATCAGCGGGGCCGACGCGCCGGGTACAGGCTCCGGCGGCGACGGCGTGAGCGGAGATGACGGCCAGCCGGGCAATAGCGGGCCGGGAGGATTCTCCGGAGGGCGTGGAGGGCTTCCAGGGCCGCTAGCTTCCGCAGGCACTGCCGGCGGGACAGGGTTGGGGTCTGGGGGGGGTGGCCCGGGGATTAACACTAACGCTAGCCAACTCGCTTATGGCGGAGGGGGCGGCGGGTTCGGTACCGGTGGTGAAAATAACAGGGGCTTTGCCCTCGGCTATACCACTTCGCTCGGAAACACTGGCGGTCTCGGGGGGGGTGTTTATGGATCAGATCAGATTCTGCCGCTGGTCGGCGGATCGGGCGGTGGTGGCGGTACAGGCGGAGTGACTTACGCCGGTTCCGGCGGTGGTGGCGGGGGCGGCGCGATCCTGATAGCGGCTTCCGGTACGGTCAATATCAGCGGATCATTACTCGCCAACGGCGGGGCGGGAGGCCAGGCCCGGGGTGGCGCTACGAATGTTGCAGGCGGTGGCGGCGGCGGCGGCAGCGGCGGCGCGATCCGGATCATCGCCACCACGCTGTCCGGAAATGGCACGATCTCCGCCAACGGTGGATCCTTTGGAGATAATCCCGACCAGCCCGCCCAGCGCGGTGGGAACGGAGGCGCCGGTCGTATCCGTCTCGAAGTGGAAACAACCTTGCGCACCGCCATAACCAGTCCGGTCGCCAGCGCCGGCGCCCCGGGCAGCGTTTTTATCGCCGGTACGCCGACGCTGACGATTTCGAGCGTTGCGGGCGTCAACGCGCCGGCCAGCCCGACGGGCAATGCCGACGTTACGCTGCCCGCGAGCACCGCGAATCCCGTCACTGTCGTGTTTACCACGTCGGGTGTGCCGGTAGGCAATACGGTGCTGCTCACGCTAACGCCCGCCTATGGCGCGAAGGTCACCGCCCTTACGCCGGCGCTCACCGGCACCACGGCGAGCGCAAGCGCAAGCGCCTCGGTGGATCTGCCGGTCGGCCCCAGCGTGCTCTCGGCGCAGACCACCTACACCGTGGTCGCCTGGCTGGGTGACGCGCTGTCGCGCTTCGCGAACAACGAGCGTGTGGAGAAGGTGACGCTGATTGCTACGCTAGGCGGCCCGTCGATGGCGAAACTGATCACGCTGTCCGGCAAAGTATATGACGCGCCGGCGGAAGCGTTGCGTATCGCGGCGATGGGCGGTTAAAAAGCGAGCTTGCTCTTTACCCGCGTATCCATCCGGGAGTGGGTGAGGAGCAGCCGGCGCAAGGACAGGTAAGCGATGAGTGCCATGTTCAACAGGTTGACGAATTGGCTGTGCGCATTGCCCACTCGGGCGGCGCGCGCGCGCCTGGTGCGCAAAACCGGGCAGCTCTTTTTTGGGCTGCTGCCGATCCTCGTCATGGGCATCGCGCCGGGAATCGCGCAGACGGGCCCGGGCGAAGTTTTGTTCGGGCCCAAGCAATATGTGCGCAGCACCGCATCGCCTAATCTGTATACCGACGCGTTCAGTGTTCCTGCATCGATCAGCACGCCGTTTACCTTGCGCATCGTCAACGGGGACGCGAATGGGGCGAACCGCATTTCGTCCGCGCGCATCAAAATCAACGGCGTGCAAGTGGCTGGCCCGGCCGACTTCAACCAGAAGGTGGCCCTGGTCGAGCGCAGCGTCAATCTCGGGCCGAACAATACGCTGGAGGTGAGCCTTGCGAGCGGTCCAGACGGGTTTCTGACGATCGCGGTGCTGGGCACGCGCATCCTGCCCACGCCGAACGCGCTGACGCCCAATCCACTGACGATTACCGCGGGCGCTTCAGGCAATCTGACTGCGACGCTGGCGCCTGCGCCCACCGCCGCGGGCATGCTCACGGTTACCTCTGCGGACCCAGCTATTGCGAGCGTGCCGGCCTCGGTGTCGTTTGCTCCCGGACAGACGCAGATCACCATTCCGGTGGCCGGGGTCGCCGCCGGCAGTACCGTCGTTACCGCCAGCGCCAATGACCGCAGCGTCACAGCCACCGTCAATGTCGGCCCCGCGCCGGTGACGGTGACCAGCCTGTCACCGACTTCCGTCACGCTCACGCAGGGCGCGAACGGCACTTTGACGGTCACGATCTCGGCGGCGCAGCCGGCGAACACCCTGGTTGCGCTGGCGAGCAGCAATGCCGGTGTCGTGTTTGTGACATCGAGCGTTACCGTTCCGGTAGGCAGCGTGAGCGCTCCCGTCACCGTTAACGCGGTCTTTCCCGGCACGGCCCAGATCACGGCCACCTTGAACGGCTCAACGGCATCCAGCCAGGTAAGCGTGACACTCGCACCACCGACGGTCGTATCGCTGGTGCCCGTGGTATCCACCGTGACGCTCGGCGCGAGCACTGCGCTCACGCTTACCATCTCATCGGCCCAGACCGCCGATACGGTGGTGCCGGTCACGGTCTCGCCCGAGAATATCGTTTCGGTTCCCGCTTCGGTCACGGTGCCTGCGGGACAGACCTCGACCGCGGTGCCGGTGACGAGTCTTGCGCTCGGCCAGGCCGGGGTGACTGCCGGTCTCAACGGCTCCAGTGCGTCGTCGGTGGTGAACGTGGTGCCGCCGCCGCCGCAGGTGACCGGACTTGAACCCGCGACGCTCAATATGACGGTAGGCGCGACCAGTACCTTCACCGTGCGCATCAATTCAGTGCAACTCACGAACACCGAGATCGCGCTGGCGGTGGACAGCCCGTCGGTACTGCAGGTGCCGGCGGCGGTCACCGTGGCGCAGGGCGTGACCAGCGCGTTGTTTACCGCAACCGCTTTGGCGACCGGCAACGCGGTCATCACGGCGAGTGTCGACGGCACGCAGAAGACCGCCTCGGTTCATGTCGCGCCGCAGCCGGCGGCGATCGTCTCCTTGCTGCCCAATCCTCTGCCGCTGCAACAGGGCGCGGTGGGTAGCCTTGTGGTCACCATCAACGTTGCGCAGGAAGCCGCTACCACGATCGCGCTTGCCAGCAGTGCGCCGACCGTGGCTGAGGTGCCGACGAGCGTGACCATCCTTGCGGGCGCCGTCAACGTCGGTATTCCGGTGAACGCGCTTGCGCCTGGCAGCGCCGATATTACCGCCAGCGTCAATGGCACCAGCGCCACGAGCCGGGTCGAGGTGACCCCGCCGCCGCCGGTGGCGACGGCCATTACGCCGGCGACGCTCACCTTGCCCAAGGGCACGCCCGGCGTACTGCGCGTTTCGGTTTCGCGCGCGCCGAACGTGGCCACGGCGGTGACGCTCGTCTCCAGCAACCCAAGCGTGGCCTCGGTACCGCCGACGGTGAATATTCCGGCAGGCGCCTTGTTCGCCGAGTTCCCGGTTGCCTCCAATGTCGAGGGTCAGGCCACCATCACCGCGAGCCTCAACGGCGGCAGCGCCGCTGCCGTGGTGACGATCGCGCCGGCGGAACCGGTGACGTTTACGCTTTCGCCCGCACCGGCGAGCGCCTACGTGGGCGAGCCGGTGCCGTTCACCGCCGCCGCCGCCATGACCGACGGCACTACCCAGGATTTCACCACGCGCGTGAGCTGGGCGAGTTCGGATGTGGCGATTGCCACCATCGCTTCGACCGGCGTCGCCAGCGCGCTCGCCGCGGGCCAGACCACCATTGCAGCGGCCTTCAGCTTCACAGCGGCACAGACAGGACAACCGGTTACCATTAACGCCGGCACCACGCTCACCATCAAGACCTCGGTGGGACTGGTGCTTTCGGCTCAGGCGCAAACGTTGCAAATCGGCCTAAGCACCACGGTGACCGTCACCTCTGTCGATCCCGCGCCGGAGACAGGCCTCACGGTGAGCCTCACCCAGTCGGGCAGCGGCTCGGCCACTTTCCCCGCCTCGGTGACGATCCCGGCGCTGGGCACCAGCGCGACGTTCACGCTCACCGCGGCCACCGCCGGTGAAGTCATCCTGACGGCAGGCGCGCCCAACCGCACGCCGAGCTTCATCGTTTTCACGATCCAGCCGCAGTTCTCGATCACCTCGTTTACGCCCACCAGCGGGCCGGTGGGCTCGGCGGTGACCCTCAACGGCTTCGGTTTTGATCCGAACGCGGCCGGTAACCAGGTGCGGTTCAATGGCGAGCCGGCGGTGATCGTCAATGCGAGCGCCACCGTGATCAACGCCATCGTGCCGCTCAAGGCCGCCACCGGCCCCATCACGATGACCAATACGCGCGGCACGGCGACCAGCGCCAGCCCCTTCACGGTGCAGGAGCGCGAGGCCTTCGACATCAGCCTCGCGCCCGCGACAGCCCAGGTGCCCCCGGGCGGCAACGGCGCGGCCAAGGTCACGCTCACCAGCACCGGGCTGAACCCTTATCCGAATGCGGCAAGCCTTGCACTGGCCGGCTTGCCCGCGGGTGTGACCACGACCTTGAGCCGCCCGACGGTCTTCCTTGGCGGCGATGCGATCGTGACCTTCACCGCCCAGGCGGGCACCGCGGCGGGCAGTTTCCCGGTGACGATCACCGCGACCGGGCAGGCGGGGTTGACCACGCTGACGAAGGTCAAAACGCTCACGCTCGAAGTGCTCGCCGCCGGCGGCACCACGGTGACCGGCAGGGTGCTCCACGCCGATGACGGGGCGCCCTTCGTCGGCGCGCGGGTGCGCCTGGGCGCGACTCACGTCTTCACCGACGCGACCGGCCTCTATCGCATCGTGAATCCTCCGGTGCTTGGCGACCAGGTGTTGCTGATCGACGGCAATACCGCGAATACACCGACCGCCGAATACCCCTCCGGGATTGCCATGCCGGTGATGATCGTCGCCGGGCAGGACAACGCGGTCCTCACGTCCTATATCGGCAAAGTGGACCCGAGCAAGTTCACGGCCATCGTGCCGGGGCAGGCGGCGACCGTGACTAACCCGGATATCCCGAACTACTCGCTCAACATTCCTCAGGGGGCGACGCTGATGGGCTGGGATGGCACGCCCATCGACAAGGTGAACGTGCGCACGGTGCCGATCGACCGGCTGCCGATCCGCCCGATTCCCGACGGGCAGCAGAGCAACAGCGTGTACCTGTATTACTTCTTTCGCGAAGGCGGAGCGACCCCGACGCAGCCGATCCCGGTGACCATGGCCAACGACGTGGATGCGCTGCCCGGAGACCAGGTCGAGATGTGGTACTACGACGAGTCGCCCACGCCGGACGCGAACTCCAACCAGTGGCGCCCGATGGGCATGGGGACGGTGAGCGCCGACGGCAAGTCGGTCGTGTCCAATCCCGGCGTGGGCATCCCGAAATTCTGCTGTGGGGCGACGCGGCTGAACGGCCCTCCTCGCGATCCTCCTCCTCCCGGCGACGGTCCTCCGCCGCCCCCGCCGCCGCCTCCGCCGCCGCCTCCTCCTCCTCCTCCGCCGCCGCCGCCGCCGCCTCCACCTAGGTTGGATCTCGATCCGCCGGTGACGTGCAGCCCCGTTGACTTGGGCTCCGGTGCTGCGCATGTGTTCCGTCCGCGGTGGTTTGGGATGTCGATGCTCATGCCGGTCAATCCCAACTGCCAGTACCGCTCGACCAACACGCGCGTGGGCCTCTTCGGACGCGGGATGAGCTTCACCTACGACTGGTTCGCGCAAGTGGCCGGAAGCGAGGCCGTGCAGGTGACCAACCCGCAGGGTGCGCGTTACCTGCTCGCGCGCGAGGCCGACGGCGTATTCCGCTCCCGCGCGGGCCGCTCCAGGGCGATCGAGATGGAGGTCACCCCGAGCGCCACCGGCAGGACGCTCAAGCTGGCCGACGGCACGCAGTACGAGTGTAACGGTGCGGG
>JACRAS010000167.1 GCA_016234705.1 Betaproteobacteria bacterium | reverse complement strand
ATCGTAGATCGAGCCCGGACGCAGGCCATCGCCCAACGAGAAGGCGACGTCGTAGGCCTTCATGATGTCGCAGATGTCCTCGAAATGAGTGTAGAGGAAACTCTCCTTGTGGTGCGCCAGGCACCACTTGGCCATGATCGAGCCGCCGCGGCTGACGATGCCGGTCATGCGCCTGGCCGTCAGCGGCACGTAGCGCAGCAGTACGCCGGCGTGAATGGTGAAGTAGTCCACGCCCTGCTCGGCCTGTTCGATCAGGGTGTCGCGGAAAATGTCCCAGGTAAGTTCCTCCGCCTTGCCGTCGACCTTTTCCAGCGCCTGGTAGATAGGCACGGTGCCGATCGGCACCGGCGCGTTGCGGATGATCCATTCCCGCGTTTCATGGATATGCTTGCCGGTGGAAAGATCCATCACCGTGTCCCCGCCCCAGCGGATGGACCAGGTCATTTTCTCGACTTCCTCGCCGATGGATGAACCCAGCGCCGAATTGCCGATGTTGGCGTTGATCTTGACCAGGAAATTGCGGCCGATGATCATCGGCTCGGACTCGGGGTGATTGATGTTGGCCGGGATGATGGCGCGGCCGCGCGCCACTTCGTCGCGCACGAATTCCGCGGTGATCTCCGCGGGAATGGCGGCGCCGAAGGACTCACCCGGATGCTGGCGCGCCATCGACTCGGCCAGCTTGGACCCTTGAGGCCCCGAGGCGCGCAGGCTTTCGATGTATTCCCGGCGTTGCAGGTTCTCGCGGATGGTGATGTATTCCATTTCCGGGGTGACCATGCCGCGGCGCGCGTAGTGCATCTGCGACACGTTCATGCCGGGCCTGGCGCGGCGCGGCTTGCGCTGCAGGTTGAAGCGCAGCTCGGCGAGCTTCGCATCGCGCAGGCGCTCGACGCCGAATTTGGACGTCGGCCCGGACAGCGCCTCGGTATCGCCGCGCTCTTCTATCCATTTTCCGCGCAGCGGCGCAAGGCCGTTGCGGATGTCGATTTTTGCACCCGGATCGGTGTAGGGGCCGGAGGTATCGTAAGCATAGACGGGCGGATTTTTCTCGGCGCCGAAGGAAGCCGGCGTGTCGGCCTGGCTTATCTCGCGCATCGGCACCCGGACGTCGGGCCGGCTGCCTTGCACATACACCTTGCGCGAGTTCGGCAGGGGCTGGACCGCAGCGTCGTCAACGTGCGCGGTCGCGGCGATGAATTTCGGATTGGCGTTCATGGATCGCTCCTAGTGACCGCAGGGGCGAAGGCAGGAGGGAGGTCTGCTCACGCTTCCCTGCGGCGGCATTATCCGCATCAGGTTCAAAGGGACTCTCTCACCCGCGCCGCATGTTTCAGCTCTGCGCGCAGGACCCCTAACGTCAGGCAGCCAAGGTACCGCAATCGCTGAAGCTTTGCAATCCGCAATCCGCGCCGTTCGCCGGTCCGATTTGCCGCGCTGCGACCAGCACTTACGGCGCTGTCCGCGGCAGGTGCTTGACTCATAGGCTAGGAGCATATATATTACTGACTGGTCAGTTATCAATAACACCATGAACGCTCCTGAGAAAAAGCCGCAGCCTCGCTGGGCGCGCCGCAAGGATGCGCGCCCCGAGGAAATCATCGCCGCCGCGCTCGACCTGTTCGTCGAGCGCGGCTTTGCCGCGACGCGCCTGGACGACGTCGCCGCGCGCGCCGGCGTCAGCAAGGGCACGCTGTATCTCTATTTCGAGAACAAGGAAGACCTGTTCAAGGCGGTGGTGCGCGGCAACGTGCTGCCGGTGCTGCAGCACGGCGAGGATCTGGTGGAAAAATTCTCCGGCAGTTCCGCCGACTTGCTGCGTCAACTGGTGCGCGGCTGGTGGGAAATGACAGGGTCGACCAAAATCGCCGGCATCCCGAAGCTCGTCATCGCGGAAGCCGGCAACTTTCCCGACCTCGCCAAATTCTATTACGACGAAGTGATCCTGCGCGCGCTGTCCATGTTCCGCCGGGTGCTGCAGCGCGGCTGCGACGCGGGCGAGTTCCGCGACGTGGACGTCGACCACCTGGTGCGCGTGGCGCTGGCGCCGCTGGTGATGCTCGCGGTGTGGCGCCACTCATTCGCCTGTTGCGAGCACGAACAACTTCAACCACAGCGCTACCTGGACGTCTACTTGGATATGTTATTGAACGGCCTGCGCAAACCGCAGGCGCCGGAGAAGAGTCATGCGCGCAAGAAAAGCTAAATCCTGGTGGCTGGCGGCTGGCGGCCTTGCCGCCGCAATTGTCGCGGCCGTTTTTGTCAACCACGAAAACAGCGTCGCCTCGGCCCAGCCCGCGAGCGCGCCGGTGATCGAGTTCGCGGCGAGCGACCTGGTGCAGCCGCAGACGCGCGAACTGCGCTTGTCGATTTCCATCACCGGAACGCTGGCGCCGCGCAATTGGACCACGGTCAAGGCTAAAGTCGCAGGCGATTTGAACACCATCCTGGTACGCGAGGGCGAGGGCGTCAAGCCGGGCCAGGTACTGGCGCGCATCGACACCCAGGACGCGCAAGCGCGCCTGGACGAGAAGCTCGCGGACCTGGAGGGCGGCCGCGCGCAGCTCGCCCTCGCGCAAAAGAACCGCGCCAACAACCTGGCGCTGCTGCAGCAAAAATTCATATCGCAAAACGCATTCGACAGCGTACAAAGCAGCTTTCAGGTGTCGGAAGCAAGGCTGAAGGCGCTGGAGGCGCAGGTTGCTCTGGCTAAAAAGGCGCTTGCCGACACCGTGATCACCGCGCCGCAAGCCGGCATCGTGTCGCAGCGCCACGCCCAGCCGGGCGAGAAGCTGCCGGTCGACGGCAGGATACTGACCTTGGTCGATCTCGCCGAATTGGAAGTCGAGGCAGCGGTGCCGGCGGGCGACATTCCCAGTATCCGCGTTGGCCAGGAGGCGAATTTCCGTGTCGAAGGCTTCGGCGAGCGCGACTTCATTGGCCGCATCGACCGCATCAACCCCGCGACACAAAGCGGTTCACGCTCGATCCTGGTATACGCAATGCTGCCCAACCGGGACGGCGCGCTCAAAGGCGGCATGTTCGCAAGGGGCAGCGTCACGCTTAGCCGGGTCGCTCAAGCTTTAGTGATCCCGGTCTCCGCAGTGCAAGAGACCGCCGGCAAGGCGCATGTATTCGCGCTCGTCGACGGCCGCCTGGAACTGCGTCCGGTCGAACTCGGCCTCAGGAACGAGGACGACGGCGTGGTACAAATCGTTGCCGGCCTGGACCCGCGAGTGCGGATCGTGAGAGCCAATCTGGGTATGCTCAGACCCGGCGTGCAAGTCAAGGTCGTTGCCGCGCGCAATTGAGCCGCGCCTAAAGATCCCGCAGCATGTGGTTCACCCGCATCAGTATCAGCAACCCCGTGTTTGCCACCATGATGATGGCGGCTTTCCTGGTGTTGGGTTTGTTCTCCTACCAACGCCTGTCGGTGGACCAGTTTCCGGATGTGAACTTCCCGGTGGTGGTGGTGCAGACCGCGTATCCGGGCGCCTCGCCCGAAAGCGTCGAGACCGACCTGAGCCGCAAGATCGAAGAAGCGGTCAATACCATCAGCGGTATCAAGACGCTGTCTTCACGTTCTTACGAAGGCCTGTCGGTAGTAGTCGCAGAGTTCGATCTCAGCGTCGATCCGGCACTCGCGGCGCAGGACGTGCGCGACAAAGTGGCCGTGGTCAAGGTCGGTTTCCGCAAGGAAGTGAAGGAGCCACGCATCACGCGCTTCAATCCCGACGACCTGCCGATCATGTCGCTCGCCGTGCGCTCCGACACCCGGCCGCTGCGGGAAGTGACCACGCTCGCCGACCAGGTAATCAAAAAGCGCATCGAGAACGCGCGCGGCGTCGGGCAGACAACCCTGGTAGGCGGGGTGAAACGCGAGATTCAGATTTTCCTCAGAGCTGCGGATATGGAGGCCCTTGGCATAGGAATCGATCAGGTCATTGCCGCCGTACGCAGCGAAAACCAGGAGTTGCCGGCCGGAGCCGTCACTTCGCGCGAGTCCGAAACCCTGGTCCAGGTGCAAGGGCGCGTCGCCCGGCCCGAGCAGTTCAATCGCATCATCGTCGCGCGCCGCGGCGGCCAGCCGGTGTATTTGTCCCAGGTAGCAAACGCAGTAGACGGCCAGGAGGAGGAGGAAAGCGCGGCGCTGGTAAACGGCAAGCGCGTCATTTCGCTCGACATCATCAAATCGCAGGGTGCGAATACCATCGAAACCGTGGACAACGTCATGGAAGTGGTGACCGCGCTCAAGAAGCAGCTGCCGGCTGACGTAGGCCTTGAGGTCGTGCGCGACACCTCGCGCGGCATCCGCAATTCGGTCAACAACGTCAAGCGCACCCTGCTCGAAGGCGCCACGCTGACCATCCTGGTCGTATTCCTGTTCCTCAACTCCTGGCGCAGCACCGTGATTACCGGACTCACCTTGCCGATTTCCCTGATCGGCACCTTCCTCGTGATGTACGCATCCGGCTTCACCATCAACATGCTGACGCTGATGGCGATGAGCCTGTGCGTGGGCCTCTTGATCGACGATGCCATCGTGGTGCGCGAAAACATCGTGCGCCACCTGGCCATGGGCAAAAGCCATCATGACGCCGCGCTCGAGGGCACCCAGGAAATAGGCCTGGCGGTGATGGCCACCACGTTCAGCATCGTCGCGGTGTTCCTGCCGGTGGGCTTCATGGGCGGCATTATCGGGCGGTTTTTCCACCAATTCGGCATCACCGTGGCGGCGGCCGTTCTGCTGTCGATGTTCGTCAGCTTCACCCTCGACCCGATGCTGTCCTCGGTGTGGTACGACCCGGCTGCACACGGCGTGCACGGCAAAGGATGGTTCGCGCGCATGCTGTCGTGGAACGAGCAACTGCTGCAGCGTTTCGGCGCGCATTACTCGGGTCTGCTTGCATGGGCGCTCGCGCACAGAAAAAGCGTGCTCGCCATCGCCTTGGCGAGCTTTCTCGGGGCGTTCGCCCTGGTACCGAGAATCGGCTCGGAATTCGTACCCGAGGCCGATCTTGCCGAGATCATGGTGCAATTGAATACGCCGGTGGGGTCATCGCTGGAATTCACCCAGGCCAAGACGCAACAGGCCGAGGCGGCGCTGCGCGAATTCCCTGAGGTGATCTACACCTACGCCACGGTCAACACCGGAACCACGCCCGGCAAGAACTACGCCACTATTTTCGTGCGGTTGCTGGACCGCGGCCAACGCGACGCCAATCAGAAGCAGCTGCAACAGCCGATGCGAGAGCGCCTGCGGCAGATTGCCGGCATCGAGGTGACCAATGTTGGCGTCTACGTTCCGGTCAGCAGCGGCAAGCCGCTGCAGGTTTCGGTACAAGGGCCGGACATGGCGGAGATCGAACGGCTTTCGCGAGAGGTACAAGGCATCATGCGCTCTATTAACGGCCTGGTGGACATCGATTCCAGCCTCAAGGCCTCGAAACCCACCGTGGCAGTGCGCATCAAGCGCGAACTGGCGAGCGACCTGGGCGTAGGCGTGGGCAAGATCGGCGAAGCGCTGCGGCCGCTCCTGGCGGGCGAAGCAATCTCGACCTGGAAAGCCCCGGACGAAGAGAACTATGACGTTAAAATGCGCCTGCCCAAAGCTGAACGTGAAAACCGGGGAAATCTGGAACGCATCTACATCGCCAGCAACCAACTGGGCGCCGAGGGCAACCCGAAAATGGTGGCGCTGCGGCAGGTCGCCGAGTTCGTGCCTACCCTTGGCGCGACGCAGATCAACCGCAAGGATCTCACCCGCGAGGTGCTGGTCACCGCCAATGCCCTCGGCAGGCCGGCGGGTGACCTTGGCAACGAAATCAAGGCGCGCTTGGCGCAGGTTGCATTGCAACCGGGCTATCGCTTCGTTATGGGCGGCTCGACCAAAGACATCCAGGAGACCCTGGGCTACGCGCTGTCGGCGCTGCTCCTGGCGGTGATTTTCATCTACCTGATCCTGGCCAGCCAGTTCGGCTCCTTCCTGCAACCGGTGGCGATCATGATGTCCCTGCCGCTGTCCCTGATCGGGGTGCTGCTCGCGCTGCTGATCGCGCGCTCGACGCTCAACATTTTCTCCATCATCGGCTTTGTCATGCTGATGGGCTTGGTGACCAAGAACGCGATCCTGCTGGTGGACTTCGCCAACCAGTTGCGCAAAGGCGGGCGGGACCGCGCGCACGCCATCCTCGAAGCCGGGCGCATCCGGCTGCGGCCGATCCTGATGACCACCTTCGCCATGGTGTTCGGCATGATCCCGCTCGCGCTCGGAATCGGCGAAGGTTCGGAGCAGCGCGCGCCCATGGCGCACGCGGTGATCGGGGGCATTATCACCTCCACCCTGCTCACCCTGGTGGTGGTGCCGGTGATCTACACCTATCTCGACGATCTCGCGCTCTGGGCGCAGAACAAGTTCAGCGCCGGGCAGGCCGCGGATGCGGCCGAGCCTAATCCTGGCGCGCAGAACGCCGACTAGGATGGTGCGGCCGCCAAGCGCCGGTCCCGCCGCCCGCCCGCCGGGGCGAATCGTGCTATGTGACAAGCGTCACCAGGCAGCCGCGCAAACAATGGTAAAATTTCCGCCGTTCAAATCTCCTCCGCGAGCCAATCCGCCATGCCTGCCATGAACATCGAACAAGCCCGTTTCAACATGGTCGAGAATCAAATCCGGCCCTGGGAAGTACTGGACCAGCAAGTGCTGGACCTCTTGTACGTGGTCAAGCGCGAAGATTTTGTGCCCACCGCCTATCAGGCCCTCGCTTTCTCCGATATGGAGATCCCCATCGGCCGGGGCGAGCACATGTGGCAGCCAAAATTGGAAGCGCGTGTGTTGCAGGAGCTGGCGGTAAAGCCGGCCGACGAAGTCCTGGAAATCGGCACCGGTTCCGGCTATTTCGCCGCGCTGCTCGCACACCGCGCACAGCATGTGTACAGCGTGGAAATTCACTCGGAACTGAAGGCATTGGGCGAGGCTAGCCTGCGCCGCGCCGGCGCAGCCAACGTGACCGTGGAACTCGGCGACGGCGCATGCGGCTGGACCAAACACGCGCCCTACGACATCATCGTCCTCACCGGCTCGACGCCGGTGCTGCCGCAGCAGTTCCTGCAGCAGATGAAAGTCGGCGCACGCCTGTTCGCCGTGGTCGGCAACCCGCCGGTGATGGCGGCACGGCTCATCACCTGTACCGGCGAGGGAATCTATAACTCGATTGATCTGTTGGAAACCAGCATTGCACCCCTGGCGAACGCGCTTGCGGGCGAGCGCTTCAGCTTCTGACCATGACGCAGATCACGCCGCAGTCGTTGCGCCAATGGCTGGCCGATGCCGGACGCAAACCGCCGGTTCTACTCGACGTGCGCGAACCCTGGGAGTACCAGACCTGCCGCATCGAAGGATCGACACTGGCGCCGATGAACACCATCCCGGCGCGGGCGCGGGAACTCGACCCGGAAACCGAAACTGTAGTGATCTGCCATCACGGCATGCGCAGCTTACAGGTGGCATTATTTTTGGAGCGGAACGGCTTTTCCAAGCTCTACAACCTGCAGGGCGGAGTGAATGCCTGGGCCGACCAGGTCGAACCCGCGATGCCCCGATATTGAGCCTGCCATGAAAATACACGCGATTTTCCTCGCCATACTTGCGTTCAGCCAGCCGCTAGTCGCCGCCGACCTGCTGCAGACCTATCGCGAAGCGCGTGCCAATGACCCGGTGTATGCCGCCGCGCGCGCCGCACGCGACGCGGGGCGCGAAAGCCTGCCGCAGGGACTGGCCCTGCTGCTTCCGACCGTCAACGCCAGCGGGTTCACCCAGATGAACGACATCGACATCGATTTCCGCGGCGTGGCGCCGCCCTCCAAGAGAGAAGGCAACACCAACGGCTACAGTCTGTCGTTAACGCAGCCTTTGTTCAACTGGCAAAGCATCATGCTATACAAGGAAGCCGGCTTCAAGGTGGCGCAGGCCGAAGCCGCCTTCGGACAGGTGGCGCAGGACCTGGTCGTGCGCGTAGCCCAGGCCTTTTTCGACGTGCTTGCGTCCCAGGACAGCCTGGCTTTCATCCAGGCGCAAAAGACCGCCATTTCCGAGCAACTGGCGCAGGCCAAGCGTAACTTCGAGGTGGGCACCGCTACCATTACCGACACGCACGAGGCACAAGCGCGTTTCGACCTTGCCACCAGCCAGGAAATCGCGGCGCAGAGCGACCTCGAGATCAGGCAGCGCGCCCTGCAACAGATCATCGGCAAGTTTCCCGACCGCCTCACCCCGCTCCGGCCTTCGACCGAGCTCAGCCCGCCGAAGCCCAATGCGATGGAGCAATGGGTAACGAGCGCCGAAAGCCAGAACTTCGCGGTACGCATACAGGAAGCCGCGCTGGAAATCACCACGCGCGAAATCGAACGCAGCCGCGCCGGCCACTATCCGTCGCTCAACCTGGTGGGCAACTTCGGCAAGAACTCGGCGAGCATAAGCACTATCGGCACCACCAGTCTGGGCACCGACAGCATCAGTCGCAACATCGGACTGCAGCTCGCGATCCCCCTGTATGCCGGCGGCGGGGTCAGTTCGCTGGTGCGGCAGGCCATCGCCAATCAGGAGAAGGCGCGCCAGGACCTGGAGACTGCGCGTCGCAGCGCGGCGCTATCGGTGCGCCAGGCCTACCTCGGCGTCACCAACGGCATGGCGCAAGTGCGCGCGCTGGAGCAGGCGCTGGTTTCCAGCCAGAGCGCGCTCGACTCGAACAAGCTCGGCTACGAGGTGGGCGTGCGCATCAATATCGATGTGCTGAACGCGCAGCAGCAACTGTTCTCGACCAAGCGCGACCTGTCCAAGGCGCGCTATGACACGCTCCTCAACGGACTCAAGCTCAAAGCCGCGTCGGGCACGCTGACCGAGGAAGACCTGGAGGCGGTGAACCGCCTGCTGGGCACCGAGTAAAACAGGAAGATTTAGCCTATACGCGGTTGCACGGACGAGAAACCGATCCGCGCGGATCGTCGATCTTGCATAAGGCCCCCGCACTGCCCTTGTTTTTATCCAGAACCGTGTTTTCCGCACGGATGCGCTTTTCATCCGTGCGGAAAACACGGTTGGCGCGCGCGAGCGCGCAATGGCCGCCGGTCTACGTCGGCGGACATAGTAGGATGTCTCAAGTCGTTGCGCCCAAGCTTGCGCGGACGGCGTCCCGTCCGCGCGGATCGCCGATCGCGTACGGATGAAAAGCACATCCGCACGCGATCGGCGATCTTGTATAAAACCCCGACGCCCTGACTGATGTTAAGTGCGCAATTCCGCTGGCGGCCCGCGACAGTATTTAATCCGGCGGAAGCAGCCTCTCGCAGATCGCCAGATTGCGCGCTGTTGCACCTTGATGCGCGCGGCTGAACGCGAGCGCCGCCTGCGACATGCGCGCCAGGGTCGCCTGATCCCTAAGCAACTCTCCGGCCCGCTCTCCCAGCATGGCCGCGTCGGCGACCTCGATCGCGGCACCCGCCGCCACGGCCAGCCTCGAGGCCTCGGCGAAGTTATACATATACCGGCCGAACAGCAGCGCGCGGCCCACGGCACAGGCCTCGATCAGGTTCTGCCCGCCGTAAGGCAATAGGCTGCCGCCGATGAAAGCCAGATTGCAGGCGGCGTAGTAGGCCGCCATTTCCCCCATGCTGTCGCCGAGCAGCACGCGGCAATCCGGCGGCAGCGCGCGCTTGTCGCTGCGGCGCAGGTAACTCAAGTTGCGCTTGGCCAGCAAAGCCGCGACCTCGTCGAAGCGCTGCGGATGGCGCGGCACCAGCAGCAGCAACAGGCCCTCGACGCGGACGCGCGTGAGCGCATCCAGGACCAGCTCTTCCTCGCCCTCGCGCGTGCTTGCCGCCAGCAGTACCGGACGTTGCCCAATGCGCTGCTTCAGTTCTGCGCCCAGAGCCAGGAGCTGCGGCGCCAAGGCGACATCGAACTTGAGGTTGCCCGTCACCTCGACCACCCGCGCGCCCAGCCGCGCGAGGCGCTCCGCGTCCTCGCGGGTTTGAGCGCTCACCGCCGCGAGGCCGCCCAGCGCAGCGCGGGTAAGCGGCGCCACCAGCGCGTAGCCGCGCGCCGATTTTTCCGACAGGCGCGCATTGGCAAGAAGCAGCGGTACGCCGAGGCGCGTGCAGCATTCGACCAGGTTGAACCAGATTTCGGTTTCCATGAGGATGCCCAGGCGCGGCCTGAAGCGCACGAGAAAGCGCGCCACGGCTCCGGGATAGTCATAGGGCAGATAGACTATGGTCGCTGCTCCGCCGTATAGCTGCTGCGCGGCCTCGCGTCCGGTGGGCGTCATTTGCGTGAGCAGCAGCTCATGCCCCGGATAGCGCGTAGCGAGCGCGCGCACCAGCGGTTCGGCGGCGCGCGTTTCACCCACGGATACTGCATGCAGCCAGATCACCGGCAGTCCGGGCCTAGCCTGATACCAGCCGAAGCGCTCGCGGATATGCTCGCGGTAGCCGGGCTGACGCCGGCCACGCCACCAAAGGTGCATGAGCACCCAGGGAAACAGCAGCCGCAACAGCAGCCGATAAGCGAGGCGCCAGATCACGCCGGGTCTCCGCCGGCGACCTCATGTAACGCGGTCAGCACCTCGTCCACCTCGGGCACGACTTCGGTACCGCCCAGGTTGCGCACCCGCGCGCCCTGACCGGCGTACACGCCGGTCAGGCCCGGATGCGTGCCGCAATATAATGCCACCACGGGACAGCCGAGCGCTGCCGCCAAATGCGTCAAGCCGGTATCGACACCGATCACCGCATGCGCGCCGGCTAGCAGCCCGGCCATGCCGAGGATGCCGAGCGCGGGGGACACAACCGCGGTAGGCAGAGCACGCGCTATGCGCTCGCTGCGGGCGCGCTCCGGGGCATCGCCCCAGGGCAGAATCGAGACGTACCCCTGACGCGCGAGTTCGCCGCCGAGCCGCTCCCACGCCGGCTCCGGCCAGAGCTTGTCGGCGCGGCTGGTCGCGTGCAGCAGCACGCAGTATGCCTGGGACTCGATCGGCCCGACATCCGAGGGTACGGCGATGCCGTAGTCCAGCGCGGCCGGCAGCTCATAGCCTAAGGCCCGAGCGGCGAGGCGCCGGTTGCGCACGACGGCATGCAGGTCGCGCGGCACCACGTGCGTAACATCGTAGAATTTTTCCGCCAGCGGCTCGCGCGCGCTGGCACCGGCATAGCCGTGGCGCGTGCCGGAGGCGGCCCGCGCCAGAAGCGCGCTCTTGATCAAGCCTTGAGTGTCGATGACGCAGTCGTAGCGCACGCCGGACAACGCTTGGCGGTAGTGGCCGAACTCGCGCCAGTGCGCTCCCTTGAATGGATTCCCGCGCCAGCGCCTCAGCGCCACCGGAATCGCCCGGCGCACTCCCGGATGCATGCCGACGATGTCGCGATAAGCTTCTTCCACCACCCAGTCGATGCGCGCGCTTGGGTAACGCGCGCGGATATCGCTCACCACCGGCAGGTTGTGCACCACGTCGCCGAGCGAGGACGTCTTGATGAGCAGAATATCGGGCATGCGCGGGGGGAAAAGGGGCTGGCTTTGTTAGAATAAGCGCGAGGAATTATAAGCTGAGTTCCGAGGCGGTAAATTTGCGCAGGTAACGCGGGTCATTCTTTCCGTGTTCCGAATTGATAGCTGGGCTGGACACATTATATGTGCGGCATTATAGGTATCGCTGCTCAATCTCCTGTTTCCGATCGCGGCTGGCTGGCGCTTGGGCGTGATGCCCTGCGCCACCGCGGCCCGGACGATGCGGGCGAGTGGTGGTCTGCCGATGGTTGCGTCGGTGTGGGGCATCGGCGCCTGGCCATCATCGATCTCTCCCCTGCCGGGCATCAGCCGATGCAGGACGCGCTCGGTGGCTTGTGCATCGTGTTCAACGGCGAAATCTACAACTTCGCCGATCTGCGCCAGGAGTTGACGGCGAAGGGGCACGCGTTTCGCAGCCACAGCGATACCGAAGTGATTCTGGCCGCCTATCGCGAGTGGGGCACGGATTGTCTCGCGCGCCTGAATGGCATGTTCGCCTTTGCGCTCTACGACAGTCGCCGACGGCAACTATTGATTGCGCGGGACCGGGCCGGGGAAAAACCGCTTTATTACACGCTGGCCGATGGCGCGCTACGCTTCGCCTCCGAACTCAAGGGTCTGATGGCGGACCCCGCGCTACCGCGCCGTATCGACCGGGAAGCGCTCGATTGCTACCTGGCGATGGGCTTCGTGCCGGGCGAACGCTCGATGTTGCAGGGGGTGGAAAAACTACCGCCCGCCCATGCGTTGGTGTTCGATCTGAATAGCGGCCAATCGCGGCTCCGGCACTACTGGCAGTTGCCGGAGCTAAGCGCTTCGGCAGCCCAAGGCGAGGCAGATGAAGCCGGGCTGCTGGATGAGTTGGAGGCCTTGCTGGAAGATGCGGTGCGCCGGCAGTTGGTCGCCGACGTGCCCGTGGGGATACTGCTGAGCGGCGGCGTGGATTCCAGCCTGGTCACCGCCATGGCGGCGCGGGCCGCGCCCAAGGTGAAGACCTTCACCATCCGCTTCCCCGGATTTGGCCAGTACGACGAAACCGAACATGCCCGGCTGATTGCGCGGCACTTCGGCACCGAGCATGTGGAGCTCGTTGCCGCCGAATCGACCGTGGATCTGCTGCCGCTGCTGGCGCGGCAGTTCGACGAGCCGATGGTGGACTCATCGATGATTCCCACCTATCTCGTCAGCCGCCTGGTGCGCGAGCATTGCACGGTCGCGCTGGGGGGCGATGGCGGGGATGAACTGTTTGCCGGTTACCCGCATTACAACCGTCTGCTCTGGCTGCAGCAAAAATTCGGCGCAATTCCACAAATCCTGCGGCTGGCAGCGTCCAGGACGGCGCAAGCCCTGCTGCCGGTCGGCTCCAAGGGCCGCAACTGGTTGCAGGGACTGGGGACCGACTTGCGCACCGGCTTGCCTCTGATTTTCTCCTTGTTCGATCGCGGCACGCGGCAGCGCCTGATGGCAGGGCAAGGCGCGTGGGACCTGGCGGCCGAGCGCGCCCGGGAACAGCGCATCCCCAAGTCGGCAGACCTGTTGCAGCGGGCCACCCGCATGGATTTCGGGAACTATCTCGCCGAGGACATTCTGGTGAAAGTGGACCGCGCCAGCATGCTCAATTCACTGGAGGTGCGCGCGCCACTGCTGGACTATCGCCTGATCGAATTCGCCTTCGGCAAGGTGCCTTCGCATCTGAAGGCTACTGCCAACAGCCGCAAGTTGCTGCTCAAGAAACTAGCAGCCCGCGTCCTGCCGCGGGAATTCGATCGGCAGCGCAAGCAGGGATTCTCCATTCCGCTGGCAGCGTGGCTGCGGTCGGGGCCATGGAAAACATTTTTTCGTGAGACGCTACTAGGTTCGGACGACACCGTGTTCGACCACGATGAGGTGAGCAAGCTGCTGGCAGGGCAGGCAAAGGGGAGGGTAAACAGCGAACGCTTGTTCGCGCTGGTACTGTTCGAATTGTGGCGGCGGGAATACCGGATCTCAATGTAACATTGACCGAATGCACGCTGAATCGCCTGAAATGTCCCTTAAGGTATCCCGACCCTTGTCCCGCCAGCCGCTCTCCGTAGTCATTATCACCAAGAACGCCGCAAACCAGCTTGCCGCCTGCCTGGAGAGCGTCTCTTTTGCCGACGAGATCGTGGTGGTCGACTCGGACTCGAACGACGGCACCGCCGAACTCGCCGCCAGGCGCGGCGCCCGGGTAATACAGAAGGAGTGGCTGGGGTTCGGCCGGCAGAAGCAGTTCGCGGTCGAAGCCGCGCGCCACGACTGGGTGCTGTGCCTGGACGCCGATGAGCGCGTAAGCGAACCCTTGCGCGCGAGCATCCTTGCGCTGCTGGCTGCGCCCGCGACGCAAGCCTATGCCATGCCGCGCCGCAATCGCTTCATGGGACGCTGGCTCAGGCATGGCGAAGGTTATCCGGACTGGAGCCTGCGCCTGTTCGACCGGCGGCATGCGCGCTGGAGCGATGATCCGGTGCACGAGAAGGTGCTCACCGGCGCGCCGGTGGCGCGCATCGAGGGAGACCTGCTGCACGATTCGGCCGAGACGCTCGCGGGTTATCTGGACAAGCAGAACCGCTATACCAGCATGCAGGCCGAGGCCTTGTTCAAGGCGGGAAAACGCACCGGCGTGGCGCAACTGCTGCTGTCGCCGCTGCTGCGCTTCGCCAAATTCTATTTCCTGCGCCTGGGTTTTCTCGACGGCAGCGCCGGCCTGGTGCATATCGCCATCGGTTGCTGCAACAGCTTCCACAAATACGCCAAGCTGATGGCGCTGCAGCGCGGCGGTTGACGCATGCCGGATATCCTCGCGCCGGGTCAGGAACGTTTTCGCCGCCTGTCGAAGGAGGGGGCCTGGATTGTCCTTGGCCAGGCAAGCGCCGTTCTCGGATCGCTGGCAGGTGTCCGATTGCTTACGGAATTGCTCGATCCGGCTGCGTACGGTGAGCTGGCACTGGGCATGACGGTAGCCAGCCTGGTCAATCAGACCGTGCTCGGGCCTCTGAGCAACGGCATTACCCGGTTCTATGCACCGGCACAGGAACGCGGAGATCTCGCCAGCTACTTGAGCGCGGTCCGCGGCCTGGTGTTGGCGGCAAGCGCGGTCATCGCCATCATGATCCTGCTCGCGGCCGCCGGACTGCTGATCGCCGGCCGGAAGGAATGGATTGCCATCGCCGGCGCAGCTCTCGTACTTGCCGGACTCAGCGGCTGCAATGCGATTCTCAGCGGCATCCAGAATGCCGCTCGCCAGCGAGCCATCGTCGCGCTGCATCAGGGAATAGAACCCTGGGCGCGGTTTCTGCTCGCCGCCGCCTTACTGCTATGGCTGGGCGCAACCAGCACGGTGGCGATGGCCGGCTATGCCCTGGCAGTCACGCTGGTGCTTGGATCCCAATATGTGTTTTTTCGGAAAGTCATTCATGTCAACGGCGCCGTGGCAGATCGAAGCAGTTGGCGGCGGCAGATCTGGACATATTCATGGCCAATCTCGATCTTTGGAACTTTCACCTGGATGCAGCTTGCATCCGATCGTTGGGCGCTGGAGCGTTTCGCGACGACGCAGGAGGTGGGTCTGTATGCGGCGCTGTTCCAGTTGGGCTACTACCCAATGTCGATCGCTACCGGAATGGCCGTGCAGTTCCTGGTTCCCATTTTTTATCAGCGCGCCGGAGACGCCAGCGACTATCAGCGCAACGCCGGCGTAGACAGCCTTAGCTGGCGTCTGACCGGGATCGCCCTGGGGCTGACGGGCGCGTTCTTCCTTGCCGCCCTTCTATTTCATGCGCAGATATTCCGGCTTTTGGTGGCAGCGGAATACGCATCGGTGTCTCATCTGCTGCCATGGATGCTCCTGTCCGGTGGAGTATTTGCCGCCGGCCAGACGATTGCCCTCAATCTGATGAGCCAGATGAAAACGCAAATAATGATCGCGCCCAAATTGATTACTGCGCTGCTGGGTGTCGCCTTGAACTTTGCGCTTGCGTATTGGTATGGTATTAGCGGCATTGTCATTGCAGGCATGCTGTTTTCGGTGGCGTATTTTGTTTGGATGGCAGTGCTTGCGAAACGTCAAGGAATAAACTTTCGAATCGACGACGCGACGAAAGAATCATGAGCATTCGAGCCATACTGCTTCGACTCTACCGGCTGCTCAGAGACCAGTTCGGCATCGACCCAATAAAAGCGCTTCGATCTGTGCAGGGCCTGCCGCGATTTATGCGCGATTACTTTCGCTTCCGCTCGAGCTACAGCGGGCGCCTCGAATTGTTGCCCTGCCTGCATGACTGGCACGAAGAAGGGGGGGCGGCCACGCTCGAATATTTCTGGCAGGATTTGCTCGTCGCCAGGGAGATTTTCCTGGCCAGGCCGGAAAGGCACGTCGATATCGGCTCCCGCGTGGATGGTTTTGTCGCCCACGTGGCCAGCTTCCGTGAAATCGAGGTATTCGACGTCAGGCCGATCACCACGCGAATACCAGGCGTCACGTTCAGACGGGCCGATCTGATGCAGCCGGTGGAAGGGATGACGGGCTACTGCGACTCCCTGTCCTGCCTGCACGCGTTGGAGCACTTTGGTTTGGGGCGCTACGGCGACCCGGTTAATCCTAAGGGCTTTGAGCGCGGGCTGGCGAATATGGCAGCCTTGCTCAGAAAAGATGGGGTCTTTTACTTGTCCGTTCCGATCGGCGTCGAACGGGTCGAGTTCAATGGCCAACGTGTTTTTGATCCTCGCGCTATGATCAAACTGGCCATGGCCAATGCGCTCGAGCTGCGCGAACTCAAGGTGATCCGGCAAGGAGGCGTCGTCGAAGCGCTCGCGGTGGACGAACTGAGGCTTTCCGATCTGGCGAGTCAGCGCTATGCGCTGGGCGTGTTCACGTTTACCAAGCGCGCCGAACCTTAGGGTCTGTTGACATTCAGCACATATTGAAGAAGCTATTACGCGCGCTGGGAGACACTGAATCCGGTTGGCCCAGGATCGCCGCTTACCTGCGCAGGCGGGCAGGCATCTACTACCGCAAATCATGGTCCCAGTGCGGCGAGGATCTGATCATGCGTTACCTGTTCGACCTGTTGCAGATCGCGCGCCCCAGCTATATCGACATCGGCGCGCATCATCCCTGGCATTACAACAATACCTACCTGTTCTATCGCCAGGGTGCCCGCGGCGTCAACGTGGAGCCGGATCCGTCGCTGTACGCCGGACTGCGCCGGGGGCGGCGACACGACGTCAACCTCAACATGGGCATCGGGCCGCGCGCGGCGGAAATGGATTTCTATGTCATGTCCAGCCGCGCCCTCAACACGTTCTCCGCCATTGAAGCGCGCAAATACGTGGAACAGGGCCTGCGTATCGTCGATACCCGGCGCATCAGGGTGCAAACCTTCGCGCAAGCGGTGGACACTCATATGGGGCGCACTCCCGACCTGGTTTCCCTCGATGTCGAAGGCTTGGAACTCGACATCTTGCGGTCAATCGATTTCTCCGAGAACCGCCCGCATGTGTTCTGTATTGAAACGCTTAGCTACGCCGGAGGCGACGGCAGCGGCGTCAAGAATCCGGAGATCCATGCCCTGATGCTCGAAAACGGATACATGCTGTACGCCGACACTTACATCAATTCCATTTACGTCGCGGAGAGCAGTTGGCGCAACCTGGTGATCAAGCAATGAACATGTCGCCAGCCCTCGCGGTGGCGGGCATCCCAATACGCAACCGTCCCAAATGGCTGGGCCGCTTGCCGAATTGCATCACCGTCTCGTTGCAAAGGGTAGCTCAGTGGCGTTGAAATCCCGGTTCAAGGCCAGCCCTCTGTTTGCGTTCAACCTGGCGAACCGCGACCGGTGGGTGGCCGAGCAGGCAGCCTGCCTGCCGGCAGGCGCGCGGGTACTCGATATGGGCGCAGGCTCCTGCCCCTACCGGCCGCTGTTTGCGCATTGCCGCTACGAAACCCAGGATTTCGCCGGCCTGGGCGATGATCAGTTGCGTCACGGCGGCTACGGCCAGATCGATTACCGCTGCGACATCGCCAGCGTTCCAGTCGCGGATGGGACGTTCGACGCAATACTGTGCACCGAGGTGCTGGAGCATGTGGCAGAACCGATCAAGGTGGTGCAGGAAATGGCGCGCATCCTCAAGCCAGGCGGACGCCTGATGCTGACCGCCCCCCTGGGTTCCGGCATTCACCAGGAGCCCTACCACTATTACGGCGGTTACACGCCCTATTGGTACCACGACTTCCTCGGCGCGGCCGGGTTTTCGCAGATCAAGGTGGAGGCGAATGCCGGTTCCTTCAGGTTCTTCGCCCAGGAATCGATCCGCTTCGTGCAGACAACCCGCCCGTTCAAACTGGGCATGCCGCTGCCGCTGGAGCTGCTGTGGTCGCCGCTGTGGGTACTGCTTGCCCCCTTGCTGGCGCTCGCGATTCCGCTGGCCTGCAGTTACCTGGATCGATTCGACCGGGAACAGCGCTTCACCGTCGGTTACCACGTAACCGCTATAAAGAGCTGAAGGTTTCGCGATGACCGGCCTGTGTTATTTTGGCGAGCACGACTGATGGTGATTGTTCGCTTGACCGGTGGCCTGGGCAACCAGATGTTCCAGTACGCGGCCGGCCGGGCCTTGGCCGACCAGTTGGGCGCGGAACTGCTGCTCGACACGCGCGCGTTCGAGCATGCGCTGGCACTCAATGCTTACACCCGCCGCGACTATGCCCTTGCGCCATTCAACGTTCGGACAAGGCTCGCGACCGCGGCGGATTTGAACAACTGGCCGCTGTGGGTAGTGGAAATCGGGATGCGGTTGCGCTTGGTCCGCCCCTTGTTTCGCCGCTGGCATTTCGAGTCGGGGATCAGCTACGACCCAAGCATGCTGGCACTGCGCGAACCGGTGTTCCTGGTTGGCTACTGGCAGTCCGAGCGCTATTTCAGCGATAGCGCCGACAGGATTCGTGCCGATTTTACGCTGCGGCAGCCCTTGGCCGGAACCAACGACGGACTGTTTCAACTGGCGCGCTCTGATCGCAGTGTGGGCTTGCATGTGCGTAGAGGTGATTTCCTAAACCTCAACGACGCGGCGCAAGTGCACGGCCTGTGTTCCGTCGATTATTATCGGCGTGCAATAAGTCTCGTCAGGGACCGCTGCCCGGAATGCCGCTTCCTGGTTTTCTCCGATGACCCGGATTGGGCACGTGCCGAGCTTCCGCTCGATCCATCCGCGGTATTCGTAACCGGAAACGCCGAAAAGCCTGAGCAGGACCTGGCGCTGATGAGCGCATGCAAACATCACATCATTGCCAACAGCAGTTTCAGTTGGTGGGCGGGTTGGCTCGGGTACAGCCCGGGCCAGATCGTGATCGCGCCCAATCCCTGGTACGCGAGCCCGAAACTGGATGCGCGCGATCTCGCCGTCCCCCGCTGGCAGTACATCAGCCGCCTTTGATTGGAAGCCATCCTGGATCATTTCTTAATTAGCCGGCATGCCTGAAGTCTCCGTCCTCCTCCCGGTGCGCGACGGTGCGCGCACCCTGGCCCTGGCCATGTTGTCGGTATTGCAGCAGAGCTTTGGCGATTTTGAATTGCTGCTGCTCGATGATGGGTCGGTCGATGCATCTCCCGATATCGCGCTGCGCTTCGGCGATCCGCGCGTTCGCCTGCTGCGCGATGGCATGAAACAGGGTTTGGCTGCCCGGCTCAACCAGGGTATAGCCGCGGCGGCCGGCCGTTATATCGCCCGCATGGACGCGGACGACGTGTGTTTCCCGCACCGATTTGCACGCCAGGTGGCGCGCCTGAACGCCGACAGTTCGTTGGATCTGGTGGCCTGCCGGGCCCTGATCTTCGACGATAGCGGGGCGGCCACTGGGCTGTCTCCGCACCGATTGAGCCACGAGGATCTGTGCGCGCAGCCCTGGAACGGTTTCTACCTGGTGCACCCGAGCTGGATGGGGCGCGCCGATTGGTTCCGCCGTTATCGCTATCAAACGCCTGAACTGGTACGCGCCCAGGATCAGGAACTACTGCTGCGCGCCTATCCGGACAGCCGCTTCGCCGTTCTGGACGAAATTCTTCTGGGATACCGCATGGGGCCGATCGCTCTCGGCAAGACATTATCGGCGCGTCATTGTTTGCTTAGCGCGCAAATTAGCCGATTCGCGCAGCGCCGCCAATGGCGCAATCTATTGCTCGCGCTGCTGGCGACGGGGCTCAAGCTGCCGCGAGACTTGCTCTTTGCCACCGCAGCCGGGCGCCGCTGGCGCGATCGCCGCGGCGGTAAAATTCCGCCGGAGATCGAGCAGGCCTGGAACGCATTGCTCGGCTCCCTCTACCGGCGGCTGGACGAACTGCATTTGCTGCATGGTTGCGAACCGGAAAGTTTGCAGAAGGCACAGGCGCATGAACGCTGATCGGCACAAGCGACCGCGCATTTGTATCGTTGTCGCAGCGCCCTTGACGCTGAAGGCGTTCATGCTCGGCCACTTGCAAGCACTGGCCGGGATTGCAGAAGTTACGGTCGTGGCCGATTTCGGCCCTGAGAATGGCGCTTTCCCCTGGCCTGATGCGATCACCCGCGTGGCGATTCCCATCGCGCGCCCCATTGCCCCCTGGACCGACCTGCTGGCGCTGCTGGCGTTGTTCCGGCTGTTCCGGCAGCAGCGCTTCGACCTGGTGCACTCGATTACGCCGAAGGCCGGGTTGCTCGCGATGCTCGCAGGCACGCTGGCCGGCGTGCCGCTGCGCCTGCACACTTTTACGGGGCAGGTGTGGGTCACCCGCGCCGGGGTCATGCGCATGCTGCTCAAGAGCGCGGACCGGCTGATCGCGCGGCTCGCCACCCAGGTGCTCGCCGACAGCCCTTCGCAGCGCGAATTCCTGATCGCCCAAGGCATCGTAACGGCGTCCAAATCGGCGGTGCTGGCCCACGGATCGATCTGCGGCGTGGACACGGCGCGCTTCCGGCCCGATGCGGCTGCGCGCGAGCGCGTCCGGCGCAGCCATGGGATCCCAACCGACGCCATCGTGTTTCTTTACCTCGGGCGCATCAACCGCGACAAAGGCCTGCGCGACCTGGCGCAGGCCTTCGCCGAAGCTGGGACCCGGCATGCGGACGCGCATTTGCTCCTGGTCGGCCCCGACGAAGCCGATTTGCGCGACGCGCTCACCGCCGCCGCTACTGGCTGCGCCCCCAGGCTGTACTTCGCGGGCGCCACCGACCGGCCGCAGGAATATTTCGCCGCCGCCGATGTCTTCTGCCTGCCCAGTTACCGCGAAGGATTCGGCACCACCATTATCGAGGCCGCCGCCGCAGGCGTGCCAGCCATAGGCTCGAGGATCTACGGCATCACCGATGCCATCGTCGAAGGCGAGACCGGCCTGCTGATCGATTCAGGCGAGGTGCGGCAACTTGCGCAAAGCATGCGTACACTAGCCGGCGACACAAGCTTGCGCGCGCGCATGGGGGAGAGGGCAAGGGAACGGGCCATGCGCGACTTCTCCTCGACCGTCGTGACCGCTGCCATGCTCGAATATTACGAGAAGCTGTTGGCGCATCACGCCGATTGACGGTTTGCACAGATATGCTCAAACGCAGTTTTGACTTATCCATAGCGCTCGTCCTGCTCTTCGGGCTGGCGCCGCTGCTCGCGCTGCTGGCGCTGGCGGTGCGCTGGAAACTGGGCCGCCCCGTGCTGTTCGCCCAGACCCGGCCCGGACTGCAGGGCGCGCCGTTCGAATTCTATAAATTCCGCACCATGACCGAGGCGCGCAATGCGGCGGGAGAACTCCTGCCGGACGCGGCAAGGCTTACACCCTTCGGCGAATTGATGCGAAAATCGAGCCTGGACGAATTGCCGCAACTGGTCAACGTTCTCAAAGGCGACATGAGCCTGGTGGGGCCGCGGCCGCTGTTGATGGAGTACCTTCCCCTGTACAGTGAGCGGCAGGCGCGGCGCCACGCGGTGCGGCCCGGGATTACCGGCTGGGCGCAGGTGAACGGCAGGAATGCGATCCACTGGGAGGAACGCTTCGAACTCGACCTTTGGTACGTGGAACACCGTTCGTTCCGGCTCGATCTCGGAATCATCGCCATGACGGCATGGCGCATGCTGCGGCCGCAGGGTATTGCGCAACCGGGACAAGCCACCATGAGCAAATTCACGGGATCGCAACGCGGCAGGGAAAATTGAAAACCAAAGAAAAAATTGTCGTATTCGGCGCCGGCGGCCACGCCAAGGTGGTGATCGACATCATCGAGCAGCAAGGGAACTACGAGATAGCCGGCTTGCTCGACGACGACCTCAAGCATCGGGGCAAGCGCTTTTTCGGCTATCCGGTGCTGGGCACGCGCGCGGCGTTGCCGGCGCTCATTTCGGCGCAACTGCGCCACGCCATCGTCACCATCGGGGACAATGCCAGCCGCGCCGCCGTAGCGGCGCATTTGGATCAGCAGGGCTGGCGCTTCGCCGGCGCGGTGCACCTTCGCGCCTGCATCGGCCGGGGGGTAAAATTTGGGCCAGGTTGCGTCGTCATGGCCGGCTGCGTCATCAATGCCGACGCGCATCTGGGCGCTCAGGTGATAGTCAACACTGGAGCGACTGTTGACCACGATTGCCGCATAGAAGACGCCGTGCATATCGCGCCGGGCTGTCACCTGTGCGGCGGCGTGAGCGTGGGCCAGGGAAGTCTGCTCGGCGCAGGCTCCACCGTGACCCCGGGCGTCAGGATAGGCAGGAACGTAATTGTCGGCGCAGGCTCCACCGTGATCCGAGATGTCGCCGATGCAGCAAGGGTCTCCGGCGTGCCGGCGCGGCCCCTGGACTGACATGGGCAGCGGAGAAAAAACCCTGAACCAGGCGCAGCGCCTCGCGCTGGAGGGCGGCACGCCGGTGCGCAGGCAAGCCTTCGCACCCTGGCCGGTTTTCGCCGAAGACGAAATCGAGGCGGTCGCTGCGGTGCTGCGCTCGGGCAAGGTCAACTACTGGACCGGCGAGCAATCGCAGGAATTTGAGCGCGAATTCGCGCAGTTCGTCGGCGTCAAATACGCCGTGGCCCTGGCCAACGGCACGGCTGCACTCGAGCTTGCCCTCTATGCCCTGGGCATAGTCCCGGGGGACGAAGTGGTGGTTCCGAGCAAGACTTTCATCGCCTCGGCGAGCTGCGTCGTTCGCCTCGGGGCGACGCCCGTGGTCGCCGATATCGACCCGGACAGCCAAAATATTACGGCTGCAACTATTGAAAAAGTGCTGACCGCGCGCACCAAGGCCGTGATCGCAGTGCATCTTGCCGGCTGGCCGTGCGAAATGGACGAGATTCTCGCCTTGGCGAAAGTACGCGGCCTGCGCGTAATCGAAGATTGCGCGCAATCCGTCGGTGCGCGCTACCAGGGCCGCACGACTGGATCGATCGGCGATATCGGCGCATTCTCCTTCTGCCAGGACAAGATCATCACCACCGGCGGCGAAGGCGGCATGCTGGTCACCGATTCGCGTGAATTCTGGGAAAAAGCCTGGTCGTACAAAGACCACGGCAAGAGCCACGCCGCCGTGTTCGAGCGCGAACACCCGCCTGGCTTTCGCTGGCTGCACGAGAACTTCGGCAGCAACTGGCGCATCACCGAAATGCAATCCGCCATCGGCAGGCTGCAACTGAAGAAGCTGCCGCAGTGGCTCGCCCTCCGGCGGCGCAACGCCGCCCTGCTCGGTCTAGGCCTGTCGACGGTTCCCGGGCTGCGCCTGGCCCTGCCGCCCGCTCATAGCGAGCATGCCTATTACAAATACTACGTCTTCCTCCGCCCGGAAATGTTGCGCGCGGGATGGAATATGCAGCGTCTTCTCGACGCCCTCGGCGCCGAGGGCATACCCTGCGGCGTCGGCGCCTGCAGCGAGATTTATCTCGAGAAGGCTTTCGTCAATGCCGGTATCGGCCCGAATGAACCGCTGCCCGTGGCGAGCCGGCTGGCCGACTCCAGCCTGATGTTCATGCTGCATCCCGGGCTCACCGAGCAGGACATGCGCGACACCTGCACTGCGCTCGCGAAAGTCATGCGCGCGGCGACGATTCAGAGCCCACTTTCAAAATGAGAAAAATGGGTTCTTCAATGATCGTCGCTTGCGCGCGGATGGATTCATCATCCGTGCGCAAGCGACGATCCGCACGGACGGATTTACCGTCCGTGCAGGTTTTCGCAACACCTGCGCGCTGCGCGCGCCAACCTCGTTTCTTGTACGGATACACACCATCCGTACGAGAAACGAGGTTCTTAAAGTTAACCAAATGTCTCGCCCGTTAGGCAATGTCCCGCTCACAGTTGAAGGTTAAGCCAGTGGCAGGAATCATTATGCAGCCTTTTTCAGTTCAGCAGGAACGGGCCGCATCACACGGATGAGTGCCGCGATATGGTTGTGACCACGCAGTTTGCGAAATGCCTT
>JACRAS010000162.1 GCA_016234705.1 Betaproteobacteria bacterium | reverse complement strand
CGTTACCGGCTGGATATCGATTGTCCGCCGCATTGAATCATCGAAAATTACGGGTTGAAAACATGCGACTGTTCAAAGTTTTGATATCAGGCATCCTGCTCTGGTCGGCCGAGGCGTTGGCCGCCAATCCGATGGTTGAAATCAAAACCAGCGCCGGCGCCGTGCGCATCGAACTCTACGCCGACAAAGCGCCAAAATCAGTGGCCAACTTCCTGCAGTATGTGAAGGACGGTTTCTACAACGGCCTCGTTTTTCACCGCGTGATCGATCGCTTCATGATCCAGGGCGGCGGTCACTATCCAGATTTTCGGGAAAAGAAGGCCGATCGCCCGCCGATCGAGAACGAGGCCGGCAACGGTCTGAAAAACGACGTCGGCACCCTCGCCATGGCGCGCACCTCCGGCCCGCACTCGGCCACGGCGCAGTTTTTCATCAACGCCGCCGACAACGCTTTCCTCAATTTCCGCGAAGCCAGTCCTGCGGGCTACGGCTATGCCGTGTTCGGCAAGGTAAGCCAGGGCATGGACGTGGTGATGCGCATCGCGCGCGCGCCCACCGGCCCAGGCGGCCCTTTTCCCAAGGACGTGCCGCGGCAGCCGGTCATCATCGAATCCATTACCCTCATTTCCGACAATTAGCGAGCACATCATGGTCAAACTGCATACCAACCACGGCACCATCACGCTGGAACTCGACGCCGCCAAAGCGCCCAAGACGGTGGAGAACTTTCTCGCTTACGTCAAAAGCGGCCACTACGACAACACCGTATTTCACCGCGTCATCGACGGCTTCATGATCCAGGGCGGCGGCTTCGAGCCGGGCATGCGGCAAAAGCCGACACAGGCGCAAATCAAAAACGAGGCGAACAACAGCCTCAAGAACGAGCGCTGCACGGTCGCCATGGCGCGCACTTCCGACCCTCACTCCGCCAGCGCCCAGTTTTTCATCAACGTCAATGACAACAGCTTCCTCAACCACAGCGCGCCGACGCCCCAGGGCTGGGGCTATTGCGTGTTCGGCAAAGTGGCCGAAGGCATGGATGTGGTGGACAAGATCAAGGGCGTGAAAACCGGCAGCCGCGGCGGCCATCAGGACGTACCGGTCGAAGACGTGGTGTTGGAACGGGCCGAGGTTTGTTGAAAACACGATGGGGGGATGATTGACGGGTAATGGGTCGATCGGCAGAACTCCGGTTTTCTCATCACCCGCAATCCTTCATCCTTGAGCCGCATGCCGACGCTGTTCATCTCCGATCTGCACCTTTGCTCCGGCCGGCCGCGGATCAACCGCAGTTTCTTCGGCTTTCTCGAGCGCGAGGCGAAGAGCGCCGATGCGCTCTACATCCTCGGTGACCTGTTCGAGTACTGGGCCGGCGATGACGACCTGGGCGATCCGTTCAACGCCGCGGTGGTCGCCGCCCTCGCCCGGCTCGCCGGCAGCGGCGTGCCGGCCTACCTGATGCACGGCAACCGCGATTTTGTCATCGGCGACGCCTTTGCGCGCGCAAGCGGTGTGACACTGCTGGCGGATCCTGCCTTATTGAGCCTGCACGATCAGCCGGTCCTGCTTATGCACGGCGACACGCTATGCACCTTGGACCAAGATTACCAGGCGTTCCGGCGCGAGGCGCGCAGCGAGACCTGGATACGCAACCTTCTCAACCGCCCCCTCGCCGAGCGCAAGGCGGCGATCGAAGCCCTGCGCCGGCAAAGCGAGCAGGAAAAACGCGGCAAGCCGGCCGAGATCATGGATGTCGCGCCGGCCGAAGTCGAGGCGGCGTTGCGCCGCCACGGCTATCCGCGGCTGATCCACGGCCATACCCACCGCCCCGCCCGTCATGTGCACGTAGTCGACGGCCATGCCTGCGAGCGCTGGGTGCTGGCAGATTGGTATCGGGCAGGCAGCTATCTCGCTTGCGACGAATCGGGCTGCCACGCGGTGCAACTAAGCGGAAACTGAAAATCCGTGTGTCGGTGGTTCGATTCCGCCCTTGCCACCAACTTTCAGCGGGTTATAGTCTATCTAGCCCGCGCGCAAGATCGGCCTGGATGTCGCTGAGCGCCTCCAGGCCCACGGCGACGCGCAGCAAGCCCTCGCCTATGCCCGCGGCCTTGCGTGCTTCCGGGCTGATGCGGCCGTGGGTAGTGGTGGCAGGATGGGTTATCGTGGTCTTGGTGTCGCCCAGATTGGCGGTAATCGAGATCATGCGCGTCGCATCCACCACCCGCCAGGCTTCCTCGCGCCCGCCATTGATCTCGAACGACACCACCGCCCCGCCCAGGCGCTGCTGCTTCCGCGCCAGTTCATACTGCGGATGCGAAGGCAAGCCCGGAAAGTACACGCGCTCGATGCGGGGGTGCACCTCCAGCCACTGCGCAAGCTGCAGAGCGGCTTGCGACTGCGCATCCATGCGTATCCGCAACGTTTCCAGCCCCTTCAGCAGCACCCAGGCGTTGAATGGCGACAGACTCGGGCCGGCAGTGCGCAGGAAGCCGTAAATGGCGTCCATCACCGGTCCGCGCGCTCCCAGCACCGCCCCGCCCAGCACCCGGCCCTGGCCGTCCAGATATTTGGTGGCCGAGTGGATCACCAAGTCGGCGCCGAACTGGAATGGCTTTTGCAAAGCCGGGGTACAAAAACAATTGTCCACGGCAAGCAGCGCGCCCGCTCGTTTTGACACGGCCGCAAGGGCCGCGATATCCGCGATTTCGGTAAGCGGATTGGACGGGGTCTCGAGAAACAGCAGCTTGGTATTGCCGCGCAGCGCGCCTTCCCAGGCGGCAACGCTCGCGCCATCGACGAAGGTAGTCTGCACGCCGAATTTAGCCATGATGTTGGAAAACAGCTGCACCGTGGCGCCGAACACGCTAGCCGAACAAATCACGTGGTCGCCCGCCTTGAGCACAGCCATGGCCGTGGCGAGGATCGCGGACATGCCCGAAGCGGTGGCAACGCAGGCCCCGGCGCCTTCGAGGGCGGCAAGGCGCTCCTGGAACGCGCTCACCGTGGGATTGGTGAAGCGCGAATAGATATTGCCCTCCGCGCCACCGGTGAAACGCGCCGCCGCCTGTGCGGCGTTCTCGAACACGAAGCTCGAGGTGAGGTACATCGCCTCGGAATGCTCGCCGAATTGGCTGCGGTGTATGCCGGCGCGCAGCGCCAGGGTGTCGAATTCGATTGACTCTGCCATGATTGCGTCCGTATGAAAAGCAAAAAACCCGCTCAGCTTTAGCTAAGACGGGTTTCCCACGCTTTAGCTGTATTTGTTTGCCGGTCTGCAAACCAGGAACCGGCGGCGCCCGCAAGCTATGCTTCAAATCGGCGCAGCACTACGTTACTACCGCAGCGCGCAGCTGTCAAATTCTAAAACTAGTCCGTCTCCACCAGCCCCAGATCCAGCTGGGTGCTTTCGGCCTCATCGGACGATTCCCCGCGGGCGCAGTTACGGTGGTTTTCCACGCTATCCAGGTATTCGCGCGTAACGTCGCCGGTGATGTAGTTGCCGTCGAAGCAGGAGGTTTCGAATTCCGTCAGCCGCGGGTTGGCCTCGCGCACCGCGGCCTTGAGCGCATCCAAGTCCTGGTAGATGAGCGCGTCGGCGCCGATTTCGCGCGCGATCTCCTCATTGCTGCGACCGTTGGCGATCAGTTCCTGGCGCGTGGGCATGTCGATGCCGTAGACGTTGGGATAGCGCACCGGCGGCGCGGCCGAGGCGAAGAACACGCGGTTGGCGCCGGCCTCGCGCGCCATTATCACGATTTCGTGGCTGGTGGTGCCGCGCACGATGGAATCGTCGACCAGCAACACGTTCTTGCCCTTGAATTCCATCGCTATCGCGTTCAGCTTTTGCCGCACCGATTTCTTGCGCTCCCTCTGGCCGGGCATGATGAAGGTCCGGCCGATGTAGCGGTTCTTGACGAAGCCTTCACGGTAAGACAAGCCCAGGTTCAAGGCGAGTTGCATCGCACTGGGACGGCTGGAATCGGGAATCGGGATCACCACATCGATGTCGAGATTGGAATACTGGTTCCTGATCTTCGCCGCCAGCTGCTCGCCCATGTGCAGCCGCGTCTCATACACCGACACCCCGTCCATGAGCGAGTCAGGGCGCGCGAGGTAGACATACTCGAAAATGCAGGGGTTGAGCGAGGTCTTCCCCGCGCACTGGCGGCTGTAGAAATTGGCGTCCTCGTCGATGAACACGGCCTCGCCGGGCGCGACGTCGCGCACAATCTGGAAACCCAGGGTGTCCAGGGCCACCGATTCCGAAGCGACCAGATATTCGTAGCCCTTGCCGGTGTCGATGCGGCCGATCACCAGCGGCCTGATGCCGTAAGGGTCGCGGAAAGCGAGCAGACCGTAGCCGGCAATTATCGCCACCACGGCGTAGGCGCCGCGGCAGCGCCGGTGCACGTTGGCCACTGCGGTAAAAATGATCTGCGGGTCGAGCTTGTAGTTGGTGGATGCTTCCTGCAACTCGTGCGCCAGCACGTTCAGCAGCACTTCGGAATCCGAGTTGGTATTGATGTGGCGCAGGTCCTGGCGGAACATCTCCTGCTTCAGGCTATCCGAATTGGTGAGGTTGCCGTTGTGGCCGAGCACAATGCCGAAAGGCGAATTGACATAGAACGGCTGCGATTCGGCAGCGCTGGAGGCCGAGCCGGCGGTGGGATAACGGCAGTGGGCAATGCCCATGTTGCCGGGCAGGGCGCGCATGTTGCGGGTGTGAAATACGTCGCGCACCAGCCCACCGCCTTTGTGCATGTGGAAGGTCTGCCCCTCGGAAGTGGCGATGCCCGCCGCGTCCTGGCCGCGGTGCTGCAGCACCAGCAGCCCGTCATAGAGCAACTGGTTCACCGGAGTCCTTGCCACTACACCGAGAATCCCGCACATGGTTTCACCTGTAACGGATGCGTTGCGCCAAATCTTTCGGCAGCGCCGGCCTAGCCGCCAGCACCGCAGTTTCAATCGGGCCGGAAAGCGCCGCCTCGCGCCAGAAGGGCTCCCTCGGCAGGCTGGTCAACCCGGCCAGCATTACCGCCACAAACACGATCAGCACACCGCGCACGAGTCCGAACAAAGCGCCGACTGCGCGGTCGGTGAATCCCAGGCCCGCGGCGCGAAACAGCTTTGCCAGCAGCACGCCGGCCAAACCCGACAGAAGCAGCACGCCGAGGAAAATCGCCAGGTAGGCGATCACCGCTTTCAGCACGGGCGACAAAACGATCGGCAGCCACTGTGCCAGTTCCTGCGCGAACAGACCAGACAGGATCAGCGCCGCGGCCCACCCCGCCAGCGCCGCGATTTCCCTCACCACGCCGCGAATCAGCGCCAGCAGCACCGACAGGCCGACGATGGCGATCACGGCATAATCGAACCACGTCATCGGCTCGCAACTGCGCCGGGCTTCAACCCCATCGCGTCCAGCTTTGCGCGCGCCTTCTCGGCGGCTTCCTTGCTGGCAAAAGGCCCGGCGCGCACGCGCGTCAACTCGCCCTTGCCGGTGTTCACCCGCTCAGTATAAGACTTAACCCCTGCTGCAGATAGCTTGGCCCGCACCTGTCTTACGTTTTTTGCATCGGAGAATGCATCGAGCATCACCACCCAGGCCTGGTCGTTGTGCTCAGCCAGCGCCCGCCCCTCCTCGGTCTTGACGGCAGGCTGCGCCGGCGCCTTGGCGGCCGCGCCCGCCACCGCCGGCTCTGCCTTGGTCGGAGGAGTCGCTGCTTCGGCCAGGGGCGGTTCGGTTCTGACTGTAGGGATTTCGGCTTTTTTCTCGGGCGCCGGCACGGCAGGCGCAGGCGGCACGACGCGGGTATTGAAGCCCCCTGATTCCTGATTCGGGATCTGCACGCTGAGCGGCGGGTCGGCCGGGCCGGGCTCCTTGTCCAGAATCAGCGGTAGAATGATTACGATGAAGGTCACCAGGGCGATGGCACCGACCAGGCGGCGCCGGGCTCGCCGTTTCAGCTGCAGGGCTTCTTCGCTTTCCGCCATCTAAGAGCTCATTTCAAAATGAGGGGATCAGGTGGGAACGGAAGGGCACCACCCCTTCCTCGGCCCCTCATACTCCCCTAAATCAGAGGCTATTTCGGTAATTATGAAATCGCCTCTAAGTCTTTAGTGTCTCCCGTGCAGCGAGAACGTTTGCGACGGTATGGAAGGATCCGAACACCACGATTCTATCATTATCGGCAGCCTCGCTGCAGGCAGCCGCATAGGCAAGCGCTGGATTTTCGAACTCGCGCACCGCGTTCACGCCGGCCTGCCTCAGCGCCTGCGCCAGTTCCGCGGCCTGGGCGCCGCGCGGCGGCGGCAGGGTGCAAACCATCCAGTGGTCTATGCGCTGCGCGAGTGGTCTCACCACGCCGGCAATGTCCTTGTCGCGCAGCATGCCGAACACCGCCCAAGTGTCCGAGTAAAGGCCCATGTCGGAAAGGTTGTCCGACAGCACTGCTGCCGCCTGCGGGTTGTGCCCCACGTCGAGCACCAACACAGGGCGTCCGGGCAGCACCTGAAAACGTCCGCGCAGCTCGGCCTCGGCCAATCCGCGCCGCAAGTGCTGCGTGGAAACCGGCAAGCGCTGTTGCAGCGTATCCAGTGCCGCGAACGCCGCGCTCGCATTCAGCAGCTGAGTCCTGCCGCGGAGCGCCGGGTAGGGCAAGCCGGATTTCTTGCCTGCCGGCCCCCAGAACAGCCATTGGTCGCCCTCAGCCTGGTAGCCGAATTCATGCCCGATGCGCAGCAGCCGTGCGCCGATTGCTTGGGCGTGCGCAGGCACCGACGCGGGCGGCGCCGGGTCGGCGAGCACGGCCGGTCTGCCCGCGCGGAAAATGCCGGCTTTTTCATGACCGATGGCCTCGCGCGTGGCGCCGAGGTAGTCCATGTGATCCAGGCCGATGCTGGTGACGATGCCGCAATCGGCATCAAACGCGTTCACCGCGTCCAGGCGACCGCCCAAGCCTACTTCGAGCACCAGCACATCGACCGCGCTGCGCAGGAACAAATCCACTGCCACGAGCGTGCCGAACTCGAAATAGGTCAGCCGGATGTTGCCGGTCTTTTCGGTCCTGGCCGCCTCCACCCGCGCGAACGCTGACACGAGCGCCCGGTCATCGGCCTCCCGCCCGGCAATGCGCACCCGCTCGTTGTAGCGCAATAGGTGCGGCGAAGTATACAGGCCGACGCGGTAGCCTGCCGCCGAGAGGACGGCTTCGAGCATGGCGCAGGTCGAGCCCTTGCCATTGGTGCCGGCGACGGTGACGACCGGCACGGCGGGCCGAAGCCCCATCGCATCGCGCACGCGCGCGACCCGCTCCAGCCCGAGCGCGATGCTCTGCGGATGCTGCTGCTCGATGTAGGCGAGCCAACCGGCGAGATCTCTTTTCACTTACGCATCATGTTGACATAATTGGCGAAGAACGCCGATTCTTTCCGGGTTTGTATACGTAGCGACTTAAATCGCGCCCACTATTGTTGCGGATTTGCGATGTTGCGCGGACGAAAAACCGTCCGCGCGCAATCGGCGATCTTATACAAAAACAACCCCAAGCCGTTGTTGCTTTTATCCATAACCGTGATTTTGGTACGGATGCG
>JACRAS010000006.1 GCA_016234705.1 Betaproteobacteria bacterium | reverse complement strand
CATGGAGCATTTCGAAGCGGTGCGCGGCAGGCCGCTGATCCTGCTCGCGCCGCATTTCGTCGGCCTGGACATGGGTTGGACGCGTCTGGCGCTCGAATTCGACATGGTGTCGATCTACTCCAGGCAGAAGAACGAAGTATTCAACGCGGCCCTGTTCGCCGGACGCCTGCGCTTCGGCCATCAGACGCTGCTGTCACGCCAGGAGGGCGTGCGACCGGCGCTGCGCGCGATGCAGGCGGGGCGGCCCATTTACTATCTGCCGGACATGGACTACGGCCAGCGCGACACCATTTTCCTGCCTTTTTTCGGCGTCGACGCCGCCACCATCACCGGCGTGTCGCGCCTGGCGCGGCTCGCCGGAGCGCGCGTGCTGCCGTGCATCACGCGCATGCTGCCGGGCGGCGCGGGCTACACCGTGCGTTTCCTTCCCGCCTGGGAAGATTATCCCGGCGCGAGCATCGAGGCCGACACGCGGCGCGTGAACGCCTTCGTCGAAGACGAGGTGCGGCAAATGCCGGAGCAGTATCTGTGGGTGCACAAGCGCTTCAAGACGCGCCCGCCGGGGGAGGCTTCGTGGTATTGAGGCGATTTATGTACGGCGCATTAAGCATGGTTGCGTACATTGCGCCGAATTGCGCGCTGCGCGCGCCAACCGTGTTTGCTGAGCGGATGAAAAGTGCATCCGCTCAGCAAACACGGTTACTGTTAAAAACAAGAACGGTTTGGGGTTACACAAGATCGCCGATTGCGGGCGGATGTGCTTTTCATCCGCCCGCAATCGGCGATCCGCGCGGACGGGTTTACCGTCCGTGCAGGTTTTGGCAGCACTTGCAAGGTAACAGAATATTTCGCCAGTAAGCAGTCGCTAAAGTTAAAATTCATTCATGCCTTTCACCAATCCCGAGGCCGAAGAGATCAAAGCGCTGCTGCAGCGCGTGAACAGCATCGCCGTGGTCGGCTTCTCGCCCAAGCCCGGACGTCCGAGCCACAACATCGGCCGCCGGATGCAGGGCTTTGGTTTTCGCATCATCCCGGTGCGGCCCGGCATCAGCGAAGGCCTGGGCGAGAAGGCTTACCCCGACCTCGCCTCGGTGCCCGAGCCGATCGACCTCGTCAATGTGTTCCGCTCGGGCAAATACATCCCCGAAGTCGTGGACCAGTGCCTGCGCCTGGGCATCAACAACATCTGGATGCAGGAGGGCGCGGAGCACGAGGCGTCGGCCGAGCGCGCGCGCTCTGCCGGCATGACCGTGGTCATGGGCCGCTGCATCATGCGCGACTACGCGAGGCTGTGCCTTGGGTAAGGAATTCCGCATTGCGCCGCTCGCCGAGGCGGACATCGCCGCGGTGATCGAACTGGCCGGCGTCATCTGGCGCCACCACTATCCCGGCATCATCAGCATGGAGCAGATCGAGTATATGCTGGCGCAGCGCTATACGCCCGCGGTCATCCGCGCGCAACTGCAAAGCGGCAAGGCCTGGTGGGACGAGGCCGTGCTTGATGGCCGAATAATAGGCTTTGCCCAGTACGAGCCGTGCGAGCGCTCGATGAAGCTCGACAAGCTCTATCTGCACCAGGATTATCAGCGCCGGGGCTACGGCGGCCGCATGCTCGCGCATATCGAGGACGAGACGCGCCGGCGCGGCTTCGGCGCGGTCAGGCTCAACGTCAACAAGCACAACGTAAAGTCCATCGCGGCTTACCGCAAGAACGGTTACGCGGTCGTCGAAACCGTGGTCGCCGACATCGGCCGTGGCTTCATCATGGACGATTACGTCATGGAGAAGCAACTGTGAAGCTCGCGTTCACCAAGATGCAGGGGGCGGGCAACGATTTCGTCGTGCTGGACGGCGTGAGCCGGCGCCTGGCCCTGACCCCGGCGCAATTGCGGCGCCTGGCCGACCGGCATTTCGGCATCGGTTGCGATCAGATCCTGCTGGTGGAACCGCCGCGCCTGGCCGGCACCGATTTCCGCTACCGCATTTTCAACGCCGACGGCGGCGAGGTGGAGCAGTGCGGCAACGGCGCGCGCTGCTTCGTGCGCTTCGTGCCCGCGCGCGCGTATCCACGCGCGGCGGTGATTTGACGATACGCTGGGAAGGCGGGGACAATCCGGTATGGATGACCGGTCCTGCGGTCGCCGTGTTCGAGGGAGAAATAGAAATCGATGAATGCTGAAGACGTCGTACGCTATCTGCAGGACAACCCCGGTTTCTTCGAAGACTACGCCGAATTGCTGGCGCAGATCTACATTCCGCACCCGCACGGCGGCCGCGCCATTCCCATCGCCGAACGCCAGATCCTCACTCTGCGCGAGAAAAGCAAAATGCTCGAGGTCAAGCTCGCCGAGCTGATCCAGTTCGGCGAGGAGAACGACGCCATCGGCGAGAAAATGCACCGCCTGTGCCTGGCGCTGATTGCCGCCGGCGACACGCAGGGCATGCTGCAGGCGCTGTACTACAATTTGCGCGAGGACTTCGCCGTGCCGCATGCGGTTGTGCGGGTCTGGCGCCCCGGTAATGGCGCGCTCGCGGGATCCGAGTTCGCGCCGGTAAGCGACGAGCTTCGTCAGTACGCGGCGGGCCTGGAACATCCTTTTTGCGGTCCGGGCGCGAACGCCGAGGTCGCGTCCTGGTTCGGCGAGGCGGCGGCGCAATTGCGCTCGTTTGCCTGCATGCCGCTGCGTGACGGCGGTAACGCTTGCTTCGGCATGCTCGCGCTCGCGAGCGCGGAGCCCGCGCGCTTTTACCCGGAGATGGGCACGCTCTATCTCAAGCGCCTGGGCGAGCTCGCGGGCGCGGCACTGCAACGGTACCGGTAGCCATGCCGGCGGATCCAGCGGTGCGGCCCGATCCCCGCCAGGCGTTGCTCGGGGCCTATCTCGAGCACCTGTCGCACCAGCGCCACCTCGCCGCAGGCACGCGCCGCAACTACCAGCAGGACATCATTGCCCTGTTCGCGCTCAATCCGGGTGTAGCGCTCGAACGCATGCAGCCGCAGCACATCCGCCGCAGCGTGGCGCAACTGCACGCGCGCGGACTCGCCGGGCGCACCATCGCGCATATGCTGTCGGCCTGGCGCGGCCTCTACACCTGGCTCGCGCGGCATCGCGGCTACAGCGCCAACCCCTGTATCGGCCTGCGCGCGCCCAAGTCGGCGAAGGGCCTGCCCAAGGCGCTCTCGCCCGAGGCGGCGGGGCAACTCCTGGATGCGCCGGCCGAAATGCCACTCGAGCTGCGCGACAAGGCGATGTTCGAACTCGCCTATTCTTCCGGTCTGCGCCTGGCGGAGCTGGTCAGTCTAGATCTGGCGCACGCCGACGCCATCCGCCGCGACGCCGAAGTGACCGTGACCGGCAAGGGCGGCAAGACGCGCAGCGTGCCGGTGGGCGCGAAGGCGCGCGCGGCGGTCGAGGCCTGGCTGCGCTCGCGCGCCCAACTCGCTCGCGCCGAGGTGCCGGCGCTATTCGTCGGCGCGCGCGGCGAGCGCATCGCCGCCGGCGTGGTGCGGGCGCGCCTCGGGGCTTGGGCCATACGCGCCGGGCTGCCGGTGCATGTGCACCCGCACGTGCTGCGCCATTCCTTCGCCACGCACGTGCTGCAATCCTCGGGCGACCTGCGCGCGGTGCAGGAGATGCTCGGGCATTCGAGCATATCGACGACGCAGGTGTATACGCACCTCGATTTCCAGTACCTGGCCAAGGCTTACGACGCGGCGCATCCAAGGGCGAAGAAAAAATAGCTGGTATCGGTATCACGTCGCTGATCTCGCCTGATGCGATGCATCGATGGACGCGACCGCCCTGAACCAGATAACTTGACCGTCCCAGCTCGGCCACAATCGGACTGCCGAGTATTTTCTCCAAAGCAGTCGAGGCGGTTTTAGGCCGAATAGACAATGTTTCTGAAAAACAGCCTGGCCTTCAACGTTAGCCGTGGTCCGGCGCTTGGAGTACAATCTATCCGACACTTCGAGAGACGGTGGCGGCATGAAACAATCGTCCGTTGTGCACTCCGATCCCGACATCCTGGGTGGCACCCCGGTGTTCGTTGGAACGCGCGTTCCGGTTCAGGCGCTGATTGACTATATCGAGGGCGGACACTCCCTTGAAAGATTCCTTGATGATTTCCCAACTGTGAGCCGGGACATCGCGGTGGCTGCTCTTGAGCAGGCTAAAGTGCATCTACTCGCCGATGCGCGTGCTGCTTGACGAGTGCTTCCCCCGAACCCTACGCGTGGAGCTTATTGGCCACGAAGTCACGACAGTTGCTGAAGCCGGGTGGGCCGGCGTCAAAAATGGCGCGCTTCTGCAACTTGCAGCAACACGATTTGAAGTTCTCTTAACTGTTGATCGCAATCTGGAGTATCAGCAGAACTTTTCCAGTCTTATGATCGCTGTCATCGTCGTTGACGCACCAAGCAACGATGTTGAGGTACTTCGGCCATTGATGCCCATGGTACTCAAGGTGTTGCCCAACGCCAAGCCGGGAGTCGTGACGCATGTTCACGGCTAACCGCGCAATACGCACCGACGCGCGCAAAAGAGGCGCGCGCGGGTGATTGCGAACGTAGGGCGGGCGCGATGCGTGATCCGCTGAGGTACTAGAGCGCCTTCCCGAGAACGTTGCGGTGAGCGCTCCCTTCGTGGTCGACGATCTCGGTGGGAGCCTCGCGTTCTACACGCAAACGCATCTTCCGCCGGGCCCGCTTCTTGGTCTCACCGCAAAGTAAACGGGGAACGCCCAAAAGGTGCTGCAAAGAGGGGCGCTTGTGGGGCGGGCGTTACGTGGAAAGCTGCATTAGATCGGAATCTACTGTCACAGGTGCGTTCCGCCTGTGTCTAATAGGGTATGACAGGAAACCACACTCCGTTTACGGACGTCGCCGCAGGTGAAGCGCGAGACCAAGAACTCGTCCAGTTGGCCAAGGGAGGCAGTCGAGCCGCGCTTGAGGAACTGATTGTGCGCCATCAAGCGTGGATCT
>JACRAS010000160.1 GCA_016234705.1 Betaproteobacteria bacterium | reverse complement strand
TCGTCGTAGATCACCACCGTATCCACTGCCGGATTGGCATCCTTGAAATACATCGCCTGCTTGATGCTCGCGCCGCAGCAAAAGCCCGAGCAATAGGAGAGATGCTTGCCCAACTCGTCGCGCTGGCCGGCGCATTGCACGAACACCACGGTCTTTACTTCGCCGCCGTCCGAAGGCCTGCGGATCGGCTGTCCCTTGCCCGCGGCTTCTTTCGCCAGTTTCTCCAGTGTCGCCTGGTCGATCACGTTGGGGCTCTTGCCGCCGCCGAGTTCGGGCAGCCTGGCGATGTCGTAGGTGGTGAATCCCGTCGCCTGGATGATGGCGCCGACTTCCTCGGTGAGGGACGGGCCGCTCTCCACGCTGATGTCGACCTTGAACCGGCCCGGCGCGCCGTCGGTCTTGGCGATGACGGCGTGGGTGATGAGCTTGATGTTGGCGTCGTCCTCGATCGCGCGGATGAGTTCGGCCATGCCGGTGTCCTGCGGTTCCGCGTACGGTTCGCGAAACGGCATGCGCCGGTGCAACTCGGCCGCCCAGCCGCCGAGCCTGGCGGATTTTTCCACCAGCACCACCTGGTAGCCGGTCTTCGAGGCTTCCAGCGCGGCGGTGAGGCCGGAGATGCCGCCGCCCACCACCAGCAGGCGCTTCGAATGGCCGGTGTCCTGATTGCCTCTCGCCAGTTTCATTTTCTTCAATTCGGCGCAGCCCATGCGCAGGTAATCGTCGGCCATCTCCTGCGTGGTTTCGCGCGCCTCCTCGGTATCGGGCCGGGCCCAGATCACGCCTTCGCGGATGTTGGCACGCACTAGCGCCACGCTCGGAAAATGAAACGCCTCGGTCTTGGCGCGGCGCGAGCAGGCCGCGATCACCACGTGGGTGACGCCTTCCTTTTCGATGTCGTCCGTGATCGTTCGCACGCCGGCGGCGCTGCACAGGAAATCGTGCTCGCGCACCAACTGCATTTTGCCTTCCTTGGTCGCGATTTTCGCCAGTTGCGCGGTGTCGACGCGCTCGCCGATGCCGCAGCCCTTGCAGACGTAGGCGGCTGTTTTCATGTCGGCCATGGGTGCTATGCCTCTGCTCTGGCTGCTTGGTTGATCACTTGTATCGCGCGCAGGGCCGCGGCGGTGGAGCTTTGCACCGCGCGATTGACGTCGAGCGCGTTGGTGGCGCAGCCGGCACCGAAGAAACCCGAGTCCGCAGCCGACGATTCGATGAAGCCGCTCGAATCCGCGACGATTTCCGCCGGGATGTCCACGCCGGCCACGCTCGGCTGCATGCCGATGGCGAGCACCGCCAGATCGTGCGCGTTGGCGTAGCGATGATAGCCCTCGGTGTCCACGCCGTGCAGGATCACGTCGCCCGACTTGTCCTGAGTGACTTTCGCCACCTTGGACTTGAGGAAGCTCACCGTTGGGTCCTTGCGCACCTTCTGGTAGAAGTCCTCGAAGCGGTCGATGGCGCGAATGTCGATGTAATAGACGGTGGATTTCGCCTCGGCGCCCCAGGCCTCCTTCAGGTACTGGGTTTGTTTCAGCGAGGCCATGCAGCAAATGCGCGAGCAATGGCGCAGATGGTTCTCGTCGCGCGAGCCGGCGCACTGGATGAAGGCGATGTTCTTCGCCTGCTTGCCGTCGGAGGGGCGCAGGATCTTGCCGCCGGTCGGGCCGTGCGGATCGGCCAGGCGCTCGAACTCGAGCGAAGTGATCACGTTGGCGAAACGGTCATAGCCGTAGGGCTGGATTTTCGCCGCGTTGTAGGGCTGCCAGCCGGTGGCCCAGATCACGGCGCCGGCCTTGATTTCGATGGTCTCCTCGCGCATGTCGAGATCGATGGCGCCGTATTTGCACGCTGCCTTGGCGCGGTCGGCATCGGGCGTGCCGATGAGCGAGGCATCGAGCACATAGCGCTGCGGATAGGCCATCGCATGCGGCAGGTAGGCTGCCTTCATCTTGTTCATGCCGTAGTTGTACGGGTTCGGCACCTCTGCCGCGACCGCCTCGCCGCAAGCGCCGCAGGCGGTGCAATGCTCGTTGACGTAGCGCGGGGCGATTTTCACCGTCGCGCTGTAGTCGCCGCGCTTGCCCGAAATCGCGCTGACCTCCGCCAGCGTGAGCACGCGGATGTTGCGGTTGGACTTGATCCGGCGCAGGTTGATCTCGAGGCCGCAAGCCGGGTGGCAGAGCTTGGGGAAATAGCGGTACAACAGCGCGGTGCGGCCGCCCAGCGTGGGCGATTTCTCCAGCAGCAGCACTTGCTTGCCGCATTCGGCCGCCTCGATCGCTGCGGTCATGCCGCTGATGCCGCCGCCCACCACCAGGATGGTCTGATTGGTTGCCACCACTTCGGTCATGCGCTTACCTCCGGCTTGTTGCTGTTCCTTATCCGACGCACACGAATATTAGCCGAGCCAAGGGTGAGTATCCACAAAGTCGGCCCGCCTCGCGCCTTGAATGTTCTAATAGGCGGATAGACCTTGTAAATCCAAGTTGTGGTCGGGGTCTTATGCGTGGTGACTTGAATTGCGCCCCGATGTCGCAAAGTTGCGCTATTGCGCGGACGAGAAACCGTCCGCGCGGATCACCGATCGGGCACGGATGAAAAGCACATCCGCGCCCAATCGGCGATCTCGAATAAACCCCCGACGCTGTCCTTGTTTTTATCCATAACCGTGTTTTCTGGACGGATGCGCTTTTCATCCGTCCAGAAAACATGGTTGGCGCGCGCAGCGCGCAGGCTAGGGGACATGTCTCAGGCTACAGCGATCGTGCTTGCGCGGACGGCGTCCCGTCCGCGCGGATCGCCGATTGCGCACGGACGAAAAGCATGTCCGTGCGCAATCGACGATCTTGGATAAAACACCCACTCCATGTTTGGTGTTTACCAAAACCGTGTTTTCTGTACGGATGCGCTTTTCATCCGTACAGAAAACACGGTTGGCGCGCGCGAGCGCGCAAGTTGAGGCTTGTCATCCGAACTTGCTTTTTACCAAGAGTGAACCGTCGAACATCGTTCCAGGCGCGAAACCGAATATGCGCTCCAGTTCGAGTTCCCGGATGAGCGCATCGACTGCCGCCTGTCCGTGCTCGCGTTGCACTTCGGCCAGAATGAGCTTGGCGCCGTTGGCATTGTAGAAGCCGCCGAAGTCGGCCTGCACCGCGAGCAGTTTTTTCGCTTTTTCCAGAGTCATCGCCGGGTCACTGGTTGATCTGGCCGCCGCTCATGCCGCTGCGCACGCCCTGGCGCTCTTTCTCATGATCGGCCTGCAACTTGAGCAGCAGGCTCACGCACTCGGCCAGTTCGTCGAACTCGGCGCGGCCGGTGCCGTACTGCTCATCGTCCGAATAGTAGAACTGGCAGCGATAGCGGTCCTCGCCGGTCTTGAAAATGAGGAAATTGCAGCCGCGCTCGCTCCAGAAAACGGTAGGGCAGGCGGTGAGCACGGGCGCATCCGGATCGAGTTTCAGATCGCTGTCGGCAAGCTCGATTTCAACGAAGCGGCCATAGCGTTCCTTCAGCGCCGATTCGATCACCCAGCGCTCGGCGGAGTTGAAATCGGCGATCGGTTGGCTGGTGTCTTTCATGGGGTCTATCACACAAATATAGAATAAACAGCAGCTTATCATTGTCCATAAGTGAAAGCAATTACCCTTACTTATGATAAAATCAGAATTCTCAGCTTGTGCCGAGATAACGCTAATATAGAGTAGCGGCCTTTCTCGCAAGCACGCTTCGACCATATATTCGACGTCCGCCATTGTGACTCCGACAGCAACCGCCGAATTGTCCGCGCCAACAGAGGTAAAGCATACCACTTGCTATATGTGCGCCTGCCGCTGCGGCATACGCGTGCATCTGCGCGATGGCGAGGTGCGCTACATCGACGGCAATCCGGGGCACCCGCTCAACCAGGGCGTGATCTGCGCCAAGGGATCCTCGGGCATCATGAAGCAGTATTCGCCCGCGCGCCTGACCAAGCCGCTCGCGCGCAAGCCCGGCTCGGCGCGCGGCGACAACCAGTTCGTCGAAGTGAGCTGGGACGAGACTTTCCGGATTCTGGAGGAGCGGCTGAAGAAAATCCGCTCCACCGACCCGAAAAAATTCGCGCTGTTCACCGGCCGCGACCAGATGCAGGCGCTCACCGGCTTGTTCGCGCGCCAATTCGGCACGCCGAATTACGCCGCGCACGGGGGTTTCTGCTCGGTCAACATGGCCGCTGGCATGATTTACACCATAGGCGGTTCGTTCTGGGAATTCGGCGGCCCCGACCTCGCGCGCGCCAAGCTGTTCGTGATGCTAGGCACGGCCGAGGATCATCATTCGAATCCGCTCAAGATCGCCATCTCCAAGTTCAAGCGCTCCGGCGGGCGCTTCATTTCCGTCAATCCGGTGCGCACCGGCTATTCGGCCATCGCCGATGAATGGGTGCCGATCAAGCCCGGCACCGACGGTGCGCTGCTGCTCGCGCTGACCCACGAAATCATCCACACCGGGCTCTACGACCGCGAGTTCCTCGCGCGCTACACCAATGCCGGCTATCTCATCAACCTCGATCCGCGGTCCGAGGCGCAGGGCATGCCGGTGCGCGATGCGAGCCGCTACGAGGACATCCCCGAGTACCCGCGCAACATGCTCTGGTGGAACCGTTTGAACGAACAGCCCGCGCCCTGCCACCAGCCCGAGGCCGACCCCTACCTGCTGGGAGAATTCACGCTTGGCGACGGCACGCCGGTAAAGCCTGCGTTCCAGTTGCTGATGGAGCGGGTGCAGGACTACACGCCCGAATGGGCGGCGGGCATCACCGGCATTCCGGCGGACACGATACGGCGACTGGCCTACGAGATGGGCGTGACCGCGCGCGACCAGAAAATCGAGCTGCCCATCGCCTGGACCGATAGCTGGGGCACCGAGCACGAGAAAGTCACCGGCAATCCGGTCGCGTTCCACGCCATGCGCGGCCTCGCGGCGCACTCCAACGGCTTTCAGACCATACGCGCCCTCGCGATTCTGATGAGCCTCCTCGGTACCATCGACCGTCCGGGCGGCTTCCGCCACAAGGCGCCGTTCCCGCGCGGCATTCCGCCGCTCGCCAAGACGCCCAAGGGGCCCGAGGGCGTCAAGCCGGATACGCCGCTCGCCGGACTCGCGCTCGGCTGGCCAGGCACGCCCGACGATTTGTTTATTGATGCCGACAACCAGCCGGTGCGCATCGACAAGGCTTTTTCCTGGGAATACCCGCTGTCGGTGCACGGCCTGATGCACAACGTCATCACCAACGCCTGGCGCGGCGATCCCTACCGCATCGACACGCTGATGATTTTCATGGCCAACATGGCCTGGAACTCGAGCATGAACACCATGGAAGTTCGGCGCATGCTCAACGACAAGGACGAAGGCGGGGAATACAAAATCCCGTTCATCGTCGTGTGCGACGCGTTCCAGTCGGAAATGACCGCTTTCGCCGACCTGATCCTGCCCGACACCAGTTACCTCGAGCGCCACGACGTCATGTCCATGCTCGACCGGCCGATTTCCGAATTCGACGGCCCGGTGGACGAGGTGCGCGTGCCGGTGCTGCCGCCGACGGGACAGTGCAAGCCATTCCAGGAAGTGCTGATCGAATTGGCCGGACGCCTGAAGTTTCCCGCCTTCGTCAACGCCGACGGCAGCCGCAAATACCGCGACTACACCGATTTCATCGTCAACTCCGAGACCGAACCCGGTTCCGGCATCGGCTTTCTCGCCGGCTGGCGCGGCAAGGGCGGGGAAAAGTTCATGCAGGGCGAGCCCAATCTGCGCCAGTGGGAGATGTACGCCAGGAACAACTGCGTGTTCCAGTACAAGCTGCCGCCCTCCTACCAGTACATGCGCAACTGGAACAAGGGCTATCACGAGTGGGCGCAACGAACGCGCCTGCGCCGCCACGCCGATCCCATTGTGATCCAGATCTATTCCGAGGTGCTGCAGAAATTCCGCATGGCGGCGCAGGGCAGGGGGCCGGCGAAACGGCGCCCGCCGCCGCACCTGGCGCAGCGCATCGAAACCTATTTCGATCCGCTGCCGTTTTACTACGAAGCGCTGGAAGCGCAGGCGACCGATACACACAAATATCCGCTGAACGCGATCACGCAGCGCCCGATGGCGATGTACCACTCCTGGGATTCGCAGAACGCCTGGCTGCGCCAGATCCATGCTCACAACTATCTGTTCGTGAATCCGGCGCTGGCGCGCGCCCAGGG
>JACRAS010000161.1 GCA_016234705.1 Betaproteobacteria bacterium | reverse complement strand
GCGGGTATCACGGTATACCCGATTCCCGGCGCCAACGCCGCCATTGCGGCGCTGTCGGCGGCCGGTCTGGCGGCGCCGCATTTTCTATTCTACGGCTTTCTGCCGGTCAAGCCCGCGGCGCGGCGCACGGCGCTGGCGGCGCTGCGCGAGCTTCCCTACGCGCTGGTGTTCTACGAGGCGCCGCACCGCGTGACGCAGTGCGTTGCCGACCTCGCGGCAATGCTCGGTGCGGAACGCGACATCGTGATCGCGCGCGAGCTGACCAAGCTGTTCGAGACTATCCACCGCTGCCGGCTGGACGAGGCCGGCGACTGGCTCGCGGCCGATCCCAACCGGCAGCGCGGAGAGTTCGTGTTGATCGTCGCGGGAGCGCGGGAGCAAGCGCGGGAAGGCTTGCCGGCCGAGGCCGAGAGGGTGCTGCGCCTGCTGCTCGCGGAGCTGCCGCTGAAGCAGTCGGCCGCGCTCGCCGCCGCGATCACCGGCGCGCGCAAGAACGAATTGTATGCACGGGCGCTCGCCTTGCGTAACGCAGAAGGGGAAAAGTAGCGTTTTCTGTGTTGCTGCTTGATGTCGGTGTTCGGGGTTCGGAGTTCGCGTCGAGTATAATCGCGCCTGCCATGCAAACCTTCACGCTCACCCGCCCTGACGACTGGCACCTGCACTTGCGCGACGGCGCCGCGCTCGCCGCGGTGCTGCCGCATACGGCGCGCCAGTTCGCCCGCGCCATCGTCATGCCCAACCTGCGGCCGCCGGTGACCACGGTGGAGCTGGCCGAGGCCTACCGCAGGCGTATTCTGGCGGCCTTGCCCGCAAATTCGGGCTTCGAGCCGCTGATGACGCTCTACCTCACCGACAATACCGCGCCGGGCGAGATCACGCTGGCGCAGTCGAGCGGCAGGGTGCATGCAGTCAAGTATTACCCGGCCGGGGCCACCACCAATTCCGATTCCGGCGTGACGCGCCTCGAGCGCTGCTTCCCGGTGCTGGAGGCCATGGAACAAGCGGACCTGCCGTTGCTGCTGCATGGCGAGGTCACCGACCCGGAAGTGGACGTGTTCGACCGGGAAAAGGTATTCATCGACACGGTGCTGCCGCAGATCACGCAACGTTTTGCCGGGTTGCGGGTGGTGCTCGAGCACGTCACCACGCGCGAGGCGGTGCAGTACGTGACCGCGGCCCCGGCCAACATCGCCGCGACGGTCACGGCGCATCATCTGCTGATGAACCGCAATGCCATGTTCCAAGGCGGCATCCGGGCGCATCACTACTGCCTGCCGCTGCTCAAGCGCGAGGCGCACCGCCGGGCGCTGCTGCAGGCTGCAACCGGCGGCAACCCCAAGTTCTTCCTCGGCAGCGACAGCGCGCCGCACTCGCGCCGCGACAAGGAAGCGCCGTGCGGCCATGCGGGCATCTATACCGCGCACGCGGCGATCGAGTTCTACGCCGAGGCGTTCGAGGCGGCGGGCGCGCTGGACAAATTCGAGGCCTTTGCCAGTTTCCACGGCGCGGATTTCTACCGCCTGCCGCGCAACAGCGAAAAGATCACCCTGCGGCGCGAGAGTTGGCAGGTGCAATCCTCGCTCGCCCTGGGCGATGACGAACTGGTGCCGCTGCGCGCCGGCGAGCGTCTCGCCTGGCGCCTGCAATAGCCGGATCAGCCGCGATGGTTACCGCTGCTCCCCCTGTCTGGAACCGGTGGGAACTCCTCGCCTCGCCGGCCTTCGCCACGCTCGCCCCGCTGATCGAGCGATTGCCGGTGGATCACTTTCCCACCCTGGCCCAGTTGAACCGGATGTGCGACGAGCGCGAGGTGGCGAGCGGAGGCGGCGTGCCGGTGGAGTTCGTGCCGCAGGAGGCGAAGACCGACGAGCCCTACGAAACCCGGGTCTATGCCCGCGGCAAGGTGTTGACCCGCAGCCGCAACTGGCATGACCTGTTCAATGCCCTGGTGTGGATCACGTTTCCGCGGAGCAAAGCGGCCATCAACCGCCACCACTACCGGGAGATGTTGGCGCGCCAGGGGGAGGGTTTGCGCGGCACGCCCCGCACCGAGGGTGGATCGCGGGGCACGCCCCGCGATGTGCTCACCCTGTTCGACGAAGGCGGCGTGATCGTGGCGACCAGCGAAGCGGAACTCGGCGCGCTGTTACGCGGTTTCAAGTGGAAGGAGTTGTTCTGGCAGCGCCGGAACGATGTCATCGAGTCCATGCGCTTTTGCGTGTTTGGGCATTCGATCTACGAGAAAGCCCTGCAGCCCTACAAAGGCATCACCGCCAAGACCGTGATCCTCGATGTACCGCCGCGCGAACTGGAGCGGCCTCTGCCGCAGCAACTCGCCACGCTCGACGCGCGCCTGGCAAAATATTTCAGCGACCCGAAGGCGCTTGCGGCGACCGAGGCCTACGCGCCGCTGCCGGTGCTGGGCATTCCCGGCTGGACCGCGGACAACGAGGACGAGCGCTATTACGACGATACCCAGCACTTCCGCCCCGGGCGCAAGCAGGCCGAGGAGGCGCAGGAAGAACGGAGCACGCGGGAACCCCGGCGAAGTCAAACTGTGAACGAAGCCTCGCCACGCAAGGGCAAGAAGAAATAACCCGATCTCCCGGACACGGTTGCCCGATGCCATCGCGGCAATGAGGCCGGGCCGCGTGCGCGCCAGGTGCTAGAATTGCGCGGTGAAGCCGGCCAGACGGTCGCTGCGTGCCGCAGGGTACGGAGAGGAAAGTCCGGGCTCCATAGAGCAGGGTGACGGCTAACGGCCGTACGTACTAGTCGGAGGCTTGCCTTTGGCGAAGACGAGGAATAGGGCCACAGAGACGAGTCCTTGGGACCGGCGCGCGGACTCGTCCGCGCGTCTGGCGCCCAAGGGGTGAAACGCGGTAACCTCCACCCGGAGCAACACCAAATAGGCGGATGCTGCACGCGCAGGCTTGGCGTGCTATGAGCGGCTCGCTCAAGTTCGCGGGTAGGTGGCTGGAGCCCTGGGGCAACCCAGGGCCTAGAGGAATGACCGTCATAGGGAGCAATCCCCGTAACAGAACCCGGCTTACCGGCCGGCTTCACTTTCAGCGTGCTCGCGGTCCGAGGTCTTGATTGCGGGTCCGATTCAGGCTTATGGACTGTGGCAAGCAAGACGCGACGCACCCGCAGTTTTGACCTATATCAAGTCCTGCCCCTTCGCCGGCACAAAATGGGCGGGCGATATGCGGGGGAAATTCCCCGTTGTTCCAGTGAGCCGGGCCGGGAACTCCGATGCACACTTGCGGCTCGGGCATCGATACGCGCGAGCCGTGCAACCCGGCCGGTTCTGCTGCGGGATGGTTTCGCCCCGGAGCGGAGCCCGCCTTCCGCCTGAAACGGGACGAAGAACGAAGTGCGGCGCTACCGCTCGTTCCGGATCCGTTCGGCAAGGCGGGTGTTGCGGTGGCTGATGC
>JACRAS010000014.1 GCA_016234705.1 Betaproteobacteria bacterium | reverse complement strand
TCGAAATACCGTGAATAGGCCGCGGCTTTCTGCGGCCGGGTTCTTGCGATTGCGTACCAGGGTGGTCGTCTTGTCGCGACGCGTCGATTGCCCGCGTTGTGGACGCACACGATTATGAGCGGAGAGCATCGGTTTCTTTGTGCGTTTATCATCCATGCTTTTCCTTTATAGCAGGGAGAGACGCCGGGGTGGATTTATTCTCTGCGTGGGCCAAAAAAACCTATTGACTTAATTCCTTTTCGGACTATATTCCACCCCGTCTGGCTCAACGAGGGGCGTCTTCGCGAGACGTTTCGAGGATGGAGCCGGATGCGGCGCCTGCGGGCGGGGTTCGTACCCCCGCGCTCGGGAGGCCTCGGGACCCGATCGGGCGGTACTCTGCTCCGGCTGCGAGGAGCTCGCTGGACTGGGACCGTTCTATCTGTTTCGGACGGGCCAAAGCGCGACAAGCCGATGAGGCGAACTGGCGCTGAAGCCTAGAGAAGAAACCGGAACGGAAACCAGGAAACGCGGACCCGGGGACAGAAATCGCCGCCAGTGGAGCGCCGAGAGGCGCCCCTCCGTGATCGCAAACGGAGGGGACACGCCTCGCAAGCGTGTCGGGCGGCTGCGCCAGCCGCCCAGGAGGCCTCGCAAGCCTCCGCGTTTCTCGGCGCTCCGCTCCCCTCAGGGGGCGAAGATTGAGACGACGGCGTACCCGGCGCCGCAAAGAATACGGGCGGCGGAGCGTTGGCTAGCGCACAATCACGAAATACTTGCTCGCGGACTTGATCCGAGGGCGGAAAAAGGTTTTGCACACATAATGCGCAAGGAAAACTCATGCGACTAACCATGGCCGGCTGCGGCGACGCCTTCGGCTCCGGCGGCCGCCGCAACACCTGATTCTTCCGGGAGACGGCACAGGGCACGCTGCTGGTCGATTGCGGCGCCTCGGCTTTGCCGGCGCTGAAGGCGCGCAGCCTCGATCCCAACCGCATCGATGGCATCGTGCTGTCGCATCTGCACGGCGATCATTTCGGCGGCCTGCCGTTTCTCTTGCTCGACGCGCAATTCCTCGCGCGCCGCGAGAAGCCGCTGACGATCGCAGGACCCCCCGGCACGCGCGCGCGGCTCGATGCCGCGTTGGAAGTATTCTTCCCGAAATCGACCGGCTCGAAATGGCGGTTTCCCTGGCAGGTGATGGAAATCGCGCCGGGGCAGGGCGCCGAGCTGCTCGGCCATTCGCTCGTCACCGCCGAGGTGGTGCATGGCTCGGGTGCGCCGTCGACCGCGCTGCGGTTGTCGGACGGCGAGAAAGTCTTCGCCTATTCCGGCGACACCGAATGGACCGATGCGCTGTTAGCCGTAGCGCGCGAGGCCGACCTGTTCGTCTGCGAGTGCTACGGTTTCGCCGACAAGCTCACCGGCCACATGACATGGGAAATTCTACAGGCAAAATTGCCGGCATTGCGAGCCAAGCGCGTCATGGCCACGCATATGAATCCGAGCGTGCTGGCGAAGTTCGACGAGTTGCGCGCCGCCGGCGTGCTGGTCGCCGAGGATGGTTTGGTAATGGAGTTTTGAAGCATACAGTTTAACTCCGTCATGCCCGGCCTTGTGCCGGGCATCCACGTCTTGGGTTCAAAGAAAGACGTGGATGGCCGGGTCAAGCCCGGCCATGACAATATCAAGGCTTGCGGTCGAGCAGCGCAATCAAACTCGACGTATCCCAGCGCTTGCCGCCCATCGCCTGGATTTCGGAATAGAACTGGTCGACCAGCGCGGTGACCGGCAGATGCGCGCCGCTCTTGCGCGCCTCGCCCAGGCAAATACCCAGATCCTTGCGCATCCAGTCGACGGCGAATCCGAAATCGAACTTGCCGGCGGTCATGGTCTTGTAGCGGTTCTCCATCTGCCAGGACTGCGCCGCGCCCTTGGAAATTGTGGCGATCACTTTCTCGACGTCGAGACCGGCTTTCTTGGCGAAGTGCAGGCCTTCGGCCAGGCCTTGCACCAGCCCGGCGATGCAGATCTGGTTGACCATCTTGGCGAGTTGGCCGGAGCCGGGCGCGCCCATCAGGTTGCAGGCGCGCGCGTAGGCGGCGATCACCTTCTCGGCGCGCCCGAATGGCTCGGCGTCGCCGCCGCACATCACGGTGAGAACGCCGTTCTCGGCGCCGGCTTGGCCGCCCGATACCGGCGCGTCGATGG